>JBJMII010000162.1:0-32704 GCA_045806925.1 Mycobacteriales bacterium
GCGGCGTCCGGCTCCCGCCCCGCCCCGGTCGCTCCCGGCACGCCCGCAGCCGTGCCCGGCGCGCCCGCAGCCGTCCCCGGCACCGTTCCCGGTGCCGCTCGTGCCGCCGGCGCCCCCGGCAGGTCCGCCGCCATCCCCCGCCTGCCGGGGCCGCCGGCGGGCGTCCCGCGCACCATCCCCGCCCGGGTGCCGGTCCTGCTGGTCGGCCCCGCCCAGCCCGCCGGCCCGCTGCGGGTGGGCGAGCCCGGCGAGATCGGCGTCCCGATCCGCAACACCGGGTCCGGGCCGGCCATCGACGTGATCGCGGTGCTGTCGCTGCCGGCCGGCCTCACCGCCGTCGCCGGCGGCGCGGACGACCCGGGCGGCTGGACGTGCACCGGATCCGCCGCCGTCGCCACCTGCCGGCTGCCGGCGTTGCCGGCGGGTGCGGCCGGTACGGTCCCGGTCAAGGTCCGGGTCGCCCTGACCGCCGGGCCGGGTGTCGTCTCCGGCCGGGTCACCGCGGCCGGCTCGGTGTGGCGGCCGATCCCGAGCACGATGGTCCAGATCGAGTTGGCCTAGCCAGGCCCTGCCCCAGCCGACTCGGCCCGGCCGGCCTCGGCCCGGCCGGCCTCAGCCCGGCCGGACTCAGCCCAGCCCGAGCTCCCGCGCGATCAGCATCCGCTGCACCTCGGAGGTGCCCTCGCCGATCTCCAGGATCTTCGCGTCCCGCCAGTGCCGGGCGACCGGGAACTCGTTCATGAAGCCGTACCCGCCGAAGACCTGGGTCGCCTCCCGCGCGTTGGTGACGGCCGCGTCCGACGAGTAGAGCTTCGCGATCGCCGCCTCCCGCTTGAACGGCCGGCCGGCGAGCATCAGCCGGGCCGCGTCGTAGTACGCCAGCCGGGACAGGTGCGCCCGCGCCTCCATGTCCGCGATCTTGAACTGGATCCCCTGGTACGCCCCGATGTGCCGGCCGAAGGCCTGCCGCTGCTTGGCGTACTTCACCGACTCGTCGACGCACGCCTGCGCCAGCCCGGTCGCCAGCGCGGCGATCGCGATCCGGCCCTCGTCGAGGATGGACAGGAAGTTCGCGTAGCCGCGGCCGCGCTCGCCGAGCAGGTTGTCCACCGGCACCCGGCAGTCGCTGAACGAGAGCTCCCGGGTGTCCGAGGCGTGCCAGCCGACCTTGGAGTACTTCTTCGACGCGGAGAAGCCCGGCCGCGGCACCGGCACCAGGATCGCCGAGATCTCCTTCTTCCCGCCGGCCGGCTCGCCGGTCACCGCCGTCACGGTGACCAGCCGGGTCAGCTCGGTGCCGGAGTTGGTGATGAACGCCTTGGTGCCGTTGATCACCCACTCGCCGTCCTCCACCCGGGCGGTGGTGCGGGTGGCACCGGCGTCCGAGCCGCCGCCGGGCTCGGTCAGCCCGAACGCGCCCAGCGCCTGCCCGGTGCACAGCTGCGGCAGCCACTCCCGCTTCTGCTCCTCGGTGCCGAACCGGTAGACGGGCATCGCGCCGAGCGAGACGCCCGCCTCCAGCGTGATCGCGACCGAGGAGTCCGCCCGCGCCAGCTCCTCGATGGCCAGGCAGAGCGCGAAGTAGTCGCCGCCCATCCCGCCGTACGCCTCCGGGAACGGCAGGCCGAACAGGCCCATCTCGCCCATCTGCTTGACGATCGGGTACGGGAACTCGGCCCGCTCGTCGTACTCGTACGCCGCCGGCGCGACGACCGTGCGGGCGAAGTCGGCGACGGTGCGGCGGAAGGCTTCCTGCTCGTCGTCGAGCGGGCTGTCGGGCATGCCCCGATCCTGTCACGGCCGCCGGCCGGCGGGGCCACCCCGACGCGGCCCCGTACACTCCTCCGGATGCGCCTGCTCGACCGACTCGGCACGCCCTGGCACGTGCTGGCCAAGGAGATCTCTGCCTTCGGGGTCGTCGGCGTGCTCAACCTGTTCGTCGACGTCGGCCTGTTCAACCTGCTGCACTTCCGGATCGGCCTCGGCCCGACCACGTCCAACGTGATCTCCGCCACGGTGGCGACGACGATCTCCTACTTCGCCAACCGGCACTGGTCCTTCTCGCACCGGGCGCGCACCGGGCTGCGCCGCGAGTACACGCTGTTCATCCTCATCAACCTGCTCGCGCTGGGGATCTCCAGCGTGGTGATCGCCTTCACCTACTACGTGGTCGGCGCGACCGACCCGTTCGCGCTCAACGTCGCCAAGATGGTCGGCATCGGCATCGGCACGGTCTTCCGCTTCTGGTCCTACAAGCGCTACGTCTTCCCCCCGCACCAGCGGACCCCGCCCCCGGCGGCGGAACGCGCTGCGGCCTGACCAGGGCAAGACCAGGGCTGACCTGGCTGGACCCGGGCTAGACCGGGGTGACGCCGTGCCGGCGGCGGGAGAAGTGCCGGTCCTTGCCGCGGGCGGCGGCGAGCCGGGCGATCAGCTCGCCGCGCAGGTCCTCCGGCTCCACGATCGCGTCCACCACCAGCTCGCTCGCCAGTCGCAGCACGTCGATGTCGAGGTCGTACGCCTCCCGCCGCTCCCGGACGAACTCCGCCCGCTCGTCCTCGTCCGCGATCGCGGCGATCTTGTTCGCGTAGACCGCGTTGACCGCCGCCTCCGCTCCCATCACTGCGATCTTGGCGGTCGGCAGGGCCAGCGTCGCGTCCGGCTCGAAGCCCGGCCCGGACATCGCGTAGAGCCCGGCGCCGTACGCCTTGCGCACCACCACGCAGATCTTCGGCACCGTCGCCTCGGCGATCACGCTGATCATCTTCGCGCCGTGCCGGATGATGCCCTGCTTCTCCACCGCGCTGCCGACCATGAAGCCGGGCACGTCGGACAGGAAGACCAGCGGCACGTTGAACGCGTCGCACAGCTGCACGAAGCGGGTCGCCTTGTCCGCCGAGTCGACGAAGAGCACGCCGCCCTTGTGCAGCGAGTTGTTCCCGACCACGCCGACGACCTCGCCGGCCAGCCGGGCGAAGCCGAGCGTCACCTCGCGGGCCCAGCGGGCCTGGATCTCGAAGTACGAGGTCCCGTCCGGGTCGGGGGCGCTGTCGACCAGCCCGCGGACGTACCGGCGCATGTCGAAGGCCTGCCGCTCGCTGGCCGGCACCAGCGCCCGCAGGTCGCCCTTGCCCGGCTGCCGCGGCTCGCCGGCCGGCGGGCTGCCCTGCCAGTTCGACGGCAGGTACGACAGGTAGCGCCGGACCACGGCCAGCGCCTCCGGCTCGTCCTGGCAGAGGAAGTGCCCCACCCCGGACTCGGTGGTGTGCACCCTGGCGCCGCCCATCGCCTCCAGCGTGGTCTTCTCGCCGGTCACCATCTCGACCATCCGGTCCGAGCCGAGGTACATCGACGCGTTGCCGTCCACCATCGCGACCACGTCGCAGAAGGCCGGGATGTACGCCCCGCCGGCCGCGCTGGGCCCGAACAGCGCGCAGACCTGCGGGATCGAGCCGGAGGCGCGGACCTGGTTCCAGAAGATCCGGCCGGCGCCGCGGCGGCCCGGGAACAGCTGCACCTGGTCGGTGATCCGGGCCCCGGCCGAGTCGACCAGGTAGATCATCGGGACACCAGTCGCGTACGCCCGCTCGATGATCCGGATGATCTTCTCCACCGTCCGCGCGCCCCAGGAGCCGGCCTTGACGGTGGAGTCGTTCGCCATCAGGCAGACCGGCCGGCCGTCGACCCTCGCCTGCCCGGTCACCACCCCGTCCGCGGGGAGTGCACCTGCTCCGTCAGCCAACGACGCAGCGTTCGCGAACAGGCCGTCCTCGACGAACGACCCCTCGTCGACCAGCAGCCGGACCCGCTCGCGGGCGAAGAGCTTGCCCTTCGCCGCATTCGCCTCGTGGTAGCGGGCCGCCCCGCCCTTCTCGACGGTCGCCCGCACCTCACCCAGCCGCACCTCGTCCACGTCCCAAGTTCTACCTGACCGGACTCCGTACGCTCCCCCGGTGTGACGCGGACCTTCGAGGACTTCCAGCCCGGCGACCGGTTCGAGCTCGGCACCGCGGTGGTGGACGAGGCGGAGATGCTCACGTTCGCGCGGCGGTTCGACCCGCAGCCGTTCCACGTCGACCCGGAGGCCGCGGTGGACACCGCCTTCGGCGGCCTGATCGCCAGTGGCTGGTTCACCGCGTCGCTGTTCATGCGGATGTACGTCGACGCGGTGCTGGCCGACTCGACCAGCCAGGGCTCGCCGGGGCTGTCCGAGCTGCGCTGGCTGTTCCCGGTGCGGGCCGGGGACGAGCTGCGCGGCACCCTCACCGTGCTCGCGGTGACCCCGTCGCAGTCCCGGCCCGGGCGCGGCACCGTCGCGCTGCGCGGCGAGCTGCTGCGGGGGCCCGAGCCGGTGCTGCGGATGACCTTCCGGGGGCTCTTCGGCCGCCGCGAGGGCGGCGGCTGACGCCTCACGCGGGCGGGGCGAGCAGCGGGACCGGCTCGCCCCGCCAGCCGGCGGGCAGCACCGCGAAGGCGTCCGCCAGCGCGGCGCCCCACAGGTTGCCCGGCCGGTCCCGGCCGAGCGGCTCGAGCGTGCCGTCCGGGCGCCGGCGCACCGGGAGGATGCGGGTCGGTCCGGCCGAGCGGGTGACGTGGGCGGCGCCGTCGAGGACGCCGAGCGGCAGGTCGGGCAGCGGGCGCCCGGTCAGGCCGCGCAGCAGCGGCCCCAGCAGGGTCAGCGCCGCGACCAGCGCCGCGTACGGGTTGCCCGGCAGCGCCACCAGCCACCGCCCGTCCGGCAGCTCCGCCAGCCGCTGCGGGTGTCCGGGCCGGCAGTCGACGCCGTCCACCACCACCCGGGCGCCGAGGTCGTGCAGGGCGGCGGCGACCCGGTCGGCCGGACCGGCGCCCGCGCCGCCGCTGGTCAGCACCACGTCGGCACCGGCTCGTCGGATCGCGGTGACCAGCGTGGCGGCGTCGGTGTCCGGCACCTGGCACGCCGGCAGCGGCTCGCCGCCGAGCGCCCGCACCCAGCCGGGCAGCGCCGGGCCGACCGCGTCGCGGACCAGCCCGCCGCCGGAGCCGCCGGCGTGCACCAGCTCGTCGCCGGTCAGCAGCGCGGCGACCCGCGGCGGCGGGCGCACCTGCACCGCGTCCAGCCCGCCGGCGGCGGCGAGCCCGACGACGGTCGGCGTCACCGGCGTGCCGGCCGGCAGCAGGTCCAGGCCGAGCGGCAGGTCCTCGCCGACCCGCCGGACGTGCCGTCCCGCCTCCGGCGGCGCCAGCGCGGTCAGCTCGTCCGCCTCGACCGCGGTCAGCTCGACCGGCAGCACCGCGACCGTGCCGGCCGGCACCGGCGCCCCGGTGGCCACCTCGACCGCCTCGCCGGGTCCGACGCCGCCGGGGTCGGCCGGCCCGGCCAGCACCCGCCCGACCACCCGCCACCGGCCGGCCAGCGAGCCCACCGCGTACCCGTCCATCGCCGAGCAGTCGAACGCCGGCACCGGCGTGGCCGCCCGCAGCGGTGCCGCCAGCACACCGGCCGCCCGGGCGAGCGGCAGCGGGACCACCGGCAGCGGGGTCGGCGCCGCGTGCGCCGCCAGCCGCGCGTCCGTCCAGGCCGTCCTCACCCGGGCGGGTCCCCGGGCCAGCTCGCGGCGAGGGCGGCGAGCCGGTCGGCGAGCGCCCGGGCCGCCCCGACCGGGTCGTCCGAGCGGCCGGCGGCGAGGCCGAGCAGGAAGGCGGTCAGCGGCGCCGCCGGCCGCGCCACCCCGTGCGCCACGTCCCGGGCGAGGTCGAGGACCAGGTCCCGGGTGCCGCCGTCCACCGCGCCGGCGATGCCCAGCTCGCCGACCACCGTGTCGGTCCACTCCTCCAGCGTGCTCATGCCGACCCCTTCCGCTCCCGCGGCCGCCACTCCCGGGCTGCCGCCAGGTCGGCGGGGGTGTCGCAGTCGAACCACGGCGGCAGCCCGGCCCCGTCCCCCTCCAGCCGCAGGACCGGCCCCGGCGCCGCGGCCAGCACCGAGCGCAGCGCCATCCCGGCCGGCCCGCCGACCTCGGCCAGTGCCGTCCGCAGCGCGCCGGTCCGCCAGACCGCGCAGAGCAGCTGGTCCCGGCCCGCGGCGTCCACCGGCAGCGCCACCGCCGCACCGGCCCGGGCCGCCAGCATCTCCCGCAGGGTGCGGACGGTCGGCGCGTCCAGGAACGGCAGGTCCGCGGCCAGCACCGCCACCATCGGCGCGCGCACCCCGACCATCCCGGCGGCCAGCGCGGCCACCGGCCCGCCGCCCGCCGGCTCCTCCCGGGTCACCAGGTCGACCGGCACGTGCCGCACCGCCGGCCCGACCACGATCGACCGGTCCGCGTCCCGGACGGCGGCGAGCACCCACTCGGCCATGGTCCGGCCGTCGATCCGCAGCTCCGGCTTGTGCACGCCGCCGAGCCGGCTGGACCGGCCACCGGTCAGCACCACCGCGTCGTACGGCCCCGGCGCCGGTCCGGCGACCGGACCGCCGCCACTCCAGGTCATCCGGACACCACTGCGGCGGTGCGGATCCGGTCCCGCCCGGCGTAGACGTTGCACCGCCGCCCGCGGAGGAAGCCGACCAGCGTCACGCCGAAGTCCTCCGCGACCGCGACGGCCAGCGACGAAGGCGCGGACACCGAGGCGACCACCGGGATGCCGGCGGCCACCGCCTTCTGCACGATCTCGTAGCCGGCCCGCCCGCTGACCAGCAGCACCGCCTCGGACAGCGGCAGCCGGCCGGCCAGCAGCGCCCAGCCGACCAGCTTGTCCACCGCGTTGTGCCGGCCGACGTCCTCCCGGCTGGCCAGCAGCGAGCCGTCCGCGCCGAACAGGCCGGCCGCGTGCAGGCCGCCGGTCGCCGCGAAGAGCCCCTGCGCGCACCGCAGCGCGTCCGGCAGCCCGTACAGCGTCTCAACCGGCACGGTGAGCCCGGTCCCGACCGGCCGCAGGCCGCGCTCGCGCAGGGTGTCCAGCGAGGCGGACCCGCACACCCCGCAGGCGCTGGACACCAGCCCGACCCGGGCCGGCTCCGGCGGCGCCGGCGCGTCCACCTCCACGGTGACGACGTTGTAGCGCTGGTCCGGCCGCTCGACGTCCGCGCAGTAGGACACCGCGCGCGGCGGGCCGGCCGGCAGCAGCCCCTCGGCGTGCAGGAAGCCGACCGCGAGCTCGAAGTCGTGCCCGGGCGTCCGCATCGTCACCGAGACCCGGCCGGACCGGCCGCCGGCGGCGACCCGCACCTCCAGCGGCTCCTCGGTGACCAGCGTGTCCCGCCGGCGGACCTCGGCGTCACCGTCCAGCGTCCAGACCTGTGCCCGGGTGGACGGCCCCGGCCGCTCGGCGCTCACCCGGCCAGTGTCCCCCGGCCGGGCCGGCACTATCCTCGCGCCCGTGATCAATGCCGTGCACGCCCTGGTCTACAGCGCCGACGCCGCCGCCGACCGGGCCTTCCTGCGGGACGTGCTGGGCTGGTCGTTCGTCGAGGACGACCCGGGTTGGCTGATCTTCAAGCTGCCACCGGGCGAGCTCGGGGTGCACCCGCTGATGGGCGAGAACGCCACCCCCGGCCACGAGCTCTTCCTGATGTGCGACGACGTGGCGGAGACCGTCCGGGAGCTGTCCGCGAAAGGCGCTGGCTTCGACGGGGACGTGGTCGACCTCGGGTTCGGCCGGCAGGTCTGGCTGGTGCTGCCGAGCGGGAGCCGGATCGGGCTCTACCAGCCGCAGCACGCGGTCGCGTACGACCTGAACGACTGAGCGCGACCGCGGGGCACACCGAGCTGCGTCGCGCTCACCTCACCCGCCGGCCGGGCGAGCCATCGGGCGCGTCCTCTCGATCTGCGGCACGACGGCCCCGGTGTCGCGCTCACCCGTGCCGGGAGCGGACCCGGCGCCGGTCGTCCGGCAGCCGCTCGGTCAGGCCGCGGGCGTCCAGCAGCTCCAGCAGCGGCACGGCCACCCGGCGGGTGGTGCGGAGGCCCCGGCGGGCCTCGGACAGCGTGAAGGGCTGCGGCAGCTCGGCGAGCAGCTCCGCCGCCCGGTCGTCCGCGCCGGGCAGCAGGTAGACCCCGTCGGCGACCCGCAGCAGCGCGCCGGCCCGGACGGCGGCGGCCAGCTCCCGGCGGCCCAGCCCGAGCCCGGCCAGCCGGTGCGCCTCCGGGGCCGCGTACGGCGCCGCGGTCAGGTCCGCCCGGACCGCGTCCACCGCGGGCCGGAGCCCGGCGGGCACCGCGGCGGCCGCCGCGGCGACCCGCCCGTCGCGCACCACTAGCACCGGCCCGCCGAGGTCCCCGGCCGTCGCAGCGCCCTCGTCCCGGGCCCCGGCCGCCGCACCACCCTCGTCCCGGGCCCCGGCCGCCGCACCGCCCTCGTCCCGGGCCCCGGCTGCACCGCCGCCGTCGCCGGCCTCCTCGTGGAGCTGCTCGGCCCGGCGTCGATCACGTTCCCCAGCTGAGCGACCACCTTGCCCGGCGAAATGTCCGGATCGGTCGTCGCCAGGTTGGTGAACCTGATCGCCAGCCGGGTCGGCGAGGAGCGCGGGGACGGCAGGTTGGTGAACCTGATCGCCAGCCTCCTCCTGGAGCTCCTCTGCCCGCTGTCGATCACGTTCCCCAGCTGAGCGACCACTTTGCCCGGCGAAATGTCCGGATCGGTCGTCGCCAGGTTGGTGAACCTGATCGGCGGCGGGGTCGGCGAGGAGCGCGGGGACCAGCCGGACGTCCGGCAGTCCGACCTGCTGCCGGGCCGCCTCCACCGGCAGCCCGTGCTCCAGCGGGTGCGCTGCCGCGTGCTCGGCCACCGCGCGCGCCAACGCGGCCCGCCACCGCGCCGCCTGGCCGGGATCGACCAGCCACCCGCCGGCCCGCAGCGCCGCCGCCGGCTCCGGCAGCCCCATCGCCCGCAGGGCGGCCGCCCGCACCGCACCCCGCCGGGCCAGCTCGCCCACCCCGTCCGGACTGCCATCCACAGTGGACAGCTGCACCGCCCGGGCCGCGCCGGCCCCCCGCCGGCGCAGCGCCGGCGGGTCGACGTCGAGCACCCGCAGGCCGCCGGCGATCGACCGCCGGCCCGGGTCGCGCAGCAGCACCCGGTCGCCGACGTGCAGCGGCAGCGGCCTGGACAGCGACACCCGGGCGGTGTCCGTCCCAAGTGGACGGACCCGGACCGGCACCGCGGCCGAGCCGGCGTGCAGCACCAGCTCGGCCGGCAGCTCCGGCACCGGCCGGCCGGTCAGCCGACCGTCCACGGCGGACGCGACCGTCCACTCCCCCGGCGTCACCAGCGCGGCCCCGCGGGTCACCTCGTCGACGCTGACGCCGCGCAGGTTCACGGCGACCCGGGCGGTGCCGGCCACCACGGTGACCGGCGACCCCTGCGACTGGAGCGCGCGCACCCCCACCCGCCGGCCGCCGGGCACCAGCTCCAGCTCGTCACCCACCCGCAGCGTGCCGGCGCCGAGCGTGCCGGTCACCACGGTGCCGCTGCCGCGGACGGTGAAGACCCGGTCCAGCCAGAGCCGCACCGGCGCCGCGCCGTCCGGCGCAGGCACCGCGGCGAGCAGCCGGTCCAGCGCCGCCCGCAGCTCGTCCAGCCCGGCGCCGGTCGCCCCGCTGACCGCCACCGCCGCCACCGCACCGAGCGAGGTCGCCGCCACCTCCGCCAGCGCCCGCTCGATCGCCCCGCCCGGGTCGGCCAGGTCGCTGCGGGTCACCGCGACCAGCCCGTGCCGGACGCCGAGCGCGTCGACCGCGGCCAGGTGCTCCGCGGACTGCGGCATCCAGCCGCCGTCGGCCGCCACCACCAGCAGCACCGCCGGCACCGGCCCGACCCCGGCCAGCATGGTCGGCACGAACCGCTCGTGCCCCGGCACGTCGACGAAGGCCACCCCCCGGCCCGACGGCAGCGTGGTCCAGGCGAAGCCGAGGTCCAGCGTCATCCCCCGCCGCCGCTCCTCCGCCCACCGGTCCGGCTCCATCCCGGTCAGCGCCCGGACCAGCGTGGACTTGCCGTGGTCGACATGGCCGGCGGTGGCGACGACGTGCACCACGACTAGTCCATAGTGGACGCGGCGAGCACGGCCCGGCGCAGCGCCGCGTCGTCGGTTTCCTCGATCGCACGCAGGTCGAGCAGGCAGCGACCGCGCTCCAGCCGGCCGAGCACCGGCGGGTCACCGGTCCGCAGCCGGTCCGCGTACGGCTCCGGCAGGCTCACCGCCGCGCTCGGCAGCGACACCCCCGGTGCGCCGCCGCCGCCCACCGCCGCCGAGCTGTCCACCGCCGCGGCGTCCACACCGGACGCCTGGAGCAGCGACGCGAGCCGGGACGCCCGGTCCCGCAGACGGTCCACGTCCGCGGCGAGCGCTCGGGTGGTCGGCGGGGTCGGCCCGCGCAACGTCGCCTCCAGCGCCGCCAGCGTGAGCTTGTCCACCCGCAGGGCCCGGGCCAGCGGGTGCCGCCGCAGCCGGTCCACCACCTCGGCGCGGCCGAGCAGCAGCCCGGCCTGCGGACCGCCGAGCAGCTTGTCGCCGCTCGCGGTGACGAGCGCAGCGCCCGCTCGCAGCGCGGATGCGGCATCCGGCTCGTCCGGCAGCGCCGGCAGCGGGGCGAGCAGCCCGGAGCCGGTGTCCACCACCACCGGGACCGGCAGCGTCGCCAGCTCGGCCGTCGGCACGCTCGCCGTGAACCCGCTGACCACGAAGTTGGACGGGTGCAGCTTGAGCACGAAGCCGGTGTCCGGTCCCACCGCCCCGGCGTAGTCGGCGAGGGTGACCCGGTTGGTGGTGCCCACCTCGCGCAGCCGCGCGCCGGTGCAGACCAGCAGGTCGGGGATCCGGAAGCCGTCGCCGATCTCCACCAGCTCGCCGCGGGCGAGCACGATCTCCCGGCCGGTGGCCAGCGCGCTCGCGGCCAGCACCAGCGCGGCGGCTCCGTTGTTGACGACGTGCACCGCCTCGGCGTCCGGCACCGCGGCGGCGAGCGCGTCGAGCGCACCGCGCCCGCGCCGACCGCGCCGGCCGGTCGCCAGGTCCAGCTCGACGTCGGTGGTGCCGGCGGCGGCCAGCACCGCGGCGCGCGCGGCCACCGACAGCGGCGCCCGGCCCAGGTTGGTGTGCAGCACCACACCGGTCGCGTTGAGCACCGGTCGCAGCGTCGCCGGCACCGCGGGCAGCTCCGCCAGCACGGCCGCGACGACGCCGTCCGGCTCCAGGTCGCCCAGCCGCACCCGGTCCTGCGCGGCGGTGACCGCCTGCCGGACCAGCGTCCGGCCGAGCCGGCCGACCGCGCCGTCCAGCCGGGGGTCGCCGAGCACGGCGTCCGTACGCGGGACCCGGCGGCGGGGATCGGGCTGTGCCGTCACGCCGCCACGGTACGACGCCGCGGGCGCCGGGGCCGAAGACCGCTCGGGTCGGCCCGCGACGCCCGGACTGCCGGCGGTCGCCCCGCGGAACGGCCTCGGATCGTGGCGGCGCCCACCCCCTAGTTACCGCGCACGCGCACCGGGGATAACCGTTCAACGTCGTAACATCTGGTCTCGTGGGTACGATCACGGCGCATCACACCTGCTCCGCCCGATACTGACATCAAGTAGTGAGTTGACGACGGACAGTGGCGAGCATGCTGTCCGAGCACAGCGATTCGTGGGGAGACCGCGTTGATCACCAGACGTGAGTCCCGGCAGCCACGTCGCACCTCGTCCCGCGCGCTGCTCATCGTGGCTGCCGTGGTCGCCATCGCGCTCATCGCGGGCGGCGTCGTCACCGCCGGTCGCGGCGGCGACGAGGAGAAGCCGGCCGCCCGGGCTCCGGCCGCGCAACTGGCCGCCGAGTCGCTCGGCTCCCGGTCCACCGGAGTCACCACCGAGGCCACGACCGCACCGCTCGCACCGGGCGAGCTCGCCCTGCGGCTGCAGGAGCTGCTCGGCCAGCACACCGTGCTCGCCGCGGACATGATGCGCGGCCGGCTGCGTAACGACCCGGACCTGGCCCAGGCCGCGAACGCCGCTTTGGGCAAGAACACCGACGCGATGAGCAAGCTGGTGGCCGGGGCGTTCGGCAGCCAGGCGGCCGCGCAGTTCACCCCGATCTGGTCCCAGCACGTCACCGCGCTGTTCAACTACGCCCGCGGGCTGGCGGACGGCGACGAGGCCGTGCAGGCACAGGCCAAGCTCGTCATCACCCGCTTCGAGACCGACCTCGCGGGCTTCTTCGTCGCCGCCGCCCAGGGCCGGCTGCCACGTGCGACCGCGCTGTCCGCGGTGAAGGTGCACATCGACCACCTGATCGGGCAGGCCGACGCGTACGCCGCGAAGGACTGGGCGAAGGCCGACCAGATCTACCGGCAGGGCTTCGCCCACGCCTACCAGCTGGGCCGGGCACTCGCGTCCACGCTGCTGCCGCGGCAGGCGGCGAAGGTGCTCGGCACGCCGGCCTGGCGGCTGCGCTCGGCGCTGACCCAGCTGCTCGGCGAGCACGTGGAGCTGGTGGTCGGCGCCCTGCGGGCCGGCGCGACCGACGCCGCCGACTTCGGCGCCGCGGCCGCTGCCGTGAACGGCAACACCAAGGACCTGGCCGGCGCGATCGACACCCTGTTCGGAGCGGCGGCGGCGAAGCGCTTCCAGTCGCTGTGGGCCGACCACATCGACCTGCTGGTCGGCTACGCGGCGGCGATCGCGAAGGGCGACGAGACCCAGCGCAGCATCGTCGGCGGCAAGCTCGACGGGTTCGAGAAACGGCTCGCCGCCTTCCTCAACGGCGCGACCGGCGACAAGATCACCTCGGCGGCGCTGGCGAAGGCGCTGCAGTCGCACGACCGGATGCTCCGCCAGCAGGTGGACGCGTTCGTGGCGAAGGACTACGCGACCGCGCAGGACGTGGCCTATACGACGTACCAGGAGATGTACGGCCTGGCCGGGCAGCTGGCCCACGCCTTCGGGCTGAGGCTGGCGTCCCGGCACCCGGTCGGGCCGGCGGGGACCGGCGACGGCGGGATGGCGTCGGTCGTCGGAGGTCGCTGACGTGCGGGCCGGCGCCCTGCCGACCCTGCTCGCCGGCACCGCGCTGCTGGCGGCGCTGACCGGCTGCACCGGCTCGCCGGCGGCCGGCAGCCCCGGGTCGGCGCCGCCCAGGGCCACGCCGTCGCCGGTCCGGGACCCGGCGGCGGACAGCTTCAAGTCGGTCCGCACGTACGACGAGGTGGCGGTGCCGGTCCGGCTGCGCATCCCGGCGGCCGGCGTGGACACCCCACTGGAGAGGCTCGGCCGGGCCCCGGACCGGAGCATCGCGCTGCCCAGCCGGCCGGAGCTGGCCGGCTGGTTCAGCGGCGGGCCGCGGCCGGGACAGCCCGGACCGGCGGTGATCATCGGGCACGTGGACTGGGGCCACCGCCCCGCGGTCTTCTTCCGCCTCGCCGGGCTGGGGCGGGGTGACGATGTCCTCGTCGACCGCGCCGACGGGAGCACCGTGAGGTTCCGGATGGTGCGCCTACAGCAGGTGCCGAAGACCGACTTCCCCACCGACCAGGTGTACGGACCGGACCTGGCACCGTCGCTGCGGCTGATCACCTGCGGCGGCAGCTTCGACCGCAGCACCCGCAACTACCGAGACAATGTCATCGTCTACGCGGCGCCGGCCTGACCGGCGGTGGCGGCGTGCCGGGGCGGCCCTGACGGTCGCCGCGGCCGCCGCTCTCGGCCCGGCCGGGCCAGCGGGCGCGGCGCCCGAGCTCCGCGTCGTCGCGGTGCAGCCGGCCGGCGACCTGGTGACACTGGTCGCCGAGGTCACGCCCGCGCCGGCCGTGACGCTGCGGTCCGGCGCGTTCCAGATCGCCGCCGCGGACGGCAGCACGGTGGCCGGGACCGCCGAGCCGGTGGTGTCCGCGGAGCTGGCCACCGGCCTGGTGCTGGACACCTCCGCCGCCGGCGCCGCCGCACTGCAGGTCGGCGCCAGCGGCGCGGCGAGCTTCCTGCTCCAGCTGCCCGACGACGCCCGCACGATGGTGGTCGCGGACGGCGGGCCGCCCAGGGTGCTGGCACCGCTGAGCCCGGGCGCCAGCACCGCTATCGCCGCGCTGACCTCCGTCCGTCCCGACGGGGAGCGGCAGACCGCCGCGGCGCTGACCGTGGCCGTGGACGGGCTGCCCGCGGTGCCCGGCCGGCCGCGGCTGCTGCTGCTCTACACCGGCTCGACCGACGCCGGCGGCGAGGCCGCCGCCGACCTCGCCCGCCGGCTGCGGACGGCCGGCGTGCTGCTGGCGGTGGTCTCCACCGGCGACGACCAGCGCTACTGGTCGCAGGTCGTCGAAGACACCGGCGGCGTGCTGGTCTCCGCGCGCGGGCCGGCGACGCTGTCCGCGTTCGACCAGCTGGCCGCGGTGCTGCGGGCCCGGTACGCAGTGTCCTTCCCGAGGCCGCCGGTGCTGCCGGCCACCGTCCGGCTGTCGGTGCAGGTCGGGAGAGACACGGCCGAGACGGCCGCGACCGTGCCCGCCGAGGTGGCGGGGTCGCCGTCACCGGGCGGGACGTCGGGCCGGTCCGCCCCACCGTGGTGGGCTGTGCTGGTCCTGGTGCTGGCAGCGGTCGCCTTTGCCGCGGTGGCGCTGCTGGCCCGGCGGCGGAGGGGGACGGCGGCCGGCGCGCCGGCCGCGGGGGCTGGGGACCGGACCGGGGGCTCCGCGGGGGGCCTGCCGGCTGAGCGGGCGGCGCCGGAGGGGGTGCGTACCGGACCGACCCGGACCGAGCCCCCGCCGGCCATCCCGGGGCCGACGGACCCCGGGCCGCCGGCCGCTCCCGCGGCCGACCAGCAGCCAACTCCCCCCAAGCGGCCCACGGAGGCACCACCCGCCGCTGGCCCGGACGACCGGCGGGCGTACCGGCGGCTGGACGCCGAGGCCGGTCGCGCCGCGGCCGAGGTCGTCCGCGGGCAACTGGACAGCGCACAAGCGGTCGCTCGGATCGCCTTTGCCGCCGGCGGTCGCCTCGACCTGCTGGATCGGGTGATCGAGACCGAGCGGCTGCTGTCCGGCGCCGAGCTCGGCGCCTCCCCACCGCCGGCCACGGTGCTCAGCCTGCTCACCGCGGCCCGCCGGATCGTGGCGGGCGAGGTCGCGCTGGTCGGGCCGGCCGGCGTCCGGGTCGAGCAGCGCACCCGGGTCGGCCCGGACGGCCGGCCCCGGCCGGTGCTGCGGCTGACCGGCCGGGACCGGTCGGTCCGGGAGTGCCGGACCGCAGGCGAGCTGGCCCGGCACGTCGACCTGGCCACCCTCACCCCGGACGCGAGCTGAGCGAGCCGGGCCCGGCGGGTCGGCGGCGGCTGCCGAGGCCCCTCGTCGGGCATCACTCCGGCCGGTGGCAGACCGCCTCGATCATCGCCGCCCTTCCCGCGCCGCCCCGGCGATCATCCCCCGCGCGGTCCGTCCTGCCGTCCGCCGCGCCGCTGGTGGTGGTGGTGGGCCTGGGTAACGATCAGCTCGTCGGCGTGGACGGTGCAGACGAGGCGGTCCGGCAGGATGCGGGTCATGACGGACCATCGCGCGGAGTTCGACGCCCGGGTGACCTTCAGCAACGGCGGCGGGCTGTCGGCCCAGGGCTTCCGGGTGGACATCCCCGGCCCGGAGACGACCGAGCGGGAGGTCGCCGACCTCTTCGTCGCCGCGCTCGGCCTGCTGATGACCGAGCGCGTCGAGGTGAGCGGGCTGCGGGTGGTGGAGGAGCCGCACAAGGGCACCCGCGGTGGTCCCGACGACGCCGGGCGGCGGCCGGCCCGGACCTGGCGGTACGTCGAGCTCAACCACGTCATCAGCGCCGGCATGACCACCTATCCCGGGCTGCCCGGACCGGAGGTCACCCCGCACCTCACCCGGGAGGCGTCCCGGGAGACCTACGTGCCGGGCACCGAGTTCGCGATCGACCGGATCAGCATGGTCGGCAACACCGGCACCTACCTGGACAGCCCGTACCACCGGTACGCCGGCGGCACCGACCTCGCCGGCCTCCCACTGAGCTCGCTGGTGGACCTGCCCGCCGTCGTCGTCCGCACCGCCGGCACCCGGGCGGTCGAAGTCAGCGCCCTGGCCGGGCACGAGGTCGCCGGCCGCGCGGTGCTGCTGCACACCGGCGGCGACGCCGGCTGGGGCAGCGCCGACTACGCCCGGGACGCGCCGTACCTCAGCGAGGCCGGCGCCCGCTGGCTGGCCGACCACGAGGCGGGCCTGGTCGGCATCGACGCGGTCAACATCGACGACACCAGCACCGGGGAGCGCCCGGCACACACGATCCTGCTCGCCGCCGGCATCCCGGTCGTCGAGCACCTGACCGGCCTCGACCAGCTCCCGCCGACCGGTGCCCGCTTCAGCGCGGCCCCGCCGCGGGTGGCGGCCTTCGGCACCTTCCCGGTCCGCGCCTTCGCCGCCGTCCCCGCTCCGGACGGGTGAGACCAGGCGCCGCAGGGACACGCTCACCCTGAGCCCCCTTCCGGTGCACGGCGGACTGCAGGCACGGTCACGGTCGGCCGACCCCCGGTCACCATCGAATCCGGATCGATCTGCCCGTACGGCCACGGAATCAGCGGCCGGCACCTCCCCTGCACCGGCTGGACGGGCGTTTGGGCCGGAGTTACGCTCCGCCCGATTGCGAACACCCGGTCGGGCCCGCGCCGGAGGGACGGACCGCGCCGGATGTCCGTCCGCAGCGCCGGAGCTGGAGGCCCAGTGATGCGTCGCAGTCCACGAAGTGCCGCCCGGATCGTCGTCCTCGCCGTCGCGCTGGTCACGGCGCTGGCGCCGGCCGGGGTCGCCGGTGCGGCTCCGCCGCCCGGACCGGGTGGGTCGGACCTCGGGCCGAACGTGATCGTCTTCGACCCCGGCATGCCGGTCGCCGAGATCCAGGCCCGGGTGGACGCGGTCAACGCGCAGCAGATCGACGCCGAGATGGGTACCGGCCGGTACGCGCTGCTGTTCAAGCCGGGCGTCTACGGCACCGCCGCGGCCCCGCTGCAGATGAAGGTCGGCTACTACACCGAGGTCGCCGGTCTCGGCGCCTCCCCGGCGGACGTCGTCATCAACGGCAAGATCGAGGTCTACAACCGGTGCCTGGACAACGGCGGCACCAGCAACTGCCTCGCGCTGGTGAACTTCTGGCGCACGCTGTCCAACCTGACCCTGCACATCGACGCCGCCGGCCAGGACGGGTGCCGGGCCTCGGCGAACTTCTGGGCCGTCTCCCAGGCGGTGTCGATGCGCCGCGTGGACGTCACCGGCGGCACCCTGTCGCTGATGGACTACTGCACCGCCGGCCCGCAGTACGCCAGCGGCGGCTACATCGCCGACTCCCGGACCGGATTCGTGATCAACGGCTCGCAGCAGCAGTGGCTGACCCGCAACAGCACCGTCGGCGGCTGGTCGAACGGGGTGTGGAACCAGGTCTTCGCCGGCGTCGAGGGCGCGCCGTCCGACGCGACGTTCCCGAACCCGCCGTACACCACCCTGGACCGGACGCCGGTGAGCCGGGAGAAGCCGTACCTGTTCCTCGGCGCCGACGGCCGCTACTACGTCCGGGCGCCGTCCGCGCAGCGCGACTCGCGCGGTGTCACCTGGGCGAACGGAATGACCCCGGGACGCACGCTGCCGCTGTCCGACTTCTTCGTCGCCAGGCCGTCCGACTCGGTGCAGGTGATCAACAACCAGCTCGCCCGCGGCCGGAACCTGCTGCTCACCCCGGGCGTGTACGACGTCGGCCGGAGCATCGAGGTCAAGCGCGCCGACACGGTGGTCCTCGGCCTCGGCCATGCCACCCTGACCGCGGTCGGGGGCGCGGTGCCGCTCGAGGTCGCCGACGTCCCCGGCGTCGTCGTCGCCGGCGTCACCCTCGACGCCGGTCCGGTCAGCTCGCCGGCGCTGCTCCGGATCGGCAAGCTGCACGGCAACAACCACAAGAGCGACCCCGCCGACCCGACCACGCTCAACGACGTCTACTTCCGGGTCGGCGGCCCGCACGTGGGCAAGGCGGACGTCAGCCTCGAGGTCAACAGCGACGACGTCCTGATCGACCACATCTGGGCCTGGCGGGCGGACCACGGCGTCCCCGGCTCGGTCGGCTGGGACGTCAACACCGGCCGCAACGGCGTCGTCGTCAACGGCGCCGACGTGACCGCGACCGGCCTGTTCGTCGAGCACTACCAGCAGTACAACGTCATCTGGAACGGCGAGCGCGGCCGGACCGTGTTCTTCCAGAACGAGCTGCCGTACGACCCGCCGGACCAGGCGGCCTGGCAGCACGACGGCGTGCTCGGCTGGGCCGCGTACAAGGTCGCGGACGACGTCCGGACGCACGAGCTGTGGGGCGGCGGCGCGTACATCTTCACCAACGTGGACCCGACGATCCACGCCAGCCACGGCTTCGAGGTGCCGGTGACTCCGGGGGTGCGGCTGCACCACGTGCTGACCGTCAATCTCAGCGCCGGCACCATCGACCACGTCGTGAACGACACCGGCGCGCCGGTCGACAACAGCAACACCGGCCAGCCGAGCTTCGTGGTCGAGTACCCCTGACCCCCGGTCGTGGGTGACCCCTTCGAGCTGGGGCGGTTCGTCGAGGCGCAGGACGCCGGCGGCACGTACGAGGCCGCGGTGCGGGAGCTGCGGGCCGGGCGGAAGCGCGGCCACTGGATGTGGTTCGTCTTCCCGCAGGTCGCCGGGCTGGGCCGGAGCGCGGTGGCACGGCACTTCGCGGTCTCCGGCCTGGCCGAGGCGGAGGCGTACCTGGCGCATCCGGTGCTCGGACCCCGGCTGCTGCGCGCCGCGCGGGTGCTGACCGAGCTCCACGCCACCGACCCCGTCGCCGTCCTCGGCTCGGTCGACGCGCAGAAGCTGCGGTCGTCCATGACGCTGTTCGCCCGGGCCGCCCCGCGGGAGCGGGTCTTCCAGGACGTGCTCGACCGGTTCTTCGGCGGCCGGGCCGACGACGCCACCCTCAGCCGGCTCTGACGCCTCGGCGTCCGGACGGGCCGGCTGGGGCGGCTCCCGGGGTGCGCCGGCCGGCCGGCGCGTGCACGGCGGCTCCGGCTGACCCGGGCCCGGACCGGCCGGGGCCGCGAGGCGGCTGCAGGTGCTCGGGGATGCCCGGACCGTCGTCGGCGACGGTGAGCACCGCGTCGGGACCGATGCGGGCGAGGCTGACGGTCACGACGGTCCCGGCCGGGGTGTGCGTACGGGCGTTCGCGAGCAGGTTGTCGAGGACCTGGTGCAGTCGCAGCTCGTCGCCGGTCACCTCGACCGGCTCGTCCGGGAGGGTCAGCTGCCACCGGTGGCCGGGTCCGGCCGCGTGGGCGTCGGCGACCGACTCCACCAGCAGCCGGGACAGGTCCACCCGCTGGTCCGCCAGCGGCCGCCCGGAGTCCAGCCTGGCCAGCAGCAGCAGGTCGTCGATGAGCACGCCCATCCGGCCGGCGGCGGACGCGACCCCGGCCACGGCATGCTGGACGTACGCCGATGACCAGGCAGGCGGCGGCCACCAGGCCGACCAGGGCGACCACCAGCCGGCCGCGCAGCGACCGTGGGCGTCTCACGGTGCCGCTCTGAGCACGTACCCGGCCCCGCGGATCGTGTGGATCATCGGCTCCCGGCCCGCGTCGACCTTCTTCCGCAGGTACGAGACGTAGAGCTCCACCACGCTGCCGTTGCCGCCGAAGTCGTGGTGCCAGACCCGGTCGAGGATCTGGGCCTTGCTCAGCACCCGGCGCGGGTTGCGCATGAAGTAGCGCAGCAGCTCGAACTCGGTGGCGGTCAGCTGCAGCGGCTCGGCGCCGCGGCGCACCTCCCGGCTGTCCTCGTCCAGGCTGAGGTCGCCGACGGCGAGGACCGAGCTGGCCGGGTCGCTGACGGCGCCCGCCCGCCGCACCAGCACCCGCACCCGGGCGACGACCTCCTCCAGGCTGAAGGGCTTGGTCACGTAGTCGTCGCCGCCGGCGGTGAGGCCGGCGACCCGGTCCTCGACGGCGTCCTTCGCGGTGAGGAAGAGCACCGGCAACGCCGGCGACTCCTCGTGCAGCCGCCGGAGCACCTCGAAGCCGTGCTGGTCGGGCAGCATGACGTCGAGAACGACGGCGTCCGGGCGGAAGTCCCGGACCTGGCGCACCGCGCTCCACCCGTCCGGCGCCATCCGGACGTCCCAGCCCTCGTACCGCAACGCCATCGAGAGCAGCTCGCACAGCGCCGGCTCGTCGTCGACGACCAGCACCCGTACCGGCCGGCCGTCCGCCCGTCGCAGTTGCGCCCTCGTCCCCGTCATGACCCGCACGCTCGCCGGATGGGCTGGGCGGCGCCTGTGCGCCGGCTGTGCGCCGGCTGTGCGCGGTCCGGCGGCCCGGCGGCCCAGGCCGCCGGGCCGTGCCCCCGGTACGCGGCTACCGCGGGCCCTGCTGCTCCTCGCCGGTCACGGCGAAGTCCTTGCCGACCTCCACCGTGACCCGCTTGCCGGCCGAGGTGGTCAGGTGCGCCTCGTAGACGCCGTCGGAGTCGGTCTCCACCCGCTGGATGGTGGCGCCCGGGTACTTCGCGAGCGCGGCGGCCCGCACCTTGGCCGCGGTGTCGCCGGTCAGCAGGTGCTCGTCCGGCCGCTGGCTCCTCGACTCGTCCCTGCTGCCGCCGGGGTCGCCGGGCTGGCCGCGGTCCGGTGCCCCGCTCGCCGACGCGCTCGGCGAGGCGCTCGGCGCCGCCGTGCCGGTCGCGGCGTTCGCCGTCAGCGTGCCGGCCAGCACAGCGCCCGCGGCCAGGCCGACCCCGACCAGCCCGACCGCCGCGCCGATCCGGCGCTTCGAGCCCGGCCGGGCGCTTCCCGCCCGGTGGTCCGTCTCGCTCATCCGGTGCTCCCTCTCGTCCGCCGGCCGGTCCGTTCCGGCCGGGCAGGACGAGGGTCACCGCCGGGTCTGTGCGGGAGCCGGCAATGACCTTTGAGCGGGCTGTCAGTCCGGGCCGCAGCAGTCATCGCGGGACGGCGGCGGCCCGCCCGGTTCGGGTCGACCTCCGCCGGGCCGCCGCCGTGGCGCGGCGGCGGCCCGGCGTCCGGTCACGGTGAGAGGTCGCCGTAGATGTCCTGGTCCAGGCCGCCGGCCCGCGGGCAGGTGTCGCCGGTGTACGTGCCGTCGGCCCGCTGCGTCCGGCACTGCAGCACGTCTCCACGGGTGCTCGCGGTGCGCGGGTCGTTCCCCGGCACCGTGTTGCGGTAGTCGGTCCAGACCGAGTACGTGCGGCCCGCCGCCGAGTCGATCCACAGGTAGTCGCCCGCGAACGGCACGGTCCGGCCGGCGTACTGGTCCCAGTTGGGGTTGCTGGTCAGGTCGCTGAGCCGGGTGCTGCCGACAGCGGTCAGCGCCGGGCTCAGCGTCGCGCCGTAGGCGTCCAGCGACGGGGTGAGCGTGCCGTCCGCGCAGTTGCCCACCGGCCGGGCCGGCGAGTAGCACCGGTCGTTGCGGCTGTCCCACCACAGCACGTGCACGACGCCCGAGTCGGCGACCACGTCCGCGAACAGCTGGTGCCCGGCGGCCTCCGGCTCGACCCGCACCGGGCCGGTCCTGGCGCCGGTCAGCGGGTTGAAGGCCAGCGCGTACACCGCGCTCTGCCCGCCGACGCCGACCTCGACCGCGCCGTACGTGGTGCCGGTCGGCACCTCGGACCCGGGCACGACCGGCTCGAGCACGACGTAGACGAGCGGGTTGCCGGGCGCCGTCTGGTCCGCGGAGGACCGCGGTGAGGTGGTCCGACGGAAGAAGATGTAGCCGCTCCGGCAGGCCGAGGCCAGCACGCCGCAGTCGCGCGCGTCACCGGTCGCGTCCCGCTCCTCGGCGCCGCCCTCGAAGTCCGGCCCGGAGATCGGGGCCGTCGCGGTCGGCGCCGAGACGTCCTGCGCGTCGTACGAGGTGTAGGTCGTCAGCGTCCGGGCCGGGGACCAGGTCGCGCCGCCGTTGGTCGACACCGCGTAGCCCACCGAGTCGAGCCCGCTCTGCTTCGACGACGAGCTCCAGGTGACCGTGACGGTCCCGTCGCCGCGGATCGCGATGTCCGGGTCCTGGATGTCGTTCTCGCTGGTGGTCAGCAGCTTCGGGTTGGAGAACGTGGCGCCGTGGTCGGTGGAGCGGACCACGTAGATGTTCGAGCCGCCGTTGCCGGTGAACCGGGACCAGGCGAAGTAGACGTTCCCCCGGGTGGCCGCGTTGTCGGTCCGGTCGGCCGCGATGGAGGTCTTGTCGTTGAAGACGCCGAGCAGGTTCGGGGCGGACGAGCCACGGTTGATGATCACCGCCCGGCGGAACTCCTTGCCGTCGTCCACGGTCGCGCCGCCGACGCCGGCCGGGTTCTCGTAGGTGGCGACCCAGACGTCGCCGAAGGTCTTCTTCGAACCGGCTGGGTCCTCCGAGCTCTCCGACCCGGCGAACAGCCGGCCGTCGCCGTCCCAGGCGAGCACCGGGTCGCCGGAGCTGGCCGTCCGGACCTGCGCGCGGGCCGCGTACGGCGAGGTGTCACCCGGGTATCCCGGGACCAGGGAGGACTGGAACGAGGCCCCTCCGTTCTGGGACCGGTAGTAGCCCAGCCAGATCGGCCCGACCGGCAGCGGCGCACCGTCCGCGTCGCTGCCGTCGTTGTACGTCCCGCAGTAGTCGTTCGAGCTGCCCACGATGACCTGCGGGTTGCGCGGGTTCACCGCGACGGCCGGCTCGTTCTGCCGGCCCCGCGCGCGGGAGCATTCGGTGAGCGTGGCGTCGGTGTACGGCTGTCCGGTCACGGCCGTGTAGTTCGACACGTACCCGGACGTGCCCGGGGCGTCGTTCGACAGCCGGACGTCGGCACCGGGTGTCGACGCCAGCGCCGGGACGGCGGTGAGCAGCAGCGAGGCGGCCGCCAGAGCCGTCAGTCCGAGTCGGCTCCGGCGTGGATGCCGGTGCGCGCCATCGCGCATGAAGGGCCTCCAGAAGTCACCCACCCGGTCGGGGGTGGGTAGCAGGGTGCGGGCCGGCTGCGCCCACGGTGACGGTCGGTGCATGTGTCGGTCGTCCCATCGGCGGTGCCCGCGCGACAGCGGAGCCGACCCACTGTGACCGCCGAGCAGGCCGCCCATGACCCGGAAACCTATCAGTGGCTCGACGCCGCGGTGGCCCGCCCGGCCGAGGCCGGGCGGGCGACCTTCGGCCGCCGCCCGGACAGCACGTCGCGCCGGCGGCCGGGCCTGGCGACGGCCGGCTGCCGGGGCGACGGTCCGCTCGGGCCGCCGGCCCTACCCGGAGCCGGCGGGACCGGTCCCGGGCTCGACGACGGCGTCCGGACCGGGGAAGACCACGGCCTCGTGCCCGTCCTCGTACCGGACCAGGTACGGCGGCCCGCCGGCGGCTCCGCGCACCTCGATGATCTCCATCCGGTGGTCAGTCCGGCCGACCGTGTTCCCGTGGACGCACAGCCGATCTCCCACCTTCGCCTGCATGACACCGCCTCCCTCTCCAGCTCCCACCAGCCTGCCCTGGCTCCACCCGGGACGAAAGAGCCAGCCCGGACGCAGCTGGCCTTACCCGCTGCGACGGCTGCCCGCGCCGCACGGGCCATGAGCCGGAGGATGCCACGGCCGGGCACCGACGTCCTGCCCGGCCGGCGAGGCATAGGATCCGGCCCGGGTCCTGGCGGGATCTGTGGTGCGGCCCGTGCTCCTCCGGGGACCTGCCCGATCCCGGTGGCCGGGCCGCCGGTGCGGAGGGACTGGTGACATGCGAGCCCTGCAGTTCAAGGCGTACGGGGGTCCGGAGGTGCTGGAGTGGGCGGAGGCACCTGAGCCGCACGCCGGTCCGGGGCAGGTCCGGATCGCCGTGCGTGCGGCCAGCGTGAACCCGATCGACTGGAAGCTGCTCAGCGGCGCGAGGTCCGGTGGCCAGCCGATGGCGGGCCCCGGTTACCTCGGATACGACGCCGCCGGCGTGGTGGACGAGGTCGGCGACGGCGTCACCGGGGTCTCGGTCGGTGACGAGTTGCTCGGCAAGGGTCGCCACACCCAGGCGGAGTACGCGGTGCTGGACTCGTGGGCGGCCAAGCCGCCGTCCGTGGACTGGGCGGTGGCGGCTGCCGCGGGCGTGGCCGGTGAGACCGGCGAGCGCGGTCTCCGCCTGCTCGACGTCCAGCCCGGCCACACGCTCTTCATCGACGGCGGCGCGGGCGGCGTGGGAGCGGTCGCCGCGCAGCTGGCGATCGCCCGAGGCGCGCGGGTGATCGCCTCGGCCAGCGAGGCCAACCACGACTACCTGCGGGAGATCGGGGCGACTCCGGTGAGGTACGGCGAGGGGGTGGCCGACCGGGTCCGGACCGCCGCCGGCGGGCAGGTCGACGCGGTCTTCGACGTCGCGGGCCGCACTCCGGTCGAGGACCTGGTCAGCCTCGTCCCGGAGCCGTCCCAGGTGGTGAGCATCGCCAACTTCGGGGCCGGCCAGGCCGGTGCCCGGGTGACCGGCGGCGACGCGGACAGCCGGTCCATGCACGCCCTGGCCGAGGTCGCCGACCTGCTGGCGCGGAACGAGCTGGTGATCAAGGTGCAGACCTTCCCGTTCGACCGCGCCGCCGAGGCGTACCGGATCAGTCAGGCCGGCCACGTCCGCGGGAAGCTCGTCCTCGTGCCCTGACCGCGGCAGGCAGCTCCTCGCCGCGCGCGTCAGGGCAGCTCGCGTCAGGGCAGCTCGCGTCAGGGCAGGAAGTCGTAGGTGTACCAGGCGCCGGGATCGAGCATCTGCCGCGGCGTCGCCGACTGGCCGAGCAGGGCGACCAGGTCGTCGTCGATCCGGTGCCCGGTCGGGGCGTTCTGCGCGCCGTTGTCGGGCTGGTAGGTCCGCCCGTGCCGGGTCATCCAGGACTCCCAGATCCGGTCCACGTTGCAGTGGTTGAGGAAGAAGACGGGATCGTTCGGGGAGGTGCCGGGCAGCATGTCGCCGCCCACCCAGAGGTGCACGCGATTGTGCAGCCGAGGCCCGTTCGCCCAGCCCTCGACGAGATTGCGGTGGCCGAGGACCGACATGTCCCAGGGGTCACGGTCGTAGTGGTCGTTGTCCAGCGCGGCCCGCACGTCGGGCGACCGGGGAAGGGTTGCGACCCGGATGGCGGCCGCGCGCTGGATCCGCCGGGCCGGGACGGACCAGAGGCCGTCGTCGCGCTCCTCGATCCGGACGAGGTGCCCGGCGAGCGGGCCGGTCGTGACGGTGCCGCGCGGTGGGCCCAGGAACGCGTCGGTCCACAGCGCCTGGTCGAGCTGCTCGACGGTCGGCAGGTCGCCGCCGGCGACGGCCCAGTCCCAGTAGGGCAGGCCGGCGTCGGCGTCGCCGCTGTGCCGCTGGAGCTGCTGCTCCAGGCGGAGCAGGTACAGCCGGTGCCAGGGAAGGAACACCGGGCCGCCGTGGGCCAGGTTGCGCATCACGGCCCTGGGTGAGGTCACCAGCTGCATCGAGACCCAGTGCCAGATGACGAACAGGTCCCACACCGAGAGGCGTTGGTCGATGCCGTGCATGCGGAACCCGGGGATCACCCGGGCGAGCACCTGACCGGCGGACCGGGCGGTGACCGAGGTGAGCTCGGTGCTCAGGCCGACCACCGCATCGAGGTAGCGCTGCGCCCCGGTGGAGTCCGCGAGGATGTGGGTCCGGACGGCGGTCACCGGTGGGCCTCGTCGTCCATGTGGTGGCCGTGCTCCGGATGGTCTGCTTCGCCGTGGTGTCCGTCGCCGGGACCGTGCTGACCCGGGTCGGCCGGCCCGGGTCTGTCCTCGGCCAACTCGTCCCGGACCGGCGGCTTCTCCCACAGCGTGTCGATGACGGCCTTCACGACGTCGACCGCGGAGGGGGGCGCGTACTGCGGGAAGCGGTGGTAGTGGACCTGCCCGGAGGGCAGCACTTCGACATGACCGACCAGGGGCTGCCCGTCGATCGTGATCCGGTACGTGGTCTCGATCCTCGCTCGATGGCCCCGGTGCTCGAACTCACGCACGCTCGTCGACGTGCCGTCTCCGGCCCCGTGGTCGTGGGTCTGGACCTCGATGTGGCGCTCGATGTGACGTAGGCCCTCCCCGGAGAGGAAGTAGCTCGCGAGACCCTCCGCCGAACCCTCGTACCGCTCGTCCACAGCGCCCCCCGTCCTTGCGCTCCGCCGGCCCGCACGATCCTCGGGACGGGTGCGGCCCGCAAGGTGCCGTGACGACCGCGACCCACTCGGGCAGTGCGAGTGCCCCAGCGTCCAACGGGCGACAACATCGCCGGTGGAGGTCCACCATGGTCGCGTGGAGACCCGGCGGCGCTCCGGCTGGGCGTCCGACCAGGCGATCGTCGCGATCATCGGCGGCCTCGCCCTGGTCCTCGCCGCCGTGGTCACCGGCGTCCTGGCGAACCGGGACGGCGGCGCTGAACAACAGCACGGCGAGCCATCGATCATCATCCGTGCGACCACCTTCGGGTTGCTTCCCGGTGGCAAGGTGCTGATCCGGGTGACCGGTGAGGTGACGGACTTCCCGCCCGCGGACCGGGTCTACGCGATCGCGCAGCCCATGGACGTCAAGTCCTGGTGGGTCTCGGACCAGGTGGCGCCGACCCTGGCCGGAACCTGGGAGGCGTCGATCGAGGCGTCGCCCAAGCAGGGCCAGCAGTTGAGGGTCTCCGCCGTCCGGGTCTCCGGCGACGTGCTCAGTCCCCCGCCGCAGGCGACCGACACCGGATCGGGGACCGGAACGCCGAGTCCTCGACCGTCGGCGCCGACCCGCGCCGATATCGAGTCGGATCTGCGCAGCAACGGCCCGGCCGGCAGGTTCGCCGACGGTGCCGCCGAGTCCGTGACCGGCCTGGTCCCGCCTTCCCTTTTCCGCCGGGCCCGGCCATGATCGCGCGGCGCGCACGGGACCGAGCGGGGAGGCGAGGATGGGCGACCGGCTGATCTTTCAGCTCGGGACCAACAACTGGCAGCGGGGCGGGGAGTTCGCGCCGGGGTCCGGGATCCTGCACGAGGCGCACCACCACGCCCTCAACGCCCTGCCGGGGGTGCGCGCCTACTCGATGTACCCGTCCCGGCGGCAGCGGTTCCGGGAGGAGGACGTGCGGGTCTTCGCGCTCGACCACGACATCCCGATCTGCGAGTCGGTCTCCCCGGTCAGCAGCTACCGCTGGCACAGCATGAGCGACGCGGAGGTCGCCGCGTACCGGCAGCGGCTGACCGACGAGGTGGCGGGCTGGATGGACGAGATCGAGGCCGGGACCGGCGACCGGTTCGGGCTCGCGGTCGCCCACCACGCGTTCATGAACACCGTGGTGCTGCGGGACGTGAACCGCCGTCGGGTGGCGGCCGGTCGCGGCCGGATACCGCTGCTCTGCTTCGCCCACGGCACCGAGCTGAAGATGTACGCCAACGAGCGGCGCGGGGACCGGCCGGAGGAGTTCCCGCTGCGCTTCCTGCCGTTCATGCAGCGGGAGAGGATCTTCGACTACGCCGCCGCCGACCACGGCGTCGACGTGGTCGCGGCGATCTCGGCCGAGCAGGTCGAGGCGTTCCTCGGAGTGTTCCCGGAGTTCCCCCGGGAACGCGTTGTGCTGTCCCCCAACGGCTACAACCAGGACGTCTTCCACCGGTCGACCGAGCCGAGCGAGGGGTACGCCGACCGGGAGAAGGTGCTGGCCGGGTTCAGCACCCAGCCGGCCGAGGGCAGCGGCCGGGCGCCCGAGCCGGTGACCCCGCCGGACGGGTTCGACGCGGTGGTGGCGTTCTGCGGCAAGTTCGCCGACTGGAAGCGGCTCGACGCCCTGCTGCGCGCCGCGGCGATCTACGAGCGGCAGGAGCGGCGGATCCTCACCCTGGTGATCGGCTCCGGTCCGCCCGAGGTGCAGCGCCAGATGCAGGACCTCGCGGCCGGGCTCGGCCTGCGCCGGACCAGCTTCCTCGGGCCCCGGCCCCAGGACGAGCTGGCGACGCTGTTCAACTGCGCCGACGTCGGCTGCTTCCCGTCCTACCGGGAGCCCTTCGGCCTGGTGTTCATCGAGTGCATGGCCTGCGGGACGCCGGTGATCGGCGCCGACTCCGGTGGCCCGCGCGACTTCGTGACCCCGGAGGTCGGCGTCCTGGTGCCGGAGACCGACGACCGGCAGGCGCTCGCGGAGTCGCTCGCCGCCGCCGTCGGCCGCGCGGTCGACGAGGACTGGAAGCGGACCAAGGGCCCGGCCGCCGAGGCGTACGCCCGGCACAACTTCAGCGTGCTGAGCCAGGTCTCGACGCTGCTCGCGGAGGTCGACCGGCTGACGGCCTGACGCTTCCGCCCGTGCGACAGATCGTGCATCGCCCCGGTCGGCGCCTGGCTGCAGCGCCTGATCCGCAACCAAGGAGCTCGGCGGAGACGTTGCCGCGGCGGGCGGAGCTGGGCGCGCCGCTGGACCGGCTGCAGCGGGGTGCACGGCTTCCGACCGGCTGCATCCGGCTGAGCCGCCGCGATCACGTTCACCAAGCGGGGGACGACGGTGCGTCCGCTTTGTCCGTTCCGGCTGGTCGGCTGGTTGGTGAACCTGATCGTCGGTCGGTGGCGCGGCTAGCGTGCCTAGACGATCGGCTGCGCTGCGCCGGCTCGGCGGCGACGCTGCTCGGCGGGATCGGGGACGGGCGCCGCGGCCAGCAGCGCCCGGGTGTAGGGGTGCTGCGGTCGCTCGCAGACTTCGGTGGCCGTGCCTGTCTCCACCACTCGACCGCGGTACAGAACGGCGACACGGTCGGAGATGTGCCGCACGACGGCGAGGTCGTGGCTGATGAACAGGTAGCCGAGCCCCATCTCGCGTTGCAGCTGTGCGAGCAGGTTGAGGATCTGTGCCTGGACGGACAGGTCGAGCGCGCTGACCGCTTCGTCGCAGATCAGCAGCCGGGGCGAGAGCATGAGCGCCCGGGCGATGGCGATGCGCTGCAGTTGACCGCCGGAGAACTGGGCGGGGTAGCGCCCGGCGGACTCGGCGTCGAGTCCTACCCGGCGGAGCGCGGCCCCGACCTGCTCCCGCCGCTGGGCCCGACCGAGCCGCCGGTGGGCCAGCAGCGGCTCCTCGAGCGTCTGGACGATGGTGCGCACCGGGTTGAGGGAGCCGTGCGGGTCCTGGAAGACGACCTGGATCTCCCGGGTGAGCTCGCGCCGGCGCCGCTCGGACGGCGAGGTGATGTCCTCGCCGGCGAAGCGGATGGTGCCGGCGCTCGGCGTCGCGAGGCCGAGGACGGCGTTGCCGAGCGTCGTCTTGCCGGACCCGCTCTCGCCGACCACGCTCAGCGTCTCGCCGGGTCCGAGCGTCAGGTCGACCCCGTCGAGAGCGGTCAGTGCCGGCCGGCCCCGGCTGCGGTAGGTGAGCGTCAGGCCGCGGATCTCCAGCAGCGGCTCGGGGCTCGTCATGGCCGGGCGAGCTCGTCGGCGCGGATGCAGCGCGACCGGTGGTCCGGCGCGGTCGCGGCCAGCGGTATCTGCCCTGCGCCGCAGGCCGGGCGCGCCAGGTCGCACCGGGACCGGAAGTGGCAGCCGATCGGCCAGTGGCCCGGCTTCGGCACCGTTCCCTTGATCGACAGAAGCGGTTCGCCGCGGGGGACCCGGTGTGGGTCGGCGGCGAGCAGTGCTCGGGTGTACGGGTGGTGCGGTCCGGAATGGATCGCGCCGGTGGTCGCGGTCTCCACGATCTCGCCGGCGTACATGACCAGGGCGCGGTCGCAGCTGTCCGCCAGGACGCCCCAGTCGTGCGTGATCAGCAGCAGGGCCATGCCGAGGCGGTGCTGGAGGTCGCGGAGCAGGGCGAGGATCTCGCCCTGGACCGTGACGTCCAGTGCGGTCGTGGGCTCGTCGGCGATCAGTACCGCCGGCCGGCCGGCGATGGCCATGGCGATGCACACCCGCTGGGCCATGCCGCCGGACAGCTCGCCCGGCCGGCGCCGGAGCACGTCCTCGGGGTTGGGCAGCCGGACCAGCCTCAGCAGCCGCGCCGCCTCCGCCTGCGCCTCGCGGCGGGACTGCGGGCGGTGGTGCCGGATCACCTCGCGCAGTTGGCTGCCCACGGTGAACACGGGGTCGAGACTGCCGGCCGGGTCCTGCCCGACGAACCCGATCTGCGCGCCCCGCACGCGGTTGAGCTCGCGGTCGTCGAGGCCGGTCAGGTCCCTGCCGTCGACGAGCACGTGGCCACCGCTGATCGCGCCGCCGGCCGGGAGCAGTCCGATCACCGCCTTCGCGGTGATGCTCTTCCCGCAGCCGGACTCGCCGACGATGCCCACCGCCTCTCCGGCCGCGATCTCGAAGCCGACGTCGCGCAGGACCGGCCGCCCGCCGATGCTGACGCTGAGCTCGCGCACGGCCAGGGCCGCCTGGGAGGCGTCGAGGGACGCTCCGGGGATGTCGGCGCCGGTTCGGCGGCTCCGCTGCGGCAGCAGCACTGCCGTCGGTCTGGAGCGGCCCATGGTCGCATCCCGTACGGCGTCGCCGACGAGCCCGAAGGCCACCACGGTGAGCATCAGCACGCCGCCGGTCGGGACGAGCAGCCACTGGTCCTGGTTCATCGCGTTCGACGCCTCGGCGACCATGTTCCCCCAGCTGGGACCGCGCGTCTCCGGCCGGGTGAGGCCGAGGAAGGACAGGCCGCTCTCGGCGAGCAGTGCGGTGGCGCAGAACAGCGTGGTCTGCACGATGATCGGTCCGGCGATGCTCGGCAGGACGTGCCGGCGCAGTATCGCCGGCGTCCGGAGGCCGGAGAGCTGGGCGGCCCGGACGAACAGCTCGCGCCGGACCGCGAGAGTCGACGCCCGCACGATCCTCAGCAGCCCGGGACAGCCGATCACGCCGAGGGCGACCATCGTGGCGATGTCGTTGCCGGGGAAGACGGCGAGGACCATCAGCAGGACGACGATCCCGGGCACGGCCAGCAGCAGGTCGGCCGTGCGGGCGACGACCCGGTCGAACCAGCCGCCGCGGTACGCTGCCGCGACTCCGAGCGGCACGCCCAGCACCAGGAACACGGTGACGGCGACGGCGACGTCCAGGAGAGTGACCCGGGCGCCGTGGAGCAGCCTGCTGAGCACGTCGCGGCCGAGTCGGTCGGTGCCCAGCCAGTGCAGTCCCGACGGCCCGGTCAGGACGTGCGCCAGATCCTGCTCCTCCGGGTCCTGCGGTGCCACGAGCCGTGCGGCCGCGGCGGCCGCGATCAGGGTGAGGAGGTAGATCCCGGCGACCGACGCCAGCGGAAACCTCGAGAACGCGGTGCGCAGTGGCCGGCGCAGGACCGGCGGACCGAGGTCGGCACCGGCCAGCGTGTCGGTGGTCGCGGGGGCGATGGCGGTCACGCCGCCCGCGCCTTCGGGTTGAGCCAACCGTAGGACAGGTCCACCACCAGGTTGACCACGATCACGATGACGGTGAAGTAGAACGCGACACCTTCGATCATCGGGAGGTTGTGATCGCTGGTGGCGGTGACCGCCTGCTGGCCCAGCCCGGGAATGGCGAAGATGCCCTCGATGAGCACCGTTCCGCCGAGGAGGCTCACGAACATCAGCCCGAGGAGGGTCACCACCGGGATCGCCGCGTTGCGCAGCGCGTGTTTGAAGATCACCGAACGCACCGGCAACCCGTGCGCCCGGAGGGCGACCACGAAGTCCCGGGCGAGCACGTCCGCCATCGCGTCCCGGGTCTGCCTGGCGATGAACGCCGAGGCGCCGACGGACAGCGCTGCGACCGGGAGGACGAGACCGCGGAACCACTGCACCGGGTCGTCGCCGAGCTTGACGTACCCGGTCGCCGGGAACAGCGGGTACTGCACGGCGAACGCCTCCACCAGCACCAGCGACAGCCAGAAGTTCGGCGCGGACAGCCCGAGCAGGGACATGCCGTTGACCAGCTTCGCGCTCACGCCGCCGCGCACGGCGCTGACGATCCCGAAGGCCACCCCGACGACCGCGGAGACGAGAACGGTACCGACGATGATCGACAGGCTGGCGCCGAGCCGGCCGTTCAGGGTCGAGGCGATGGGTGCGCCGCTGAACAGGTCGGCGCCGAGGCTGCCATGCAGCAACCGGTGCAGCCAGTGCCAGTACTGCACCACCAGGGGCTGGTCGATGCCCAGTTGATGGCGCAGGTCCTGGTACTGCTGCTCGGTGTAGCTGGTCGTCTGGCCGGACAGGATCGCCTTGGCCGCGTCACCGGGAGCCAGAGCGCTGAGCAGGAAGGTCAGCACGGTCACGGCGAAGAGCAGCACGATCGACGAGGTGACCCAGCGCGCGGCGGCTCTGACCATGGTCGTTCCCTCCCGCTCTCGTCCGGGGCGGCACTCCCTGGCTCTACAGCTGGTGGCCCTAGACGGCAGGCTGCACCTCGTAGATCGAGGCCAGGGGCGCCTTCGGTGACACCGCCGTACCGGTCACCTTCTTCGTGGCGTAGTAGGGCAACCCGGTGCTGACGACGGGGACGAACCACGCCTGCCGGACCAGCCACGCCTCCACCTGCTGATCCGCCTTCTCCTTCGCCGCCCCGGTGGCCCGGGCCGCCTGATCGTAGAGCGACTGCAGCTCGGCGTCGGTGCTGTGGAAGGGGTTGAACAGCGCGGACGGCAGGAACAGCGACGGGCCCTCGGTCCAGATCGGCTGCTGGCCGAAGATCGTCATGAAGGCCGGGTACTTGGCTCCGAACGCCTCGGTGAAGTACTGGTTCGCGTTGGCCCGGCTGGTTATGTGCAGCCTGACACCGACCTTCTTCC
>JBJMII010000163.1:0-10203 GCA_045806925.1 Mycobacteriales bacterium
ATGGCGCACATGCAGTCCCGGGTCGGCCCGATGTACGCCGGCGGCTTCCACGGCTGGGCGCAGCTGGTCGCCGACGGGGTGAAGTTCGTGCAGAAGGAGGACGTCACCCCGGTCGCGGCGGACGGTGCGGTCTACCGGCTGGCCCCGGCGGTGGCGCTGCTGCCGTACCTGCTGGCCCTGGTGGTGATCCCGCTCGGTCCCGGCGTGGTGGCCGCGAAGCTGGACGTGGGGCTGCTGTTCGCGCTGGCCATCGCCGGGGTCGGCGTGGTCGGCATGCTGATGGCCGCATGGGCGAGCTCGAACAAGTACAGCCTGATCGGCGGGCTGCGCGGCGCCGCCCAGCTGCTGGCGTACGAGCTGCCGCTGGTGCTGGCCGCGGTGTCCCCGGCGATGGCGGCCGGGACGCTGTCGATGTCCGGGATCGTGGAGGCCTGGCGGCCTTGGTGGCTGCTGTGGCAGGCGCCGGCGATGGTGGTCTTCTTCGTCGCCGGGCTGGCTGAGCTGCGCCGGCCGCCGTTCGACATGCCGGTGGCCGACTCGGAGCTGGTCTTCGGCTACCTGACCGAGTATTCCGGGCTCCGGTTCGCGCTCTTCCTGCTCGCCGAGTACGCCGGGATCGTGGTGGTCGCGGCGCTCACCGCGGTGCTCTTCCTCGGCGGCTGGCAGGGCCCGTTCGCCGCCCAGCTCGGTCCGGTGTGGACACTGGCGAAGGTGTTCGCGCTGTCCTTCGTGGTGATCTGGTTCCGGGTGGCCTTCCCGCGGCTGCGCGAGGACCAGCTGCAACGGCTCGCCTGGCTGGTGCTGGTGCCGGTCGCGCTGGCTCAGCTGGTGCTCACCGGCGTCGTCGCCGTGGTGCTCGGATGAGCGCGGCGGAGCCGGTCGGCGCGACCGGGCTGGCCCGGGGACTCGCCGTCACGCTGCGCACGATGACGCGGCGGGCCGCGACCCGGCAGTATCCCGACGTGCGGCCGGACCTGCCGCCCCGCAGCCGCGGGGTGATCGCGCTGTTCGAGGAGAACTGCACGGTCTGCATGCTGTGTGCCCGCGAGTGCCCGGACTGGTGCATCTACATCGACTCGCACAAGGAGACCGTCGAGGTCGCCGGTGCGGCCCGGGCCCGGCAGCGCAACGTGCTGGACCGCTTCGCCATCGACTTCGCGCTGTGCATGTACTGCGGGATCTGCATCGAGGCCTGCCCGTTCGACGCGCTGTTCTGGTCGCCGGAGTTCGAGTACGCGGAGTACGACGTGGCCGACCTGACGCACGAGCGGGACCGGCTGCGGGAGTGGATGTGGACGGTGCCGCCGCCGCCCGCGCTGGACCCGGCCGGGCAGCCGGCGAAGGAGGTCGCCGCGGCGGAGCAGGCCGCTCCCGCCGGCGGCCCCGGGGAGGCGCCGCGGTGAGCACGGCCGAGGTCGTCTTCAGCCTGCTCGGGATCGTCACGCTGGGCTCCGCGGTGCTCGCCGTCACCACCCGGCAGATCGTGCACGCCGCGCTCTGGCTGGTGGTCGCGCTCGGCGGGCTGGCCGGCTGCTACCTGGTGCTCAGCGCGGAGCTGGTGGCGGTGGTGCAGCTGCTGATCTACCTCGGCGCGGTCATCGTCCTGCTGCTGTTCGCGGTGATGGTGACCCGGGCCCCGATCGGTCCGGTCGGCGACCTGGACACCGGCAACCGGCCGGCCGCGCTGGTGGTCGCGCTGGCCACCGGCGGGCTGCTGGTCGCGCTGCTGGCGGACGCCTTCGGCCGCGCGTACCTGGATCTGTCCACGGTGCAGCCCGGCAGCGCGGCCGCGATCGGGGCGGCCGTCTTCCGGGCCTGGGTGCTGCCCTTCGAGGTGGTGTCGGTGCTGCTGCTCGCCGCGCTGGTCGGTGCGATCGTGCTGTCCCGCCGGGACGTCGGCACGCCGGACCGGCGATGACCGGGATGCACCTGCTCTACCCGCTGGCGCTGGCCGCGCTGCTCTTCGCGGTCGGCGTTTACGGGCTGCTGCTGCGACGCAACGCGGTGCTCGTGCTCATGTCGGTCGAGCTGATGCTGAACGCGGTGAACCTGCTGCTGGTCGCGTTCGACGTGTGGCTGCGCGACCCGCTGCACACCGGACAGTCGCTGACCCTCTTCGTGATCGTGATCGCGGCGGCCGAGGTGGGGCTGGCGCTGGCGATCGTGCTGCAGGTCTTCCGGTTGCGCGCCTCGGTCGCCGTCGACGATCTCGACCTGCTGCACGAGCCGGACACCGGGCCGGAGCCCGCCGGCCCGGGTCCGACCTTGGCCGGTCCCGCTTCCGCCGGGCCTCCCGGCACCGTCCCGGCGGTACCGGCCGGCCCGGCCCCCGCGGGCGCCGGTCGCGGTGACGACGGCCGGGCGGGCGGGGGTCCGGCGGCGGCCGCCGCGGCCGCGGTCGCGCCGGCTGCCGGACCGCGTACCCGCACCACCGGGGGCGCGTCATGATCCGGGCCGCGTGGTTGTTGCCCGCGCTGCCGGCGCTCGCGGCCGCGCTCGGGCTGCTCGTCCCGCGGCGGAGCGCGGCCGCCGGCGGTGCGCCCTCGCACCGGTGGGCGGCGGCGGTCGCGATCGCCGGTGCGGCCGGCGCGCTCGTGCTCGCAGTCCCGCTGGCCGTGCAGACCGCCGGCCGCGGCGGGAGCGGGGAGACCTCGGTGCTGATCGCGCCGACCGGCGGGGTCGGCGTGACCGCCGGCACGCTCGCGGACGGGCTGGCCGGCGTGGTCGCGCTGATGGTCGCCACCGTCGCGCTGCTGGTGCAGGTCTACTCGGTCGAGTACCTCCGCGACGACACCCGCTACCCCGCGTACGCCGCCGAGGTCTCGCTCTTCACCGCCGCGATGCTCGCGGTGGTGCTCTCCGCCGACCTGCTCGCGCTGCTGGTCGGCTGGGAGGTGATGGGCCTGTGCTCGTACCTGCTGATCGGCCACTACCGGGACCTGCCGCAGGCGCCGGCCGCGGCGCTCAAGGCGTTCCTGGTCACCCGGGTCGGCGACGTCGGCTTCCTGCTCGGCATCCTGCTGCTCGGGGTCTCGGCCGGCTCGTTCCGGATCCCGGCCGTGCTGGCGGCGGTGCCCGACCTGAGCTCCGGCACGCTGACCACCGCGACCCTGCTGCTCCTGCTCGGGGTGGCCGGCAAGAGCGCGCAGTTCCCGCTGCACACCTGGCTGCCGGACGCGATGGCCGGGCCGACCCCGATCAGCGCGCTGATCCACGCGGCCACCATGGTCGCCGCCGGTGTCTACCTGGTGCTCCGGCTCTACCCTGCCTTCGAGGCGGCGCCGGCCACGCTGGCCGTGCTCGGCGTCGTGGCCGCGATCACCATGCCGCTCGGCGCGCTCGCCGCGCTCGGGCAGGACGACCTCAAGCGGGTGCTGGCCTGGTCGACGGTCAGCCAGCTCGCGTACATGCTCGCCGCGCTGACGGTCGGCGGGATCGCGGCCGGCGCCTTCCACCTGCTCAGCCACGCCGCCTTCAAGGCCGGGTTGTTCCTCTGCGCCGGCGCGGTGCTGCACGCCACCGGCGCGGTGCTGATGAGCCGGCTCGGCGGGCTGCGGCGGGCGATGCCGGTGACGTACGCGGCCTTCCTGCTCGGCGGCCTGGCGCTGGTCGGGGTCCCGCCGCTGTCCGGTGGGCTGTCCAAGGACGCGGTCGTCGAGGTGCTCTGGGAGGCCGGGACCGGGCCTGGACCGACCCCGGTGGCGGGCTGGGTCGCCGTGCTGCTGCTGGTCAGCGCGCTCGGCACGATCGTGCTCACCGCGGCGTACGTGACCCGGGCCGTGCTGCGGGTGTTCCACGGCGAGCCGCGGTCGGACACCGCGGCGCACGAGCCGGGGCCGGTCATGCGCTGGCCGGTCGTGCTGCTCGCGGTTGCCACCGTCGTCGTCGGCCTGGTCGGGCTGCGCTCGGACTGGCTGCCACGCTGGGTCGGCCAGCCGGACCAGCCGGTGTCGCCGCACCTGACGACCACGCTGGTCGCGCTGGCGCTGGCGGCCGTGGGTGCCGGAGCGGTCGGGGCGGCCTGGCGGGCGGCGCCGGCGGAGGACCCGCTCCGGGTGCCGGCCGGCGCCGCGGCGGCCCTGCGCAACGGGCTCTACCTCGACCTCGTCCAGGACCGGCTGGTGGTCCGGCCGGTGCTGGCGCTGGCCCGGGCGGTCGCGACCGTCGACACGCGACTCATCGACGGCGCGGTGGAGGGCACCGGGGCGGGCGCCCGGCGGGGCGGCCGCCGGCTGGCCCGGCTGGCCGGCGGCGACGTGCAGGGCTACCTGACCGGTCTGGCCGCCGGTGCGGTGGTGCTCGCCGTCGCGGTGGTGGCGGTGACCCGGTGATCGTCGCGCTGCTGCTCGTCCCGCTGCTCGGTGCCGCCGCCCTCGGCGCGCTGGCCGTGCGACCGTCCACTGCGGACGGGCCGGTGCCGCGGTGGACCGCGGTGGCGGTCGCGGCCGTCGCCTTCGGACTGTCGCTGGCCCTGCTGCCCGGCAGCCGGCCGCCGGCGCCCGGGCGGGCGGTCGACCCGCGGCACGAGGTGAACGTGTCCTGGATCCCGGCCATCGATGTCCGCTTCCACGTCGGGGTGGACGGCGTCAGCCTGCCGCTGGTCGTGCTCACCGCGCTGCTCACCCTGCTCTGCACGATCTCCACCGTCCGCAGGGTGCCCCGGCCCGGCCGCGCCGCGACCTTCAACGCACTGGTGCTGCTGCTCGAGGTCGGCCTGCTCGGCACGTTCGTCGCGCTGGACCTGGTGCTCTTCTTCGTCGCCTTCGAGATCGTGCTCGCCCCCATGTACTTCCTCATCGCGGTCTGGGGCGGCGGCGCGCGGGCCCGGCACGCGGCCCTCAAGTTCATCCTCTACACGCTGCTCGGCTCCGTCTTCGTGGTGATCGGCATCCTCACGGTGTACGCGTCCGCCGGGACCTTCGACGTGGTCGAGCTGTCCGAGCGCGGCGGCGCCGGCATCGCGCACGGCACCCAGGTGCTCGCCTTCGCCGCGCTGTTCGCCGGCTTCGCGGTGAAGAGTCCACTGTGGCCGCTGCACACCTGGCTGCCGGACGCGCACACCGAGGCGCCCACCGTCGGCTCCGTGCTGCTGGCCGGCGCGCTGCTGAAGATGGGGACGTACGGGCTGGTCCGGGTCGCGCTGCCGGTGCTGCCGGAGGGTGCCCGGACGCTGGCGCCGCTGCTCGGCGCGCTCGCGGTCGCCGGCATCGTGGTCGGCGCGCTGTGCTGCCTGGTGCAGACCGACGCGAAGCGGCTGGTCGCGTACTCCTCGGTCGGGCACATGGGCTTCGTGCTGCTCGGCATCGCGACGCTGACCCCGACCGGCGTGAACGCGGCGCTGCTCGGCAACATCGCGCACGGGCTGATCACCGGCCTGCTGTTCTTCCTGGTCGGCGGCCTCAAGGACCGGTACGGCACCGCGGACCTGCGGGTGCTCGGCAGCGGGCTGGCCGAGCGGCTGCCCCGGCTCGGCGCGCTGTTCGTGCTCGCCTCGGTGGCCAGCCTCGGCCTGCCGGGGCTGGCCGGCTTCTGGGGGGAGGCGTTCGCCCTGCAGGCCGCGTTCCGGCCGGCCGCGGACCTGTCCCGGACCACGTACGCGGTGCTGCTGGCGGTGGCCGCGGCCGGGACGGCGATCACCGCGGCCTACTTCCTCCGGCTGCTGCGGGCGCTGGTGCTGGGGCCGCTCACCGAACCGGCTGCCGCGGCGGGCGACGCGCTGCGCGCGCGGCTTCGCCCCGGGCCGCCGACCGGCGGCGTGCTCGTCGTCGCCGATCCAGCAGAGGCACCCGGTGACCGGCGTGTCGGCGCCGCGGTCGACGTGCGGCCGGTGGAGCTCGCCGCCTGGGCGCCGCTGGTGGTGCTGATCCTGGTGGTGGGCCTCTACCCGCGGCTGGTGCTCGGGCTCACCGAGGCGCCGGTCGGCGCGCTGCTCGGAGCCTTCTCATGAGCATCGACTATGCGGCGATGGCACCGGTGCTGGCCGCCGCGCTCGGCGCGCTCGCCGTGCTGGTGGTCGACCTCGCGGCGCCGCTGCGGGTGCGCACCACCGCGACCCTGGGCACCGCGCTGCTCGGGGCCGGAGCGGCGCTCGCCGCCTCGCTGGCGCTCGCCGGCGACCACCGCTCCAGCTTCTGCACCCCGCCCACCACCCTGCCGGGCGGCGTCCGGGTCGGCCGGTCCTGCTCGTACGCGGTGGACGGGCTGACCCCGCACCTGCTGGTGCTGCTGTCCGCGGCCGCGCTGGCTGCCCTGCTGCTGTCGGTCACCGCCGCCCGGGCCGCCGAGCTGCCACCGGGGGAGTACGGCTTCCTGGTGCTGTCCTCGCTGGCCGGCGCGCTCACCCTGGCCGGCTCGCGCGACGCGATCACGCTGCTGGTCGGGCTGGAGACGCTCACGCTGCCGACCTACGCGCTGGTCGCGCTGCGCCGGCAGGACCCGGCGGGCGCCGAGGCGGCGGTGAAGTACCTGCTGGTGTCGGTCACCTCCACCGCGGTCAGCCTGCTCGGCATCGCGTTCGTGTACGGGCTGGTGGGGACCCTGCACTTCGACCGGATCTCGACCGCGCTGGCGGCCCGGGACGACATCCGGGAGCTGCCGCTCGGCGCGGCGGCGGTGGTGCTCGTGCTGGCCGGCTTCGCCTTCAAGATCGCGGCGGTGCCGTTCCACTGGTGGGCACCGGACGTCTACCAGGGCGCACCGGTGCCGGTCGCCGCCTACCTGGCCACCGTCTCCAAGGCCGGCGGGGTCGCCGGCCTGGTGCTGGTCACCACCGTCGCGTTCGGACCGTACCGTCCGGTGTGGAGCGCCGCGCTCGCCGTCCTGGCGGTGGCGTCCATGACCTGGGGCAACCTGGTCGCGCTGCGGCAGCGGCACGCGGTGCGGCTGCTGGCCTGGTCGTCGGTGGCGCATGCCGGCTACCTGCTGGTCCCGCTGGCCGCCGTGGGCTCGGCCGGCGGCGACCCGGGGCTGGTGCCGCAGGCGGTCGCCGCGACGGTCGGCTACCTGGTGCTCTACGTCGCGCTCACCACCGGCGCCTTCGCCTGCGTGGCCGCCGCCGGGGTCACGGCCATGGCGGATTTCCGCGGGCTGGTCCGCCGGTCCCCGCTGGTCGGCGGCGCGCTGGTGGTCTTCCTGCTCGGGCTGGCCGGGCTGCCGCCGGCGCTGGCCGGGCTGGTCGCCAAGGTCGTGGTGCTGCGCTCGGCGCTGCTCGGCGGCGCCGGCTGGCTTGCCGTCGCGGTCGCGGTGAACACGGTCGTCGGGCTGGCCTACTACCTGCGGCTGGCCGCCACCGCGGTCGCGGAGGGGGACGTCGCGGCGCCGCGGCTCCGGCTCGCCCCGTCGCTCGCGGTCGCGGTCGGCGGCGCGCTGGTGGTCGTCCTGCTGCTCGGCGTGGCCCCCCAGGTGGCGCTTGAGCTCGCCCCCTGAGGGGAACGCCGGCTCGCAGCAGGACGTTGGACCCGACGTACGAACCGGGTCAAGAGAGGCAACTGTGCATCGACAGTTCAACGGGCTGAAGACGGCCGCCCTGCTGGGTGCGCTGTCGGCGCTGATCATCTTCGCCGGTAGCCTGTTCGGCCGGGGTGGACTGCTCATCGGCCTGCTGCTCGCGATCGGCACCAATGCATACGCGTACTGGAACTCCGACAAGCTGGCCCTGCGTGCCATGCGGGCCCGCCCGGTCAGCGAGGCCGAGGCCCCGGAGATGTACGCGATGGTGCGCGAGCTCTCCACCGCGGCGCGCCAGCCGATGCCGCGGCTCTACATCAGCCCGACCAACCAGCCCAACGCGTTCGCGACGGGCCGCAACCCGCGCAACGCCGCGGTCTGCTTCACCGACGGCATCCTGCAGGTCCTCACCAGGCGCGAGATCCGGGCCGTGCTCGGCCACGAGCTCTCGCACGTGTACAACCGCGACATCCTGATCTCCTCGGTGGCCGGTGCGCTGGCCAGCGTGATCATGTTCCTCTCGCACATGGCGATGTTCGCGTCGTTCTTCGGCGGCCGCAGCGACGACGACGACGGCGGCGGCGTCTTCGGCAGCCTGCTGCTGGTCCTGCTCGGCCCGATCGCCGCGTCGGTCATCCAGCTGGCGATCAGCCGGAGCCGCGAGTTCCAGGCGGACGCGTCCGGCGCGGAGCTGACCCGGGACCCGCTGGCGCTGGCCAGCGCCCTGCGCAAGCTGCAGGCGGGCACCCAGGCGCTGCCGCTGCCGCCGGACGACCGGCTGGTCGCGCAGAGTCACCTGATGATCGCCAACCCGTTCCGCCCGACCGGTCTGGCGAAGCTCTTCTCCACCCACCCGCCGATGGAGGAGCGGGTGCGCCGGCTCGAGCAGATGGCCGCCGGCCGCTACTGAGTCACTCCGGGGGCCAGCTCGCCTCCAGCCACCGCCCCGTCCGGCTCACGCCGGGCGGGGCAGTTCCATACTGTCTCGATGCAACCCGTTGCATCTTCGACGCTCACGATATATCGTCAGTCTCGTCAACGACGACGAGAGGAGTGCACGATGCACACCACCCGACACTGGCCGGGGCCGCATCCCGGCCGTCACCCGCACCGCCGCCCACCGTTCCCGCCGACCCCACCGGGTCCGCCGGACTTCGAGGGGCGCGGCGCACCATTCGGCGACTTCGGTCCCCGTGGGGACTTCGGTCCCCGTGGGGACTTCGGTCCCCGCGGCGGCTTCGGCCCCGGCTTCCGGGGACGCAGCCGGCACCGTGGCCGCGGTGCCCGGCGCGGCGACGTCCGCGCCGCCGTCCTCGCGCTGCTCGCCGAGCAGCCGATGCACGGCTACGAGATCATCCAGCAGATCGAGGAGCGCAGCGGCGGCGTGTGGCGGCCGAGCCCCGGCTCGATCTACCCCAGCCTCCAGCTGCTCGCCGACGAGGGCCTGGTCACCGGCGACGAGTCCGGCGGCCGCCGGCTCTTCACGCTGACCGACGCCGGTCGCGAGGAGGCCGCCCGGCACGAGGGCGAGTCGCCCTTCCACCAGGAGCGGGACGAGACCTTCGAGGTCGCGCACCGGTTCCGGGACGAGCTGGGCCAGCTGGCCATGGCGGTCTGGCAGGTCGCCCAGGCCGGCACCGAGGCGCAGCGCACCGAGATCCTCGGGGTGCTCGCCGACGCCCGTCGCCGGGCCTACCAGCTGCTCGCCGACGGCACGCCGCCGGCCGACTCCACCCCGGCGGAGTGAGCCGGCGCACCGTGGCCCGGTCCGTCACCTGACGGCCGGGCCACGGTCCCGCCGCCCCCTACTAGCGGTAGTTCGTGAACTGAAGGGGCACGTCCAGGTCGGCTTCCTTGAGCATCCGGATGACCGCCTGCAGGTCGTCCTTCTTCTTCGCGCTCACCCGCAGCTGGTCGCCCTGGATCTGCGCCTGCACGCCCTTCGGCCCCTGGTCCCGGATGCGCTTGGCGATCGAGCGCGCCTGGTCGGACTCGATGCCCTGCTTGATCCGCGCCGCCACCTTGTAGGTCCGCCCGGAAGCCTGCGGGTCGCCCGCGTCCAGTGCCTTGAGCGAGATGCCACGCTTGATCAGCTTCTCCTTGAAGACGTCCAGCGCGGCCTTCACCCGCTCCTCGCTGTCCGCCTGCAGCGCCACCGCCTCGTCGCCCGCCCACGCGATCGACGCGTTCGTCCCGCGGAAGTCGAACCGCTGGGCCAGCTCCTTGGCCGCCTGGTTGAGCGCGTTGTCGACCTCCTGCCGGTCGACCTTGCTCACGACGTCGAACGACGGATCAGCCATGCGCACGACCGTACCCGGGCCCGCCGTAGTCCCGCCCCCCGGCTCGCCCGGTTGGAGCCCGCCGGCCCGCGGCCTGTATCCTGCTGCCTCGGTGCCGACCCCGGTCGGCCCGCGGCAGGTTGCCCGAGTGGTCAAAGGGAGCGGTCTGTAAAACCGCCGGCTCAGCCTACGTTGGTTCGAACCCAACACCTGCCACACGCTGGTCCCCAGCACAGAAAGCGCACGTCAGAACCCCTGCCCGCCCCGCGGGCAGGGCTCTCCCATGTCCGGCCACGTCCGACCCGCACCGACCGTCTACGGCCTTCTATGCCCAATACGTGCCCAGGTTCGGGGCGCAGTTGGCATAGGTCAGCTGGGTCGCCGGTCGACCAGCCGCCTACAAGGTCCACGGTCCTTGGTACACACCGGTTCGAGAGGATTCGACAGGCGTGTGGCTGGACGCGGCGTACGTCTGTGG
>JBJMII010000164.1:0-14876 GCA_045806925.1 Mycobacteriales bacterium
AGCGTGCCGGGCAGGAAGCCGAGCCGCTCCCCCGCCTCCACCGCCGGGCGGGTGAGGATGATCCGGTTGACCTGCTTGGACTGCAGCGCCTGCACCGCCTTGGCGACGGCCAGGTAGGTCTTGCCGGTGCCGGCCGGCCCGATGGCGAAGACGATCGTGTGCCGGTCGATCGCGTCGACGTAGCGCTTCTGGTTCAGCGTCTTCGGCCGGATCGTGCGGCCGCGGCGGGACAGGATGTTGAGGCTGAGCACCTCGGCCGGGCGCTCCGCCTCGCCGGCGCGCAGCATGCCGAGGGCGTGCGTCACCGAGTCGGCGGTCAGCGTCTGGCCGGCGGCGACGAGCTCGAGCAGCTCCTCGAACAGCCGGACCGCGAGCGCGTTGTCGGCCGGGTCACCACTGACCGTGATCTCGTTGCCGCGGACGTGGATGTCGCTGGCGAGCGCCTCTTCGATGATCCGGAGCAGCTCGTCCCGGGAGCCGAGGAGGCTCACCATGGCCTGGGAGCCGGGAACGACGATCTTGGTCTGGGTGCTGCCGGCGCCCTCGCGAGTCGGTGTGGTGGGCACGGGTCGGGACGGCCCTGCTTCCTTTAGACGGGAATGTGATAGACGGGAATGTGATAAGACGGGAATGTGATCAGCCGGGACGGTGGTAGGACCCAGCTTACCCGGGTGGCCAGCCGATCTGCCGGCCTCCGAGCACGTGCCCGTGCACGTGCGGGACCGACTGGCCGGCGTCCGGCCCGGTGTTGAAGACCAGCCGCCAGCCGGGCCCGGCGACCCCCTCCGCGGCGGCGACCGCGGCTGCGGCCCGGTGCAGCGCGACCAGCGCGCCCGGGTGCTCCGCGGCCAGCATGGCCACGTCCGGGTAGTGCGCCTTCGTGACGACCAGCACGTGTGTCGGGGCCTGCGGGTTGACGTCCCGGAAGGCGAGGGTCAGCTCGTCGTCGCGGACCACGGTCGCCGGGATCTCACCGGCGACCAACCGGCAGAACAGGCATCGGGAGTCAGGCTCGGCCACGGCGGGATCGTACGGGCGGGGGCGGTAAACCGGCCGGCCGGGTCCCGCGTCCGGAGTGTCGTGACCGGTGTGCTGTCGCTGCCCGCGGGCCTGCTCGAGGCGGGTACGGTGCCGGCCGTGACCCCCCAGGCGGGCCGGCTGGACGCGGACGCCGCGGTCACCGCGCTCTATACCGCGCACTACCGGTCGCTGGTCCGGCTCGCCGCGCTGCTGCTCGACGACGTCGGCGCCAGCGAAGAGGTGGTCCAGGACGCGTACGTGAAGATGCACGGCGCCTGGCGGCGGATCCGGGAGCCGGAGGCGGCGGTGGGCTACCTGCGGACCACCGTGGTCAACCTGGCCCGGTCCCGGCTGCGGCACCGGCAGGTGGTGCAGCGGCATGCGCCCAAGCCGATGCCGGACGCCCCGTCCGCCGAGCACGGCGCGCTGGCGCAGCTGGAGCGGGACCGGCTGATCCGGGCGCTGCGGACGCTGCCCACCCGGCAGCGGGAGTGCCTGGTGCTGCGCTACTACGGTGACCTGTCGGAGGCGCAGATCGCGGAGGCGATGGGTATCAGTACGGGAGCGGTGAAGAGCCATGCGTCGCGCGGCATGGCGGCGCTCCGCTCGGCGCTGGAGGGGTCGCTGTGAGCGCCCGGGCCCGCGGCGCGGGCACCACGGCCGCCGCCCGGTCCGGGAGGTGGGCCCGGTGAGCCGCCCGGACCGGGAGCTGGAGGCGCTGCTGCGGCAGGCGCTGGCCGAGGAGGCCGGCCGGGTGCAGCCGGCCGGCGACGGGCTGGCCCGGATCCGGCAGCGGACCGACCGGTCCCGCGGCTGGGCCCGGTGGCGGATGCCGGCGCTGGCCCTTGCCGGCACCGCGGCGCTGCTCGCCGCCATCGTCGCCGCCCCGTCGCTGCTGCCCGGGCTGGACCGGACGCCGGGCATCACCCCGGGCGCGCCGGGTGCGTCGGGTGTGCCGGGCGGGTCGACGCCGGCTGCCACCGCGACCTCCGCGCCGGCCCCGGTCCAGAGCACCGCCATCGCCGGCGCCGGCGTGAACGACGTGCAGACCGTCTGGCCGTACCCCAGTCGGCGGGTCGGCTACACGGACGCCGAGCAGGACGTGGCGGCCGGCCGGTACCCGGACCTGACCCGACCGGACGTGGCCGCGGTCGCCTTCGTCGAGTCCTACGTCGGCCCGGACCAGCCGCTGACCGCGGTGTCCGCCGGCCGCTGGAAGGCCGGGCTGCGGATGGACGTGCGCCGGGGGGGCGTGCCGGTGTCCGTGGTCTACCTGGTCCGGGTGCGGGTGGGCAACGACGCCCCGTACGTGGTGGTGGAGGCCACCTCGGCGGACCGGCAGCCGGTCCTGGTGCTGGACCCGCCACCCCGGCTTGACGGCACCGCGACGCTGACCGTCGGCGGCACGCTGCGCCGCTACCCCGGCAACGCCGCCCCAGCGCTGACCGTGCAGCTGCGCGACCCCGGCCGGGACGAGCCGCTGGCGACGGCCCGGGCGGCGGTGACCGGGTCGGCGGAGAACCGGCGCTGGTCCGCCCGGCTGGTGCCGGACCGGCCCGGCGCGGCGCCGACCGCCGCGGTAGCGGCCTGGATCACCGACCCGGACGGCGCGGTCACCCAGTTCGTGGCCTCGGCGACGGCGGGCTGAGCCTCCGGGCCTCAGGCCCAGCGGCCGGTACGGGCGGACAGCACGGCCAGCGCGGCGGCGCCCGCGGTCGAGGTCCGCAGCACCGGGCCGCCGAGCCGGACCGCGCGGGCGCCGGCGGCGGTGAAGGCGGCCAGCTCGGTCGGGTCCAGACCGCCCTCCGGACCGACGACGAGGACCAGGTCGCCGGCGGCGGGCAGCTCGACCGCGGTCAGCGGCTCCTCGGCGGCCTCGTGCAGGACCAGCGCCGTGCCGGGCGCCAGTCTCGCCAGGACCTGCCCGGTCGTGTGCAGCTCACCGACCACCGGCACCCAGGGCCGGCGCGACTGCTTCGCCGCCTCCCGGGCGGTCGACCGCCACCGGGCCAGCGACCGCTCGCCGCGCGCACCGTCCCAGCGGGTCACCGACCGGGCCGCCGCCCACGGCAGCACCTCGTCCACCCCCAGCTCGGTGGCCAGCTCCACCGCGAGCTCGCCCCGCTCGCCCTTGGCCAGCGCCTGGACCAGCACGAAGCGGGGGGCGGGCGGGCTCAGCCGGCGCACCGCCGTCACGGCGAGCCGCAACCCGCCGTCCGCCGGCCCGACCACCACGCAGTCCGCGATCCGGCCCGTCCCGTCCGCGAGCCGGACCGCCTCCCCAGCCCGCAGCCGCCGTACGGCCGCGGCGTGGTGGCCCTCGGCACCGCCGAGCACGATCGTCGACCCGTCGGACCCGTCCGGCAGCGCGTCGACCAGGAAGAGCGGCGGGGTGCTCACGTCCTGCTCACCGGCCGTTGAAGGCGTCCCGCATCTTGGAGAACAGCCCGCCTCCGCCGTGTGCCCGGGTCGACGCCGGCAGGTCCTCCCCGCGCAGCCGGGCCAGCTCCTGCAGCAGCCGCTCCTGCTCGTCGTCCAGCCGGGTCGGCGTCTTCACGGTGACGTGGATGTGCAGGTCGCCACGGCCGACGCCGCGCAGGTGCGGCACGCCCCGGCCGCGCAGCGGCACCACGGTGTCCGGCTGGGTGCCCGGACGGATGTCGATCTGCTCCTCCCCGTCCAGCGTGTCCAGCGTCAGTGCGGTGCCGAGCGCGGCGGCGGTCATCGGCAGCGAGACCTGGCAGTGCAGGTCGTCGCCCTCCCGGCTGAAGATGTCGTGCGGCAGCTCGCGGACCTCGATGTAGAGGTCGCCGGCCGGGCCGCCGCCGGGCCCGACCTCGCCCTGGCCGGACAGCCGGATGCGCATCCCGTCCTCGACGCCGGCCGGGATCTTCACCGTCACCGTGCGCCGGGCGCGGACCCGGCCGTCGCCGCCGCAGCTGACACAAGGGTGCGGGAGCACCGTGCCGGTGCCGCCGCAGGCGGGGCACGGCCGGCTGGTCATCACCTGGCCGAGGAACGACCGCTGCACGCTCTGCACCTCGCCGCGGCCGCCACAGGTGTCGCACCTCGCCGCGTGGGTGCCGGGTGCGGTGCCGGCGCCGGCGCAGGTCGAGCACACCACCGCGGTGTCGACGGTGAGGTCCCGGGAGGTACCGAACGCGGTCTCGGCCAGCTCCAGGTCCAGCCGGATCAGCGCGTCCGCGCCCTGCCGGACCCGGCTGCGCGGCCCGCGCGCGGTGGAGGCGCCGAAGAACGCGTCCATGATGTCGCCGAGCCCACCGAAGCCGGCCCCGAACGGGCTGCCCTGGGCGCCTCCGCCGGGGGTCATCGGGTCGCCGCCGAGGTCCACGATCTCCCGCTTCCGCGGGTCGGAGAGCACCTCGTAGGCCGCCGTGACCTCCTTGAACCGCTCCTGCGCGGTCGGGTCCGGATTCACGTCCGGGTGCAGGTCGCGGGCGAGCTTGCGATACGCCCGCTTGATCTCCTCGCCCGTCGCGTCCCGGCGCACCCCGAGCACGCCGTAGTAGTCCCTCGCCACGACACCCCAGCTTCCTGGCACTCGACTGTCCAGACTGCCAGTCTACGGGGCGGGCAGCGATGCCCGCCGGGAACGGTGGCCGGGCTCACCCGGCCGGGTCAGCCCGCGGCCGGCACCGATACGCCGATGCCGCCGCGGGTGGTGCCGCCGTAGCGGGCCTTCTCCGCGGCGATGTCGAGCCGGCCGATCGACGCCTTGTGGGCCAGCACGTCCTCGGTGATCAGGGCTGCCGGCAGCAGCCAGGACACCTCGAACTCCAGCCCGTCCGGGTCCCGGCCGTAGAGCGCCTTGGTGGTCGCGTGGTCGGACGCGCCGACCAGCGCGCCGCGCTCGGCGAGCCGCTGCGCCAGCCGCTCCAGCTCGTCCAGCGTGTCCACCTCCCAGGCCAGGTGGTAGAGCCCGACGGTGGCCCGGCCGGCCTGCGACTCGCCGGCGCCGCGGCCCATCTGGAAGAGGCCGAGGTCGTGGTCGTTCGAGGAGCCCTCGGCCTGCAGGAAGGCCGCGCCCGGCATGGCTGCCACCGTCCGGAAGCCGAGCACCTCGGAGTAGAAGGCGACGCTGCGCTCCACGTCGCGGACGTAGAGGACGGCATGGTTGAGTCTCTGGACCGGCATGACCCGACGGTACGGGCATCTCGTTGAGACTTCAAGTAATGTGGTGGACGTGACCCACTGGCTGACCGACGACGAGCAGCGGACCTGGCGCGCGTTCCTGGCCACGTCCGAGCTGCTCTACTCGGCGCTGGACCGGCAGCTGCAGCAGGACGCGAAGCTGACCCACGGGACGTACGTGGTGCTCGCCATGCTGTCCGAGGCGCCGGACCGGTCGCTGCGGATGACCGACCTCGCCCGGCTGGCCAACTCCACCCCGAGCCGGCTCTCGCACGCCGTCGCGCGGCTGGAGGAGCGCGGCTGGGTCCGCCGGGACCGGTCCAGCCAGGACGGCCGCGGCACGGTCGCGACGCTCACCGACGCGGGCTGGGACGTGCTGGTGGCCACCGCGCCCGGGCACGTCGAGGCGGTCCGGCGGCACCTGTTCGACCGGCTCACCCCCGAGCAGGTGCGGGTGCTCGGCGAGATCTGCGCGGCGGTCCTCGACGGGCTGGACCCGGACCGGACCCGGCGCCGCGGCCAGGGCTAGGGACACGCCCTACCGGTTGGCACCGAGCATCTGCCCGATGTAGCGGGCCACCGCGGCCACCGAGGACATCGTGCCGACGTAGTCCATCCGGGTCGGGCCGAGCACGCCGAGGCCGCCGAGCGCCCGGTCCCCCGGCCCGTATCCCACGCTCACCACCGAGGTCGACCGGAGCCCCTCGTACGGGTTCTCCTCGCCGATCCGGACCAGCACGCGGCTCGGGCTCTGCACCTCGCCCAGCAGCCGGAGCAGCACCACCTGCTCCTCGAGAGCTTCGAGGACGGGCCGGATGGTGCCCGGGAAGTCCAGCGCGCTGCGGGTGAGGTTGGCGGTGCCGCCGAGCACCACCCGCTCCTCCGGCCGCTCCACCAGCGTCTCCAGCAGCACGCTGGTCATGGTGGTCAGCAGCGGGCGCAGCTCCGGCCCGGCCATGTCCGGCAGCGCGGTGACGATCTCCGGCGCCTCGGCCAGCCGGCGCTCGCGCAGCGCCGCGTTGAGCATCGAGCGCAGCTCGGCCACCAGCGACTCGGACACCGTCGCGGGCAGCTCCACCACCCGCTGCTCGACCCGGCCGGTGTCGGTGATCAGCACCAGCATCAACCGGGTCGGGGCCAGGTGCACCACCTCCAGGTGGCGGACCGTGGACCGGGCGAGCGACGGGTACTGCACCACCGCGACCTGCCGGGTCAGCTGCGCGAGCAGCCGTACGGTCCGGTGCAGGACGTCGTCGAGGTCGACCGCACCCTCCAGGAAGCTGGCGATGGCCCGCCGCTCCGCGCTGGACAGCGGCTTGAGCGAGGCGAGCCGGTCCACGAACAACCGGTAGCCCTTGTCGGTGGGCACCCGCCCGGCGCTGGTGTGCGGCTGGGCGATGTAGCCCTCCTCCTCCAGCAGCGCCATGTCGTTGCGGATCGTCGCCGGCGAGACGCCGAGGTGGTGCCGCTCGGCCAGCGCCTTGCTGCCGACCGGCTCCTCGGTCGCGATGTAGTCCTCGATGATGGCGCGCAGCACTTCGAGCTTGCGCTCCTCGAGGGACACCGGACACCTCCCGACCTGCTGGCACTCCACGCCGGTCAGTGCCAGCCTACCGGCCGGTTCGCCGGTGCCGCAGGGATCGTTTCCGGCCCGTGACCCACGGCGGGACGATCCGGTTACGCTCGTCGGATCTCCGGACGGGGTCGGGATCTCCGGAGCGGTCCGGCCCGCGGTGGGCCGGACAGCGGACGAGGGAGCGACGTGATCTTCAAGGCGGTGCGTGACGGCCGGCCGTACCCGGACCACGGCTTGTCGACCCGCGACTGGGCGAAGCTGCCGCCCCGGCAGGTGCGGCTGGACGAGCTGATCACCACCAAGCGTGAGCTCGAGCTGGACCGGCTGCTGGACGAGGACTCGACGTTCTACGGCGACCTGTTCCCGCACGCGGTGCAGTGGGAGGGCGACCTCTACCTGGAGGACGGGCTGCACCGGGCGCTGCGGGCGGCGCTCCAGCAGCGCAACAGCCTGCACGTCCGGGTGCTCAGCCTGGACGAGGGCGAGCCGGAGCAGGCCTGATCCGGGACCCTCGCCCGACCGGGCTGATCCGGCCCCTTCCGCGGGCGGGCGGCACGGCAGGCCGCCGTGCTGCAGCCTCCCCGAGCGGGACCCCGGTCCGGCGTGATATCCCGGTACCGCACCGGGCACCGGGGCCCGGCGTTCCCGCGGTGGTCCGGCCGCCGCTCGGCAGGGGTGGAGAGCCAAGATGACCGACGACTCGTCGCGGGCGGGCAAGCGGGTGAACGCCGCCCGCGCCAGCCGGGCGGAAGCCTCGTCGCAGCGGCTCCGGGCGGTCCTCGGGCCGGGCGCGCGGCCGGTGGCCGGGCCGGAGGATGCCGATGCCGTGGACAGCCGGCTCGGCGCGATCCTCGGCCGGGAGCGGTCGTCGGCCCGGCCGGCGCAGTCGTCGGAGCACGCTGAGCTGTCGGACCGCCGGCTCGGTGCGGCGCTGGGCGATGCGTACGCCGGCGCGGCCGGCCGGGGCCGGCTGCGGTCGACGCTGGGCCGGGTGCGCGCCCGCCGGGACGACGCCGCGCCCGCGGACCGGCGGCTGGGGGCGGTGCTGCGCAAGCCCCGCTCCAAGGGGCCGGCAGGCCTCGGGATGCTGGCCAGGCGCCGATCGGACGAGGCCGGGGAGCCGTCCGCCGCTCCCCGGCGGCCGGGCTCCGCCGGGGCTGGCGGCGCCACCGCGCCGGGCGTCGTTGCCCGGGCCACCGCGCCCGGCCGGCCCGCCGTCACCGCGCTCCCGGAAGCCACCGCTCCCACCGACGCCGCCGGGGCACCTGCGCCCACCGACGCCGCCGGAGCGGCCCTTTCTGCTGGAGCTGTCATGTCCGCGGACATGGCCACGTCCACCGATCCGGCGGTCGGGTCGGTCGGGTCGGCGTCCGGGTGGTTCGGGTCGTCGGAGTCGGCGGCCGGGACCGCCGGGCAGCCCGAGTCGGCAGGGCAGCCCGACTCGGCCGGATCAGGGTCCGGACGGATCACCTCGCGCGGCCCCCGGGCAGACGTCGGCCGGCGGCGGCTTGCCGAGCTGGGCGCCGCGGCCGGCGTGGTCGCCGTCGCGCTCGCGCTGGTCGGCGCCACGCTGACCTTGGGCCGGCCCGACGCCCCGACGCCGGGCCCGGGACTCCCGGCGCCCGCCGAGGAGTCCGTCGAGACGACGGTCTCCACCGGACCGTCGGCGGCGCCACAGCCGAGTCCGGGCTCCACCGCCGGCTCGCCGGTCAGCCGGCTGCCCGGTCCCCCGGCGCCCACCGTCTACGTGCCGCCTGCCTCGGGCGCCGCCACGCCGTCAGCACCGGCGACCAGCCGCCCGCCCGCGCCGGCGCCGACCCCGCAGGCGACGACGCCCTCGCCGGCGCCCTCCCCCACGCCGTCCCCGACGCCCTCGCCGACGCCGTCCCCGACGCCCACCAGCACCCAGACGCCGGCCGGGCCGTGACCGCCGATCCGGACCGTTCGCTCGTCGTGCCGCCTGCTTGACGGGCTGGATCTGGTCCGACGACCTGCCGGCTCCGACCGCGCTCGTCCGGTGGTGGTGGCGGCCACCGGACAGGGTGATCGCCGCCCGCCGGCCGGCAGCACCGGCCCGCTCAGTCGAGGAGGTCGCGGACCAGCGCGTCCGCCAGCAACCTCCCGCGCAGGGTCAGCACCAGCCGGCCCTCGCCGTACGCCCGCCGGTCCAGCAGCCCGTACCCGACCGCCCGGCCGGCCGCGTCCCGCCCCCGCACCGACAGGTCGCCCATCGGCAGCCCCTCGCGCAACCGCAGCCGCAACATCGTGTGCTCCATCCGCCGCGCCGGCCCGTCGAGCAGCTCGCGCCCGGCGGCCGGGCTGGTCCCGGCGTGCAGCCGGGCCGCGTACGGCGCCGGGTGCCGCACGTTCCACCACCGCAGCCCGCCGACGTGGCTGTGCGCCCCCGGCCCGGCGCCCCACCAGTCCCCACCGGTCCAGTAGAGCCGGTTGTGCCGGGATCTGGCCGCGGTCCCGCGCGCCCAGTTCGACACCTCGTACCAGCCGAAGCCGGACCGGGCCAGCACCTCGTCCGCCCGCGCGTACCGGTCGGCGAGCAGGTCGTCGTCCGGCCCGGCGATCTCCCCGCGCCGCACCCGCCGGGCCAACGCGGTGCCCTCCTCGACCACCAGCGCGTACGCCGAGACGTGGTCCGGTCCGGCCGCCACAGCCGCGTCCAGCGACCGCTGCCAGTCGGTCTCGGTCTCGCCCGGCGTGCCGTAGATCAGGTCGAGGTTGACGTGCCGGAAGCCGGCCCGCCGCGCATCCGCGACGACCTCGGCGGCGCGACCGGGCGTGTGGGTGCGGTCCAGCGTCCGCAGCACATGCGCGGTCGCCGACTGCATGCCGAACGACATCCGGGTGAAGCCGGCCTCCCGCAACCGGGCCAGGTAGGCCGGCGTGACGGACTCCGGGTTGGCCTCGGTGGTCACCTCGACGTCCGACGCCAGCCCGAAGAGGTCGTCCACCTCACGCAGCACCGCCCCGAGGTGCCCGGCCGGCAGCAGCGTCGGCGTACCCCCGCCGAAGAAGACGGTGTCCACCCCCGGCGCCCGGTCGCCGAGCACGTGCCGGGCCAGCCGCAGCTCGAGCATCACCGTGTCCGCGTACGCCGCCCGTGAGACCCCCGGCCCCAGCTCCTCGGCGGTGTAGGTAGTGAAGTCGCAGTAGCCGCACCGCGTCGTGCAGAAAGGCACGTGCACGTAGATCCCGAAGGGCTGCCGGCCGAGCTCGCGCAGCGCGACGGCGGGCAGCGCGCCGTCGGCGGGGGCCGGGGCGCCGTCCGGGAGTCGGGAGGGCACGGCGGACCAGTGTTCCACTCCGGCAGGTCCTAGGGTCGGACCGTGACCGAGCTGGTGCACACCACCGTCGCGGACGGCGTTGCGACCCTCACCCTGGACTCACCGCCGAACCGCAACGCGCTGTCCCCGCAGCTGATGGGCGACCTGGCGGCGGGCCTGCGGTCGGCGCTCGACGACCGCGCGGTTCGCGTGATCGTGCTCTCGCACGCCGGGCGGGTCTTCTGCTCCGGCATGGACCTCAAGGCGACCGCTGGGGCCGGCGGCGCCGCGGACATGCCGGTCACCGCGTTCCCGGACATCCTCACCACCGTCTGGACATCACCCAAGCCGGTGCTGGCCCGGGTCGGCGGCGCGGCCCGCGCCGGCGGCATCGGCCTGGTGGCCGCCTGCGATGTCGCCGTCGCGGGCCGGTCGGCCACCTTCGCCTTCTCCGAGGTCCGGATCGGGGTGGTGCCGGCGATCATCTCGGTGCCGGTGCTGCCGCGGGTTGCGCCGCGGGCGGTGCACGAGCTCTTCCTGACCGGCGAGGTCTTCGGCGCCGCGCGGGCGGCGCAGATCGGGCTGGTCAACGCCGCCGTGGCGGACGAGGACCTGGACGCGGAGGTCGATCGCTACGTGGACATGCTGGTACGCGGCGCGCCGGGTGCGCTGGCCCGGACCAAGGAGCTGCTCCGCCGGCTACCGGCGGAGTCGATGGCCGCCGATTTTGCCGCGATGGCCGCGCTGTCGGCGGAACGCTTCGCCAGCGAGGAGGGACGTGAGGGCATGGCGGCCTTCGCCGAGAAGCGCGCCGCCTCCTGGATCCCACCCTCCCGCAGCCGGTCCTAGTCCGCGGACCCGCCCGGCAGGAGCAGGACGGTGAGCGGCCGGGCGGATGCGGCCGAGCGCTGCGCCGCCTCGCGCAACACCTCGAGCGCGGTCGAATGGGCGCCCGGGTCTGCGTCGCGGAGCCGCTCCGGCGCCTCCCAGACCAGGACGTGCGGTCCCGTCGGCAACCAGGACAGGTCGGCCAGCGCGTCGGCGAGCGCGTCCCAGTTGCGGCCGGTCCAGCCGGGAAAGCCGAGCGCGTCCGCCACCGCGTCGAGCAGCTCCCGCTTGCTCGCCGCCGGCCCTGCGACGTGCGGCTCCATCCCGCGCTCGCGGGCCGCTTCGACCGCGTCCTGGACGGACCGGCGGCCTCCCACGGTCCGCAGGCCCGGGCGCAGCCGACGGCGGCCCGTGCTCACCGGTCCTGGTCCACGATCGCGAACGACGCGTAGTGGTCGGCCGTGTAGTAGCGGCTGCCGTCCCTGCCGGCGACGATCCGCCGCGCGCCACGGTCGCTCTCCCCCGGAGTCGGCACCGTGTACTCCCGGTACCACCCGCGCGGCTCCCGCGGCAGGATGCGCTCCAGGTTGCCGAAGACCGTCCCGTCCTGCCCGTACGGGAACGGGCCGCCCCGGTCGATCAGCCGCAGCGTCTGTCGCGCCTCGGCCGGCAACGCCGAGACCGCCACCGCGGCAAGGCCGCTCGCCGCCGAGTGGGCCGGCGGAGCGGGCGTCCTCGCGGACGACGCCGGCGTGGTCGCGACCGTGCTTCCCGGTCTTGCCGCCGGACCGGCATCCGGCTCGGGCCGCACCGCGGAGAGCAGGTATCCGGCTCCGAGCAGCACGCCGAGCAGGACCAGCGCGAGCAGCGGCCGGCGCGTGCGGAGCACCCGCCCACCCTACGACCCGCGCGCCGAGCCACCGGCCCGGCGGCGCGCGCAGATGGTGGAGTTGGCCACGACCGGCGCCCACCGGCAGGTACCCGCGTCCTAGGGTGGGCATCGTGCTCGCTGCCTTCGCCACCGCGCCGAACCCGTCCGACCCCCTCGCCGCGCTGGAGGTCGGCGACCGGCCGGAGCCGGAGGCCCCCACCGGCTGGACCACAGTCACCGTCCGCGCTGCCTCGCTCAACCACCACGACCTCTGGACGCTGCGCGGTGTCGGGATCTCGAAGGACCGCTTCCCGATGATCCTCGGCTGCGACGCCTCCGGCGTCGACTCCGACGGCCGCGACGTGGTCGTGCACAGCGTCATCTCAGGCCCCGACTGGACCGGCGACGAGACCCTCGACCCGGGCCGCACGCTGCTGTCCGAGGTGCACCAGGGCACCTTCGCCGAGCGGGTCGCCGTGCCGGTCCGCAACCTGGTAGCCAAGCCGGCAGAGCTCTCCCACGAGGAAGCTGCCTGCCTCGGCACCGCCTGGCTCACCGCATACCGGATGCTCTTCGTCAACTCCGGTGTGCTCCCGGGTGGCACCGTCCTGGTGCAGGGCGCCAGCGGGGGGGTCTCGACCGCGCTGATCGCACTGGGCAGGGCCGCCGGGTACCGGATCTGGGTGACCGGGCGCTCGGAGGAGAAGCGCAAGACAGCCCTGGCGCTGGGCGCCGAGGCCGCTTTCGAGCCCGGCTCGCGGCTTCCGAGCCGGGTGCAGGCCGTCATGGAGACCGTCGGCGAGGCGACCTGGTCGCACTCCCTCAAGGCGCTGGAGCCCGGCGGCCGGATCGTCATCTCCGGCGCCACCAGCGGTCTGAACCCGCCCGCCGACCTGTCCCGGGTCTTCTTCCGCCAGCTCAGCATCATCGGCTCCACCATGGGCACCCGGGCGGAGCTGGAGAGGATGCTCTCGCTACTGGTGAGCACGGGGATCCGGCCGGCGATCGGCAGCACGCTGCCACTGAGCCGCGCCGCCGACGGTCTCGCGGCGATGGCGGCCGGCGACACCGCCGGCAAGATCGTGCTGACGGTCGACTGACCGCACCGCCACCTCGGCCTGCTCGACCGCTGCACCCGCTCAGGCGGCTCGGCGCGCTCAGGTCGCGCGGTGCCGCCGGAGCAGGTGCTCGCGCGCCGCCGCGTCGGACGGTCCGTCCCGCTCGGCCAGCAGCTCGGCCAGCACCTCCCGATGCGCCGGCTCCTTGTTGCCGCCGTACTTGAACTTCGCCCGCACCCCGGTCACGGTCAGCACCAGCCCGCGGATGGCGGGCAGCCGCCGCCGGACGTGCTCGTGCGCCGGGTCGGGCTCCAGGTAGCCCCCGCCCGGCTCGAAGTGCCGCAGCTGCCGGCTGAGGATGTCCGCCTCCTCGGCCCGGTCGTCCACCACCCGTGCATCGCAGGAGAGCTGCACCGTCGCGTAGTAGGAGGTGGGGATGCCGAGCTCCGGCGGGGAGCCGGGCTCCGCCCCCCAGGCCGACGGCACGTACGTGTAGTCGTCGACGACCGTCAGCAGCGCCCGCGGCCGCTCTGCCAGCGCCGCCCACACCGGGTTGGGCCGGGCCAGGTGCAGCCGGACCGTGCGGTCGCCGTCGAAAACGAAGTGGGTCGGCACGACGACCGGCAGGTCCCGGCCGTCGCCCGGCGCGATCAGCTGGCCGAAGTCGTGCCGCTCCAGCCACTCCCGCCACTCGGCGTCGCCGAGCGGCGCATCCCACGGGTGGACCAGCACACCTGCGATCCTGCCATCCGGGCCGCCGTCCGGCCGGGCTCAGCACGGCTGCAGCCCGGCGACCAGGTCGAGCGCGCTGAACCGGACCGGGAACGGCCGGTCGGCCACGAACGCCTCGCCCCCGACGACGTCCGCGACCACGCGGTAGTCGCCGTCCTCGTCGAGCTCCAGCGCGGTCAGCGCCGGCGCCTCCGGGTCGAGCACCCAGAAGGACGGCACGCGATGCCGCGCGAAGACCCCGCGTTTGACGGTGAGGTCGAGCAGCCCGGTGCCCGCCGACCGGACCTCGACGGCGAGCAGCGGCGGCGCGGTCAGCCCGTCCCGGGTCAGGTCGACGTAGCGGGCGACGAGCAGGTCCGGACACAGCTCGGTCCGGCGGCCGAGCCGCACCGGGAACGGCGACGCCAGGACCCGCAGCCACGGCGGCGCGGCCGCCCGCAGCCGACCGGCCAGCGCGAGCACCGCGTCGGCGTGCCCGAATCCGGGGGACGGGCTCACGAACACCGCCCCGTTGAACATCTCGGTGATCATCGGTCCTCCTCGGCTCGACTCGAACCGAAGAGTGGCCAAAGCCACCGACAACTCCGGAGCCCTGTCCACAACCCCGCCAGGTGTCCACATCCCGGACCGGATGGCTTGACACGCGCTCCGGCGCCCGCTATCCGCGCTTCTCGTCCGCGGTCGACAGCGCGGCGATGAAGGCCTCCTGCGGCACCTCCACCCGCCCCACCATCTTCATCCGCTTCTTGCCCTCCTTCTGCCGCTCCAGCAGCTTGCGCTTGCGGGTGATGTCCCCGCCGTAGCACTTGGCCAGCACGTCCTTGCGGATGGCCCGGATGTTCTCCCGGGCGATGACCCGCGAGCCGATGGCGGCCTGGATGGGCACCTCGAACTGCTGCCGCGGGATCAGCTCCCGCAGCTTGGACACCATCGAGACGCCGTAGCCGTACGCCTTGTCCCGGTGCACGATCGCGCTGAAGGCGTCCACCGTCTCGCCCTGCAGCAGGATGTCGACCTTGACAAGCTCGGCGAGCTGCTCGCCGGCCGCCTCGTAGTCCAGCGAGGCGTACCCGCGGGTCCGCGACTTCAGCGCGTCGAAGAAGTCGAAGATGATCTCCGCCAGCGGCAGCGTATAGCGCAGCTCGACCCGAGACTCCGACAGGTAGTCCATGCCGCCCAGCGCACCCCGCCGAGCCTGGCACAGCTCCATGATCGACCCGACGTACTCGCTCGGCGCGATGATCATCGCCTTCACCACCGGTTCATACACCTCGGCGATCTTCCCGCCCGGCCAGTCGCTCGGGTTGGTCACCACGTGCTCCGTGCCATCCTCCATGACCACCCGGTAGACCACGTTCGGC
>JBJMII010000165.1:0-18424 GCA_045806925.1 Mycobacteriales bacterium
ACTGCGGCTGGCCGAGCTTCTGGTCCCCGCTGGCCGGCGACCGGGTGATCCTGCGCGAGGACCGCGGCCTCGGCATGACCCGGGTCGAGGTGCTCTGCGCCACCTGCCACTCGCACCTCGGGCACGTCTTCTCCGGCGAGGGCTACGGCACGCCGACCGACGACCGCTACTGCATCAACTCGATCTCGCTCACCTTCGAGCCCGCCGAGTAGCCGAGCCGGCGCTCTACGGTTCGCCCTCGGGCGAGTCCCGCCGGACGGGACCACCGCGACCAGGCCGGCCGGGGATCCCCGAGCCCGCGAGGGGAAACCCGGCGTGTCGCCGGGCGACCGCGCCGACCAACCGGACCAGCGCATCCGGGCCCGTCGCCCCGGGGGTCCGGGGGCCGCCCCCCGGAATCAAGGGAGCGCGGTGACCAGGTCGGGGAGGGACCGGCGGCGGCCGGTGTAGAACGGGACCTCCGCGCGGACGTGCCGGCGGGCACTCGACCCGCGCAGGTGCCGCATCAGGTCCACCATCCGGTGCAGCTCGTCCGCTTCGAAGGCGAGGATCCACTCGTAGTCGCCCAGCGCGAACGAGGCCACCGTGTTCGCCCGGACGTCCGGGTAGTCGCGGGCCATCTTCCCGTGCTCGGCCAGCATCGCCCGGCGCTCCGCGTCGGGCAGCAGGTACCACTCGTACGAGCGGACGAACGGGTAGACGCAGACGTACGCCTTCGGCGCCTCGTCGGCGAGGAACGCCGGCACGTGCGACTTGTTGAACTCGGCCGGCCGGTGCAGCGCCAGCTGCGACCACACCGGCGTCAGGTGCAACCCGATCCCGGTCTGCCGGAACCGGCTGTACGCGTCCTGCAGGTCGTCCGAGGACGGCGCGTGCCACCAGACCAGCACGTCCGCGTCCGCGCGCAAGGCGGACAGGTCGTACGTCCCGCGGACCAAGACGTCCTTCGCGGCCAGCTCGTCGAACAGCGCCTGGGTCTGCGCCGCCACCTGCTCGCGCGGCCCGTGCAGCCGCTGCTCGGCCCGGAACACCGACCACGCCGTGTACCGGATCAGCTCGTTGAGCTCACGCGCCCGCTTCCCGTCCACTCTCCCGTCCACGGGTCCAGTCTCGCAGGTACGCCACCACCTGGACCGCGGCGGCGGTGCCGGACCGGATGCAGGCCGGCACGCCGACCCCGTCGAACGCGGCGCCGCACACCGCGAGCCCCGGCACCCGGCTCACGTCGGCGCGGATCCGGCGGACCCGCTCCAGGTGCCCCGGCGCGTACTGCGGCAGCGCGCCGCCCCACCTGGTCACCCGCGCGGCGACCGGCGCCGACCGCACTCCGGTGAGCGCCGCGACCTGCCCGGCGACCAGCCGGACCAGGTCGGCGTCGTCGCGCTGCAGCACCCGGGCCTCCTGGTGCCGGCCCACCGAGGCACGCAGCACCCCGACCTCACGGCCGGCCAGGTGCGCCCACTTCACCGACGAGTACGTCACCGCCTTGACCGGGCTGGCCCCGGCCCGGGACGCAGTGCCGGCCACCAGCAGTCCGGAGCCACGCAGCCCGGCCAGCGCGGCCGCCGGGTAGGCCAGCGTGACGATGCCCACGCTCGCGTACTCCATCGCCGCCAGCTCGTGTGCCGCCCAGGGTGCCAGCGAGGCGAGCAGCCCGGCCGCCTTCGCCGCCGGGGCGGCCACCACGACCGCGTCCGCCACCATCGTCACCGGGTCCGGCACCGGTCCGGCGACCAGCCGGTAGCCGGTCGGGGTGCGCTCCACCCGCCGGACCGGCAGCCGCAGCCGGAGGTCCGCACCCGACGCCCGGGCGACCGCGTCCGGCAGCAGCCCGAGCCCGCCGTCCAGCGAGGCGAAGACCGGTCCGGCGTCCAGGGGCGCGGCCTCCACCACCGACCTGGCGGCGGCGACCAGCTTGCCGCCGCCGCGGGCGTCCAGCGCGGCGGCGAGCTGCGGCACCGTGGCCCGCAGCGACAGGCCGTCCGCCCGGCCCGCGTAGACGCCGCCGAGCAGCGGGTCCACCAGCCGATCGACCACCTCGCGGCCGAGCCGGCGGCCGACGTACTGCCCCACCGACGGGTCGCCGAGCGGCGCCGGCTCGCTCCGGTCGGCCCCGACGGCGGCCAGGCCGTCCTCGGACAGCACCCCGGACCGGCGCAGCGCCGCCCGGTCGCCGGGTACGCCGAGCACGGTGCCGGCCGGCAGCCGGGCCGCCGTACCGTTCACCACCAGGGACGCCTGGGTGGTCACCGGGTGCACCAGCTGGCCGCCGAGCCCGACCGCGCGGGCCAGCTCGACTCCCTCCGGCGCCCGGGCCAGGAACGTCTCCGCGCCCTCGTCGACCAGCAGGCCGCCGACCGCGGAGACCCGCAGCTTGCCGCCGATCCGGGACGCGCCGTCGACGACGGTCACCCGGGTGCCGTCCGGCGCGTCCCGGGCCAGCACGTACGCGGCGGTGAGGCCGGCGATGCCGCCGCCGACGACCACGACCCGGGTCACCCGCTCATCTTGCTCCCTGCCCCGTTCGGGATCGAGACCGGATCGCGATCATCGGCCGGGAACCGCGCGGCGCGGCCGGCAGTCGCAGCAGCAGCACGGCGACGAGGAGGCGCGGGATGGGCGGATCGCGGGCGGGCCGGCGCGCGGCGGCGACAGTGGTGGCGACAGTGGCGGCGACAGTGGCGGCGGCGCTGCTCGGGCTGGCCGGCTGCACCGGCGGCGGGAGCCAGGACCCGGCAGGCGGCGGCGCGGCGATGGGGTCCGCCGACCGGGCGGCGGTGCCGGGTGTGGCGGCTCCGGCGCAGCCCCCGGCGGCCGGCGCCGGCGGCGTGGAGCGGATCGACCTCGCCGAGCCGGCGCTGATCCGGACCGCGGAGATGACCGTACGGGTCGACGACGTCGGCGCCCGGGCGCGGCTGGCGCAGGACTACGCGCGGGCCGCCGGCGGCAGCGTCGCCGGTGACAACCGGTCCGGGTCGGGCGACCGGGCCCGGGCCGACCTGGTGCTCAAGGTGCTGCCCGGCCGGCTGGACGGCGTGCTCGACCAGTTCGGGGCGCTCGGCGAGGAGCAGCAGCGCAGCAGCGCGACGGAGAACGTGACCGAGCAGGTGGCGGACGTCGACTCGCGGGTGGCGACCATGCGGGCGTCGATCGCGCGGATCCGGGCGATCCTGTCCCGGGCCACCCGGATCGGCGACGTGGTCGCGGTGGAGGGCGAGCTGTCCCGCCGGGTGACCGAGCTGGAGTCGCTGGAGGCCCGGCAGCGGGCACTGGCCGGCCAGGTCGGGCTGGCCACCGTCACGCTGCACCTGCTCGCCCGCGAGCTGCCGGCCGCGGCGCCGGCCCACCGGTCCGGCTTCCTCGGCGGCCTGCAGGACGGCTGGTCGGCCTTCACCCGGGTGATCGGCGTGCTGCTGACCGTCCTCGGCGCCGTGCTGCCCTTCCTGCTGGTCGCCGTGCCGGTCGCGCTGGTCGCGCAGTGGGCGGTGCGCCGCTCCCGCCGCACCTCCGCCGCGGCCCCCGCGCCGGAGGCTCCGGTCAGCTGACTCAGCTGACCGGGACGGAGTGCACCAGGTCGACCACCCGGGTCAGCACGTCCGGGTCGGTCTCCGGCAGCACTCCGTGGCCGAGGTTGAAGACGTGGCCGGGCGCGGCCCGGCCCTCCATCAGCACCCGGCGCACCGCCCGCTCGACCACCGGCCAGTCCGCCAGCAGCAGCGCCGGGTCGAGGTTGCCCTGCACGGCCCGGTCCGGGCCGATCCGGCGGGTCGCCTCGTCCAGCGGCACCCGCCAGTCGACCCCGACCACGTCGGCGCCGGCCTCCCCCATCAGCCGGAGCAGCTCGCCGGTGCCCACCCCGAAGTGCACCACCGGCACCTCCAGGTCTCGCAGCGCGCCGAGCACGGCCGAGCTGTGCGGCAGCACGTGCCGCGCGTAGTCGGCCGCGGACAGCGCGCCGGCCCAGGAGTCGAAGAGCTGTACCGCGGAGGCGCCGGCGGCGGCCTGCACCCGGAGGAACGTCGCCGCCACCCCGGCCAGGTGGCCGAGCAGCGCCGCCCACACCGCCGGCTCACCGTGCATCAGCGCCTTGGTCCGGGCGTGGTCCTTCGACGGGCCGCCCTCCACCAGGTAGCTGGCGAGCGTGAACGGCGCGCCGGCGAAACCGACCAGCGGCGTCCCGCCGAGCTCGCCCACCAGCGCGCGCACGGCCTCGTCGACGTACCCGACCTCGGCCGGCTCCAGGCCGGGCAGCTTCTCGACGTCGGCCAGGGTGCGGACCGGCGACGCGACCACCGGGCCGACCCCGGTGACGATGTCGAGGTCGACGCCGGCCGCCCGCAGCGGCAGCACGATGTCGGAGAAGAGGATCGCGGCATCCACCCGGTGCCGGCGGACCGGCTGCAGGGTGATCTCGGTGATCAGCTCCGGCCGGGTGCAGGCCTCCAGCATGCCGACGCCGCGGCGCAACGCCCGGTACTCCGGCAGCGACCGGCCGGCCTGCCGCATGAACCACACCGGCGTGGTCGGCACCGGCTGCCGCCGCATCGCGCGGACCAGCAGCGACTCGGCGGGGTCCGGCGGCGCGCTCACCGGCGCCATCCTGCCATGGGCCGACCGGGCCGCCGCGGTCAGCACTGGCTCGGACATATCGGGCCGAAGCGGGCGTGCAGCCGAGCCTCCGGACGACACGCCGAGCGTCCTCCCGCGCCCCGGCCGGTCACCGTGTCACCGTCGCGGTGCAGGCCCACCGACCGTCCGAGGAGGTCCGATGCCCGCGCAGCTCCGGCCCTGCCCGTCCTGCCGGGAAGAGCGTCCCTTCGAGACGCCGCCGTGCGCGGACGGCCACGGGCCGGACTGCGCCGAGCTGGCCTGCCGCGACTGCGGCACCGCGCTGCTCGTCGACCCGCCGGTGGCGGCGCGCCGCCGGCCTCGCCGCCTCGCGCTCGGCGCGGCGGCCTGACCGCAGGAGGGACAGCACAGTGGCCGCCTCCGTGCCGGAGCGTGGCGTGCCCCGGCCCCGGGCGCGGGCGCTGGCGCCCGCCGAGTTCGCCGCCGCCGTCCGCAGCCTCGCGACGACGAGGACCCGGTCCGAGGTGCGGGTCGAGGAGGTGCGGCCGCCGCAGAAGCTCGCCCCGTGGACGCATGCGCTGGCGCTGACCGTGCTGGTCGGCGACGACGAGCCGGCCACCGGGCGGCTGGTGCTGCTGCACGACCCCGCCGGCTACGAGGCGTGGGAGGGGACGCTGCGGCTGGTCGGCTACCTGTCCGCCGAGCTGGACCCGGAGATGGCGAATGACCCGCTGCTGCCCGAGGTCGGCTGGAGCTGGCTGCTGGAGTCGCTCGAGGCGGCCGGCGCGGACCACCGGGCCGCCGGCGGAACGGTCACCCAGACCTCGTCCACCCGGTTCGGGGACCTGGCCGGGCCGCGGCGGACCAGTGACCTCGAGCTGCGCGCGTCCTGGACGCCGGTCGGCCAGGACCTCTCCGCGCACCTGCGCGCCTTCGCCGACCTGCTCTGCACCGCCGCCGGGCTGCCGCCGGCCGGGGTGACCGCGCTGCCGACCCGGCCCTGACGCTGTCAGGCCACGCCGAGCGTCCGGTCGCCGCGGACCTCCCGGTCCGCGGCGGCGGCGATCTGGCCGCCCAGCGCGGTGCGCGGGGACAGCGGCAGCCGCAGCGTGAGCAGCGTGCCCTGGCCGGCGCTGGTGCTGACCGTCAGCGAGCCGCCGGCCAGCCGGGCGCGCTCCCGCAGCAGTCCGAGCCCGACGTGCCGGCCGCCCTCGGACTGCACCTCACTGGGCACGAAGCCGGGCCCGTCGTCCCGGACCCGGGCGACGAGCCAGTCCTCCTCGACCGCCAGCGAGGCGTCGGCCTGCTCCACGTCGGCGTGCTTCACCACGTTGAGCAGCGCCTCCTGGAAGAACCGGTAGACCGTCACCGCGGAGACGAGCGGCAGCGGGTACGGCTGCTCCGGCCAGGACAGCCGGACGGTGACCAGGTAGCGGTTGGCGAACTCGCGCCGCAGCGCGCCGACCGCGGACGCCAGGTCGCCGTCCCGCAGCTCGGCCGGGCGGGTGCGCGCCATCACCGCACGGACCTGCTCCTCGGCGTCCTGCACCAGCTCCTCGACCCGCTCCAGCCGCTCCCCGCCGCCGGTCGGCGGCAGGTCGGCCAGCAGTGACCGCGCGGCGGCCAGCGTCTGCGCCACCGTGTCGTGCAACTCCGCGGACAGCTGCCCGCGGGTCGCCTCCTCTGCCGCCACCAGGCCGGACAGCAGCTCGAAAACGCCCGCGCTGGCGTGCTCGGCGGTGCGCCGGGACTGCTCGGCCACCTCGTCCGCGACCCGGGCGCGCAGGTGCAGCGCGTCCAGCACGCGGACCAGCTCGGCGACCTCGCTCGCCGCCCCGACGAGCTCCGGTGCGAACGGCTCGACCCGGATGGAGGGCTCCCGGAGCCGGCGCATGGCGTCCGCGTGCAGCTCGCGCAGGGCCGCGGTCACCCGCTGGGACCACAGCACGCCGATCGTGGCCATCGCCAACCCGGCCACCAGCGCGACCGCGAGAGCCAGCAGCTCGGTCGAGTCCAGCCCACCACGGGCGAGGATGACGCCGGCGAGCAGCACGATGGTCAGCACGGTCGAACTGGCGCCGACCGCGGTCCAGGCCGCGAGGGACAGGCTCGGACGGCGCCGGGTCACGGCCCGACGGCGTCATCGAGCCGGCCGGTCGTGGTCCACTCCGCGTCCCGCCGGGCCGGGCCGGCCGGGCCCCCGGTCGGGATCACCCGGGGGTCCCCCGACCCGTCGCTGGCCAGCGCGATCGCGCCCAGCAGGGAGGCGACCGCACGCTCGACCGAGTAGAGCTCGATGACGATCTCGTCGACGGCGTCCGGGCCGTCGAAGCGGGTGGCCAGCCGGGACAGCCGGTGCGCGGACTCGCGCAGCACGGCCAGCGCCGGCACGGTCTCCTCGCCGAGGTCACCCAGCACCCGGGTGGCGGCCCCGTACGCCTCCGCGCGACCGACGGCCGCGTCGTGCCGGGCCGACATCTCGGCCACCGACAGCCACGACTCCGCCTGCCCCACGAGCACGTCGGCCAGCTGCGCGTCGGCCCGGGTGAACGGGGCCGACCGCTCCGGCCGGTGCGCCACCAGCACGGCGAGTGGCCGCTCCGGGTCGCCGAGCACGGCGGAGCAGAAGGGGCGGTCACCGTCCCAGCCGACGAAGATGCCGCGCGCGGCGAGCGCGCGCAGCACCCAGGGGGCGTCCAGCGCGTCCGCGTCCACCCGCATCCGGACGCTCACGCCGCGCTCGTCGCCGACGTAGCGGAGCAGCCCGTCCGGGTGCCGCAGCAGCATCTCGACCTGCGCGGCACCGAACAGCCGGGCGGTCGCGGTCGTGATGACGTGGGCCGAGGCGTCCACCGAGCCGCCGACCCGCTCCTGACCCTGGGCCAGCTCCGCGAACAGCTGCGCCTCGGACGCCCGCCTGGTCTGCTGCTGGTAGGACCACCAGAGCAGCCCGATCGGCACGATCAGGCCGAGCAGCGCGAGCGGCGCGTGCGTCAGGAGCCAGCCGGCGAGCACGCCCACCGATGTGTTCCCCGCGGTCTGCACCACGATGATCGTCGCGGTGGCGACGAGCACCTGCCGGTAGCTGACGCCGGAGGTGATCGCGATCGGCAGCGAGACGCCGAGATGGTTGACCGCGGTGAAGGCGGCGACGCCGAGGCAGGCACCGAGGACTCCGCCGCCGACCTGCTGGCTGAGCAGTGCCCCGACGCCGGCCCCGCAGAACTGCGCGGCCGCGTTGTACGAGACCTTCACCCAGGGCCGCTTGCGGGTCATCGCCAGGAGGTAGCCCAGCGGCATGGCGACCGCGATCCAGCCACCCGGGGCCAGCAGGAAGGCCACCGCGAGCACCGCATCGTTGAGGGCGAAGGAGACACCTTGCTGCCGGACCGTGAGACGGACCGCGGCGAGCACGGTGATGGCCGACGCGATCGCCAGCGCCGGCAGCGCCCACGCCGGGCTGTCGCCCCAGCCTGTGAGCAGGGCGACGAGCACGCCCGTGACGACCAGCGCCGCGCGGGCGAGCGCGATTCGGCGTTCGACGGACACCCGAGATCCTCAGTCCCCGTGGCTATCCGGTCAGTCCCACATACTGCCGTCGGCGACAGTGCCACCGAGGTCGAACGCGTCGATGGCGCCGGCGGCGCCTGCCGCACCGACCGCGACTCCGAGAGCTACCGCCACGAACACCAGCGCCCGAACGAGACGCTTCCGCATGTATCCCACTCCCGATTCGCGCCGGCCCGATGGGCCTCCGGACGGACCTACGGATGATAGTCGGTGCCAGCCGGTCAGGACCGCTCGACATCGGATCTTGCCCAGCTGGCCCGGAGAATACCCCGAAGGGAGTAGCGTGCGCAGTATCGCGCACGGCAGGCTGTCGCGCGTGTGCCGGCCCGTAGGCGGGGGTCTGTCGGCGCAGAACCGCGTACGGCGGCATACGGGAGGCGGGCGTGACCACGGAGGGCACGAGAGGGGCGGACGTGACCGCTTTGCAGGCCACGGCAGGGTCGATGGAGGGTGTGGGGGCGGCCAGCGCCGAGCGCTTCACCGCGCTTGTGGTGGACGACCACCCACTGTTACGAGAGTCGATCGTCAGCAAGTTGCGGGCGATGGGCGCGACCGAGGTGTACGAGGCGGCGAGCGTCGCCGAAGCGCGGGCCCGGGCGCACGCGTCCGGACCGTGTGACCTGTGCATCCTCGACCTGGGCCTGCCGGACGGCAACGGGCTGGACCTGCTCGGCGAGCTGCGCAACTCGGGCTGGCCGCGGCTGGTGGTGCTGTCCGCCGCGGACGACCCGTACTCGGTGCGCGCCGCGTTCGTCGCCGGTGCCCAGGGCTACCTGCTGAAGTCGGCGTCCCCGTCGGTGGTCTCCGACGGCGTGCGCCGGGTCCTCGACGGCGGGGTGTACGCGGACCCCTCGGTCGCGTCGTTGCTCGCCGCCGGGCTGCGCGGCGGCCCGAGCGAGAGCGGGGTCGCGGACCTGTCCGCCCGCGAGATCGAGGTCCTCCGGCTGGTCGCGGACGGCAAGTCCAACAAGCAGATCGGCGAGACGCTGAGCCTGTCCGCGCTGACGGTGAAGAGCCACCTGGCCCGCATCGCGCGCAAGCTCGGCACCGGCGACCGCGCCGAGATGGTCGCGCTGGTCATGCGCGCCGGCATCATCCGCTGACAGGCCGCCTGGACGCGATCGTGACCCAGCCGCCGGCCGCCGGTCCGACGGCCGCGGCTCGGGACCGGCCCGCCCCCGACAGCGCCGGGCCGGTCGCCCCCGCCCCGGTGTTGCTGGTCGAGCCGCGGGACGGCGTGCCCCAGCCGGTCACCACGACGGCCGCGCTGGCGGCCGCCACCGAGCGGCTGGCCGGCGGCTCCGGCCCGGTCGCGGTGGACGCCGAGCGCGCGTCCGGCTACCGGTACGGCCAGCGCGCGTACCTGGTGCAGCTGCGCCGGCGCGGCGCCGGCACCGTGCTGGTCGACCCGGTCCCGCTGCCCGACCTGTCCGGGCTGGGCGCGGCGCTCGCGGACGCTGAGTGGGTGCTGCACGCGGCCAGCCAGGACCTGCCCTGCCTCGCCGAGGTCGGCATGCGGCCGGCGGTGCTCTTCGACACGGAGCTGGCCGGCCGGCTGCTCGGCTACCAGAGGGTCGGGCTCGGCGCGATGGTGGAGCGGCTGCTCGGGCTGACCCTGGAGAAGGGGCACTCGGCCGCCGACTGGTCCACCCGCCCGCTGCCCCGGTCCTGGCTGGCGTACGCGGCCCTGGACGTCGAGGTGCTGGTGGAGCTGCGCGACCTGCTCGAGGCGGAGCTGGCCGCGGCGGGGAAGCTGGACTGGGCGCGGGAGGAGTTCGCGGCGGTGGCCGCCGCTCCCCCGGCACCGCCGCGGGCCGAGCCGTGGCGGCGCACCTCCGGCATCCACCGGGTGCGCGGCCGTCGCCCGCTGGCCGCGGTGCGTGCCCTGTGGGAGACCCGGGACGCGCTGGCCCGGCAGCGCGACATCGCACCCGGCCGGGTGCTGCCGGACAGCGCCATCGTGGCCGCGGCGATGGCCGACCCGGCCTCCGCGGAGGACCTGTCCCGGCTGCCGGTCTTCTCCGGGCGGCAGCAGCTGCGGCTGCTGCGCCGGTGGTACGGCGCGGTGGTCGACGCCCGGCGGCTGCCGGACGCGGAGCTGCCGCTGGCCGCGGTGCCGTCGGACGCGCCGCCGCCGGCGAACCGGTGGGCCGACCGCGACCCGGACGCGGCCGCCCGGCTGGCCGCGGCCCGGGCCGCGCTGGGCGCGCTGTCGGAGCAGCACGCCGTGCCGGTGGAGAACCTGCTCTCCCCCGACCTGACCCGCCGGCTGGCCTGGCAGCCGCCGGCCGACCGGTCACCGGCCGGGGTGGCGGCCGCGCTCCACGCCGGCGGGGCGCGGTCCTGGCAGGTCGGGCTCATCACCGCACCGCTCGCCGTCGCCCTGCGGGCCACCGCGGACACCACCGCCGGTGACATCCCCGGCAGTCCCGCCGGCTGAGACCGCCGCGGCCGGGCGGAACCGGCCGGCCGGTTGAGACGCAGACCACCCCGCGCTTTGTTACCGGCGAGTAGGGCTCCGGCTAGAGTGGCGGGATGGCCCGCTCCCTCCGCGACGTCGTCTTCGTCGACGGCGCGCGCACCCCGTTCGGGAAGGCCGGTCCGACCGGCCTCTACGCCGAGACCCGCGCCGACGACATGGTCGTCGCGGTGATCCGCGAGCTGCTCCGCCGACACCCCGAGCTGCCGCCGGAGCGGGTGGACGAGGTCGCCGTCGCGGCCACCACGCAGACCGGTGACCAGGGCCTGACCATCGGGCGCAGTGCCGCGCTGCTGGCCGGCCTGCCGGCGTCCGTGCCCGGCTTCGCGATCGACCGGATGTGCGCCGGCGCGATGACCGCGGTCACCACCGTGGCCTCCGGCATCGCCTTCGGGGCGTACGACGTGGCCATCGCCGGCGGGGTCGAGCACATGGGCCACCACCCGATGGGCCAGGGCGTGGACCCCAACCCGCGCTTCCGGTCCGACCGGCTGGTCGACCCGTCCGCGCTGGTGATGGGCGCGACCGCGGAAAACCTGCACGACCGCTTCCCGGCGATCACCCGGCGGCGGGCGGACGCTTTCGCCGCCGCGAGCCAGGCCAAGCTCGCGAAGGCGTACGCGGACGGCAAGGTGCAGCCGGACCTGGTGCCGGTCGCGACCCGGTCCGCCGAGCTGGGCTGGGGACTGGCCAGCCGGGACGAGCCGCCGCGGCCCGGCACCACCGCGGAGGCGCTGGCGGGGCTCAAGACGCCGTTCCGCCCGCACGGGCGGATCACCGCCGGCAACGCGGCCGGGCTCAACGACGGTGCCACCGGCTGCCTGGTCGCCGCCGAGGAGGTCGCCGCGGAGCTGGGGCTGCCGGCGAGGATGCGCCTGGTCGGGTACCGCTTCGCCGGCGTCGAGCCGGAGATGATGGGCCTCGGCCCGATCCCGGCCACCGAGCGGGTGCTGCGGACCACCGGCCTGTCCATCGGGGACATCGGCCTGTTCGAGCTCAACGAGGCCTTCGCGGTGCAGGTGCTCGCGTTCCTCGACCGCTACGGGATCGCCGACGACGACCCGCGGGTGAACCCGTACGGCGGGGCGATCGCGGTGGGCCACCCGCTCGCGTCGTCCGGGGTGCGGCTGATGACCCAGCTGGCCCGGCAGTTCGGCGAGCGCCCGGAGGTGCGGTACGGGCTGACCGCGATGTGCGTCGGCTTCGGCATGGGCGGCGCCGTGGTCTGGGAGAACCCGGCCTGGGAGGGGCACCGGTGAGCGCGGGTACGCGGGTGGCCGCGGTGCAGGCGCCGTTCCCGGACGAGGTGGTCACCCGGGCCCTGGTCCGGTACGCCGAGGTGCCCGGCCTGTCCGCGGAGATCGCCCTGGTCACCCTGGACAACGGGCACGACCACAGCCGGCCGTCGACGTTCGGCCCGGGCGGGCTGGCCTCGCTGGACCGTGCGCTGGACGAGGTGGCCGGGCACTCCCCGCGGGTGGCCGCGATCGCCGTCACCGGCAAGCCGTTCGTCTTCGCGGTCGGCGCCGACCTCAGCGGCATGCCACGGATCCGGGACCGGGACGCCGCGCTCGCGCTCGGCCGGCTCGGCCACCGGGTCTTCCGCCGGCTGCACGACTCGGCCGTGCCAACCTTCGCCTTCGTCAACGGCGCGGCGATGGGCGGTGGGCTGGAGCTCGCGCTGCACTGCCAGCACCGGACGCTGTCCCGGTCGGCCGGCGCGCTCGCGCTGCCCGAGGTCTTCCTCGGCCTGGTGCCCAGCTGGGGCGGCAGCCAGCTGCTGCCCCGGCTGGTCGGCCCGGCCGCCGCCGTCACCGTGCTGGTGGACAACCCGCTGAACCAGAACCGCATGCTCGAGCCCGAGCAGGCCGCCGCGCTGGGGATCGTGGACGCGCTGCTGGACGGGGCGGACTTCCTGGCCGAGTCGCTGCGCTGGGCCGCCCGGGTGGTGCGGGGCGAGGAGACGGTGACCCGCCCGGTGGTCGACCGCGGGCCGGCCTGGGACGAGGCGGTGGCGCGCGGCCGGGCGCTCGCCGACGCCAAGGTGCACGGCGCGGCCCCGGCGCCGTACCGGGCGCTCGACCTGATCACGCTGGCGAGAACGGCCGACCTCGACGCCGGCTTCGCCGCCGAGGACGAGGCGCTCGCCGACCTGGTGATGAGCGACGAGCTGCGCGCCGGGCTGTACTCCTTCGACCTGGTGCAGAAGCGGGCCCGCCGCCCGGTCGGCGCCCCGGACCCGAGCCTGGCCCGGCCGGTGACCAAGGTCGGCGTGGTCGGCGCCGGGCTGATGGCCGGGCAGCTCGCGCTGCTCATCGCCCGCCGGCTGCAGGTGCCGGTGGTGCTCACCGACCTGGACCGGGAGCGGCTGGACCGGGGCGTCGGGTACGTGCACGGCGAGATCGACGCGCTGCTGCGGAAGAAGCGGCTCTCCCCGGACCAGGCCAACCGGCTGAACGGCCTGGTCACCGGCTCGCTCAGCAAGGACGCCTTCGCCGATGCCGACCTGGTGGTCGAGGCGGTCTTCGAGGAGCTCAAGGTCAAGCAGCAGGTCTTCGCCGAGGTCGAGGCGGTGGTGTCGGCCGAGTGCGTGCTCGCCACCAACACCTCCTCGCTGTCGGTGACCGAGATGGCGACCGGGCTGGCGCACCCGGAGCGGGTGGTCGGGCTGCACTTCTTCAACCCGGTCGCGGTGCTGCCGCTGCTGGAGGTGGTCCGGGCCGAGCAGACCGACGACGCCACCCTGGCCACCGCCTTCGCCGTCGGCAAGGAGCTGAGGAAGTCCTGCGTGCTGGTACAGGACGCGCCGGCCTTCGTGGTCAACCGGCTGCTCACCCGCTTCCTCGGCGAGGTGACCGCGGCGGTCGACGAGGGCACGCCGGTAGAGGTGGCGGACCGGGCGCTGGAACCGCTCGGCCTGCCGATGTCGCCGTTCGCGCTGCTCGCGCTGGTCGGCCCGGCGGTCGCGCTGCACGTCGGCGAGACGCTGCAGGCAGCCTGGCCGGACCGCTTCGGAGTCAGCGGGAACCTGGCCCGGCTGGTCGCCGCCGGCAAGCCGGGCGTGCTCACCCGGGGCGTGGCCGGCCCGGAGCTGGACCCGGAGGTGCGGGAGCTCTTCGTGCTGGGCGACCGGCCGTCGACCGAGCAGCAGGTCCGCGACCGGGCGGTGGCGGCGCTGGCGCAGGAGGTCCGGCTGATGCTCGACGAGGGCGTCGTCGCCGCACCCCAGGACGTCGACCTGTGCATGCTGCTCGGCGCCGGCTGGCCGTTCCACCTCGGCGGGATCACGCCGTACCTGGACCGTACCGGCGTCTCCGAGCGGGTGACCGGCCGCCGCTTCCTGCCACCCGGAGTCGCCAGCCTCCCCACCTGACATTGCCGTGCAGCCGACCGTCAACTAACCCTGGGTGACGGCCGAGGCCGCCGGCAGGTCCGCGCCGAGCGTGTAGCCGGTCCGCTCGCCCGGCGGGTAGTAGACGATCCGGCCGTCCGGGCGGACCGTCAGCACCCGGCCGGACGCGGTGAAGGCGGGCGCCGCCGCCGACGGCAGCGGCGGCCCGCCGACCAGCGCCACCACGTTGATCGCCGCCTCGGTCCGGGCCGTGGTCGGGCCGACCATCAGCCAGGCGTAGTCGTTCGTCCGGGCCAGCACCGCGAAGGTCTCGCCGCGCGCGTCCAGCGTGCCGGGGCCGATCGGCTCGACCGCGTTGAGCTTCGGCAGCCAGCGCGGCTTGCGGACGCCGGGCCGCGGCGAGATCACGCCGAGCCGCCGCTGCTCGTCCCGCAGCAGCACCACGTCGCCCTCGGCGGCCAGCGCCTCGGCGGCCGCGACGAAGCGCACACTGCCGTCCGGCAAGACGACCAGTGTGGTCAGCGGGACGGCGTCCGGTCCGGTGGACGGCACCGGGGAGGCGGTGGTGTACGGCGGCGGGGTCGGGGTCAGCGGCCCACCGGACACCGGGGGGCCGGTGGGCGCCGGCGTCGGGGTCGGGCTGAGCTGCGGCCCGCCGGTCGGTGCCGGCCGGGTGCTCGCCGACAGCGTCGGCGTCGGGGTCTGACGCCGGCCCGGCAGCAGCGGGTCCGGCACGGTCCCGGTGGACACGACCAGCCCGTGGCCGGTGTCCGCGACCAGCCGCGAGGCCCGCGGCAGTGACACGGTCTCCCGCTGGCCGGCGGCGAGCGGCACCCGGGTCGCGATCCGCCGGGAAACCAGCCAGACCGCGGTCCGGTCCGCGCTCGGCACGGCCACCTCGGCCGGGCCCAGCGCGACCGGCGGCCGGTGGGTGCGCAGCAGGTACGCCGCGGTGCGACCGGACGCCAGCCGCCCGAGCACCACGTCCCCGGCCGGCTGGCTCCAGGCGCGCAGCGCGGCCAGCCCGGTCGGCAGCGGCACCGCCCGGACCCGCTGGCTGCCGGTGTCGAAGCGGACCAGCCGCCCGTCCGCCACCACCAGCAGGGTGCCGACGGGCCACCGGTACGGCTTGTTCGCGTCCACCGACACGCCACTGTCCCGGGCCGCGGGCGGCGGCTGGCCCTCGACGACGCTCACTGCCACCGCCACGCCGAGCAGCGCGACCGCCAGCGCGGGCCGCCCCACCCAGCGGGTCACCCGGCCGTGGCGGCGCGCACGGGCCGGCCCGGTCGCGGTGGCCGGTGGCCGGCTCGCGGTGTCGGGCGGGGGCGGCACGGCGGCCATTCTCGCAGCTACCGGCGGCCCCGGGATCAGGCGCGGGCGGGCACCGGCGGGGTCGGCATGCGGCTCGGCGCCGGCAGCCGTACGGTCACCTCGAGCCCTCCGCCGGACCGGGCCGCGGCGACCACCGCGCCGCCGTGCGCGGCCGCGACCGCCCGGACGATCGACAGGCCGAGCCCGGCGCCCCGCGACCCGGTCCGTGCCGTGCCGCCGCGGCGGAAGGGCTGGAAGAGCTGCTCGACGTCGCCGGCCGGGACCTCCGCGCCGGTGTTGGCCACCGCGAGCCAGGCGCCGGAGCCCGGCGTCGACCCGGTCCGCAAACTCACCCAGCCGCCGTCGACGTTGTGCCGGACCGCGTTCTCCACCAGGTTGCCGACCAGCCGCTCCAGCAGCTGCGGGTCGCCGTCCGCGGGCGCGGCGGCCGTCTCCTCGGTCACGGACAGGCAGCGCGCCGACGCCTCCGCGGCGACCGCGGCGACCGCCGCCGGCACCAGGTCGGCCAGGTCCACGGACTCCCGCTGCTCCAGCCCGGTCCGGGCCTGCCCCTCCGACCGGGCCAGCACCAGCAGCGCGTCCACCAGCCGGTCGGCCCGGACGCTCGCCTCCCGGACCACCTCGCCCATGGTGCGCAGCTCCGCCACCGTGGCGGCCGCGTCCCCGAGGGTGACGTCGACCTCCGTCCGGATGACCGCGAGGGGTGTCCGCAGCTCGTGGCTGGCGTTGGCGACGAAGCGCCGCTGGCTGTCGAAGGCGGCGTCCAGCCGGGCGAGCATCGCGTCGAACGTGTCGGCCAGCTCCTTGAGCTCGTCCGGGGGCCCGTCCAGCGCGATCCGCTCGTCCAGCGTCTCCTCGGACAGCCGGCGGGCGGTCGAGGTGACCCGGCTGACCGGCTGCAGCGCCCGGCCGGCCAGCACGTACGCGGCGGCGATCCCGACGACCACGGTGACGGCGAAGACCAGCCCGGCGGACCGGAGCAGTTCCCCGCGCGCGGAGTCCCGGACCAGCTGGGAGAACTCCGCCGCGGTCAGCGAGGACCCGTCGCCGAAGTCCAGCCGCACCCCGGGCGGGAACTGCGGCAGCGACCGCAGCGCCCGGTCCAGCACGACCACCGCGGCGCCGAGCAGGGTGGCCGCTACCACGGCGAGCAACCCGCCGTAGAGCAACGTGAGCCGAAGCCGCAGGGTCAGCGCGGGCCGGGCCAGCACGGCTATCCCGCCGGACGCTCGGTCGCCGGACGCTCGGCGGCCGGGTCGCCCGGGGACACGGCGGGCACCCGGTAGCCGGCGCCGACCACCGTCTCCACCACCCCCGGCTCGCCGAGCTTGCGGCGCAGCGTCATCACCGTCACGCGGACCGTGGTGGTGAACGGGTCCGCGTTCTCGTCCCACACCCGGTCCAGCAGCTCCTCGCTGGACACCACCGCGCCGCGCGCGGCCAGCAGCACCTCCAGCACGCCGAACTCCTTGCGGGTCAGCTCCACCGGCCGCCCGGCCCGGCGGACCGTCCGCCGGGCCGGGTCCAGCGCGAGGTCACCGGCGGTCAGCACCGGCGGCGCCGGCGGCGTGGAGCGGCGGCCGAGCGCCCGCACCCGCGCGGCCAGCTCCTCGAACGCGAACGGCTTGGCCAGGTAGTCGTCCGCGCCCAGGGACAGGCCTTCGACCCGGTCGGCGACGGTGCCGCTGGCGGTGAGCATGAGCACCCGGGTCAGCGCGCCCTCCGCGGCCAGCTCGCGGCACAGCTCGTCGCCGGACATGCCGGGCAGGTCGCGGTCCAGGACCACCACGTCGTACCGGGTCACGGTGGCCTTCTCGTGCCCGTCCGCCCCGTCGTACGCGACGTCGACCGCCATGCCCTCCCGGCGCAGCCCCCGCACCACGGCGTCGGCCAGCGCCGCCTCGTCCTCGACCACCAGCACGCGCACGGGTCCCAGCATGCCCCAGGCCGGCGGCCGGCGGTCAGGGCCGCCGCCGGCCGGCTGTTACTCGATCGTTACGGCCAATGCCGGTCAACCGCTCCATGGTGCTTGCTGCCCGTACCACCCGTGGATATGTTGTCGGTCACAACAATTGCAGGCAGGCGCCGTGGCCGGCTCCGAGGACCTGCTCGGGGCGACCGTCAGCAGCCAGGAAAGGACCGCATTCATGCGCAAGCGTCACATCTGGGCGGTGGCGTCCCTCGCCACGGCCACCCTGTTGCTGTCCGCCTGTGGCGACGACAGCAACAGCGGCGGGGGCGGCGGGGGCACCTCGGCCGGCAAGGTCGGCGTGATCCTGCCCGATGCGGCGACCTCGCCGCGGTGGGAGGCGAACGACCGGCCGCTGCTCAAGGCGGCTTTCGACGCCGCGAACATCCAGTCGGACATCCAGAACGCGAACGGCGACAAGTCGAAGTTCGGCACCCTCTGCGACGGGATGATCAACGCCGGGGTCAAGGTCCTGCTCATCGTCAACCTCGACTCCGAGTCGGGCACCGCCTGCCTGAAGAAGGCGCAGAAGGCCGGCATCAAGACCATCGACTACGACCGGCTCACGCTGGGCGGCGGCGCGTCCTACTACGTCTCGTTCGACAACGTCGCGGTCGGCAAGCTCATGGGCGAGGGCCTGCAGAAGTGCCTGACCGACGCGGGCAAGACCAACGCCAACGTCGTCTTCATCAACGGAGACCCGACGGACAACAACGCCGCGCTGTTCAAGCAGGGCTACGCCGAGGCGCTCAAGCCGGCGATCGACTCCGGGAAGTACAAGCTGGTCGGCGACCAGACCGGCAACTGGGACGCCACCAAGGCCGGCACCGCGTTCGAGCAGATCTACACCCAGAACGGCGGCAAGGTCGACGGCGTGGTCTCCGCCAACGACACGATGGCCGGCGGGATCATCGCCCGGCTCAAGGCCAACAACCTCAACGGCAAGGTGCCGGTGACCGGCCAGGACGCCAGCGTCGCCGGCCTGCAGGCCATCCTCGCCGGCCAGCAGTGCATGACGGTCTACAAGGCCGTGCGTGTCGAGGCGAATGCGGCCGCGGCGCTCGCGATCTCGCTGCTGAAGGGCGGCAAGACCGCCGGCATCAACGGCGCGGTGAGCAACGGCGTCCGCAAGGTGCCGTCGGTGCTCGCG
>JBJMII010000166.1:0-40409 GCA_045806925.1 Mycobacteriales bacterium
CCACCCGGCCGGAGTTCCGCGACTTCGTGTCGAGGCGGATCACCCCGGGCGACGACATGCTCGGCTTCGCCATGGCCTTCGACGTCACCGGCGACCCGGCCTTCCCGGAGCGGGCCGCCTTCGAGGTGGCCCGCGAGCTCGGCGCGCCGGTCACCACGCACGCCGGCGTCCAGCGACTCGATCGCGGACAGCAGGTTGCCGGCGTACACGTCCTGCGGGCGGAAGGCCCGGCCGTGCTCCAGGTAGTACCAGACGAAGTACTGGGTGAGCGTCCAGTCCGCGCCGTAGCCGCGCATCGCGGTCTGCCACATGTGCCGGTGGGTGTCGATCATCCCGGGCATGACGATGCCGCCGGCGGCATCGACCTCGAGGGTGCCCTCGGGGACAGGGAGGGCCGGACCGACCGCCTCGATGCGCTCACCGACCACCAGCACGTCGGTGCCGTCCAGCACGCTGCGTCGGTCGTCCATCGGCAGCACGGTCCCGCCCCGGAAGACCACCGGCCGGCCGGGCTCGAACTCGTCCACGGGTCCTCCTCGACCGTACGACCGTCCGTAGTACGGACACCGCGCTGTTGAGCGCCACCCTGCCGCTAGCTGGTTGAGTCGTCAAGAGATCCGCGCGGGTTCGGGACCGAGGCCTCGGGCTCGGCCTGTCCGTACAGCGGACAGGCGGCTAGGCTGCCCGGGTGGCCCGCCGCACCGATGCCCCCGACTTCGTCGAGGCGATCGCCCGCGGCTTCGACGTGATCACCGCGTTCGCCCCGCACCGGCCGGCGATGACGCTGTCCGAGGTGGCCGCCGCCGCCGGGCTGGCCCGGCCGACCGCGCGCCGGATCCTGCTCACGCTGGAGCGGCTCGGGTACGTCCGCTCGGCCGCCGGCTCGTTCACCCTCGCCCCGCGGGTGCTCGAGCTGGGCATGGCGTACGTGCAGTCGCTGGGGCTGTGGGACGTCGCCCGCCCGCACATGGAGCGGCTGGTGGCGCGTACCGGCGAGTCGTCGTCGATCGGCCAGCTGGACGGCTCGGACATCGTGTACGTGGCAAGGGTCGCGGTGCCGAAGATCATCGCGCTGCGGGTGCAGATCGGCACCCGGTTCCCGGCGCCGCCGACCTCGCTGGGCAAGGTGCTGCTGGCCGGGCTGCCGGCGGCCGAGCTGGTCGCGGCGCTGGCGGAGCCGTCCCGCGCCGGGGTGACCCCGCGCTGGCAGCCGGACCGGGCGGAGCTCGAGGAGACCCTGCGCGAGGTCCGGGCGAAGGGCTGGGCACTGACCGACGAGCAGCTCGCGCGCGGCATCCGCTCGGTCGCCGCGCCGCTGCGGGACGGCGCCGGCCGGGTGATCGCCGCGATGAACGTGACCGTGCACGCGGCGGAGACGTCGGTGCAGAGGCTGACGGACGACCACCTGCCGCTGCTGCTGCAGGCCGCGGGCGAGGTCAGCGCGGACTTCGCCCGCTGCCAGGCCGCTCCGGTGGCGACGGCCGAGGTCGGGTAGGGTTCGGACGGACGCCCGTCCGACCGGCGGACAGGAGGTGCGGTGGAGCCGACCCGCCGGGGACCGCTGTCCGGCCTGCTGGTCGCCGACCTCTCCCGCATCCTGGCCGGGCCGTACGCGTCGATGCTGCTCGCCGACCTCGGCGCCGAGGTGGTCAAGGTGGAGTCGCCGGGCGGCGACGACACCCGGACCTGGATGCCGCCCACCCGCAACGGGGTCGCCACCTACTACCTCGGCATCAACCGGAACAAGCGGTCGGTCACGCTCGACCTGCGGGACGGCACCGACGCCGGGCTGGCCCGCGAGCTGGCCGCCCGGGCCGACATCCTGCTGGAGAACTTCAAGCCGGGCGGGCTGGCCCGATTCGGCCTCGACTACGACTCCGTCGCCGCCACCAACCCGGGCGTCGTCTACGCGTCGATCAGCGGCTTCGGCTCCGGCGGCGGCCGGGCACTGCCCGGCTACGACCTGATCGTGCAGGCGATCTCCGGCCTGATGAGCCTGACCGGCGAGGAGGGCGGCCAGCCCTACCGGGCCGGCATCTCGGTCTTCGACGTGATGGCCGGGCTGCACGCCACCATCGGCGTGCTGGCGGCGCTGCACTCCCGGGCGGAGACCGGTCGCGGCCAGCACGTCGAGGTCAACCTGCTGTCCTCGGCGCTGTCCGGGCTGGTCAACCACTCCAGCGCGGTGGTCGCCGCCGGCGAGACGCCGACCCGGATGGGCAACGCGCACCCGAGCCTCTTCCCGTACGATGCGCTGCCCACCGCGGACGGCGAGCTGATCGTCACGGCCGGGAACGACGGGCAGTTCCGCCGGCTGTGCGAGATCCTCGGCCTGCCGGAGCTGGTCGACGACCCGCGCTTCCGGCGCAACCAGGACCGCACCGCCAACCGGGAGCAGCTGCGGCCGCTGCTGGTCGAGCGGCTGCGGACCCGGACCAAGGACGAGTGGTTCCGCGAGCTGATCGCCGCCGGTGTCCCATGTGGACCGATCAACACCGTGAACGACGGGGTCGCCTTCGCCGAGGAGCTCGGGCTGGAGCCGGTCGTGGTCGTCGGCTCCGGCGGCGCGGCGGTGCCGTCGGTGCGCAACCCGATCACCTTGTCCGCGACGCCGGCGAGCTACCGGCTGCCGCCGCCCCGGCTGGACGAGCACGGCGCGGAGATCCGCAAGTGGCTGGCGGAGCCGCGGTGAGCACGTACCCGACGTCGCTCGGCACCTCGGACGCCGACCACATCCGGCTGCTCGGGCACGATCTGGCCGGCGACCTGATGGGCAAGGTCGGCTTCGGCGAGCTCGCTTTCTGGCTGGTGGCCGGCCGGCGGCCGTCCGCCGGGGAGGTGCGGGTATTCGAGGCGGCGCTGGTCGCGCTCGCCGACCACGGCTTCACCCCGACCGCGATCGCCGCCCGGATGACGTACCTGTCCGCGCCCGACTCGCTGCAGGGCGCGCTGGCGGCCGGACTGCTCGGTGGCGGGTCTCGCTTCCTCGGCGTCACCGAGGACGCCGGGCGCTTCCTCGCCACCGCCTTGTCCACAGTGGACGGTCCGGTTCCGGCCGACGACGCGGGCTGGGACGCGCTGGCGCTGTCGGTGCTGCGCTCGGCGAAGGACGCCGGCCGCCTCGTGCCCGGCCTCGGCCACCCGGTGCACAAGGTGCGGGACCCGCGCACGCCGGTGCTGCTGGGCATCGCCGAGGAGGAGGGCCTGCGCCGCGAGCACCTCCGGTTGTACGAGGCGATCGGCCGGGTGCACCCGCAGGTGCTGGGCCGGACACTGCCGCTCAACGGCGCCGGCGTCTGCGGGGCGGCGCTGGCCGACCTCGGGCTGCCGGTGGAGCTGCTGCGCGGGTTCGCGCTGCTGGCCCGGGCGGCCGGGCTGCTCGGCCAGCTCGCCGAGGAGCGGCGCCGGCCGGTCGCGATGGACATGTACCTGGGGATCGACCGCAACGCGGTCGAGGTCCCGCCGGCGGAGGGAGAGATCGATGGCTGAGCTGGCCGCGGTGATCGCGTCGACCCACCACCCGTTCTACTACAAGGCCAGCACCGCCGCGCCGGACGAGGCGCCGCCGTTCGCGGCCGAGTGGGTGCGCAAGGTCGAGGCGTTCCGGCAGACGCTGACGAGGGCCCGGCCGGACGTGCTGCTGATGGTCGGCTCCGACCACTTCCACCAGCTCTGGCTGGACAACATGCCGCAGTTCCTGGTCGGGCACGCCGAGCGCTACGACGGCAACTGGTACAACGAGGAGCGCGAGTTCGGCCTGCCCCGGCTGCACCTGGCCGGCGACCGCGAGCTGTCCGGGCACGTCCTGCGCAACGGCCTGGACGCCGGCTTCGACCTCGCCTTCTCCAACGAGCTGCGGATCGACCACAGCGTCACCTGCCCGATCATCACGCTACGGCCGCAGGCCGACCTGCCGATCGTCCCGGTCTACACGAACATCTTCGCCCCGCCGCTGCCGCGGCCGAAGCGCTTCGTCCAGCTCGGCAAGCTGCTCCGCGAGCTGGTCGAGTCGTGGCCCAGCGACAAGCGGGTGGCCATCGTCGGCACCGGGCACCTGTCGCTGGAGCTGGGCGGGCCGCGCCAGTTCGGCCCGCACGGGCCGGACCCGGAGTTCGACGCGAAGGCGGTGGACTGGATCGCCAACGGGGACCTGGACGGCTGCCTGTCCGAGGTGACGCTGGACAGCCTGCACGCGCCGGGCAACGCCACCCATGGCTTCATGGACTTCATGCTCATGATGGGCGTCGCCGGCGAGGACGCGAAGGCCGACTACGTCGACACGTACGACCTCTTCCACACGATGGAGGCGTACTTCACCTGGTACCCGAACGGAGTGCCGGCATGAGCGAGCGGGCATGAGCAGGTATCTGGTGGACAAGTTCCTCTTCACCGTCGACCGGGACCCGGAGCTGGTCGAGCGCTACCGGGAGGACCCGCGCGGCACCGTCGAGTGGTGGGAGGACACCCAGGCCAACCGCATCCTCAACTGCCACGGCGCCGAGGCCAGCACCTGGCTGCGCTTCGAGGACGCCGAGCGCGCGGCACTGTCCACCCACGACTACCCGGCGCTCTTCGCCATGGGCGCCCATCCGTTCCTGACCCTCACGCTCTTCATCGCCATGTTCGAGCGGGACCACTCCGAGCCGCTGGGCTTCCAGCTGGAGTACGCCCGGCGGCTCGCCCACTTCTCGCTGCCGTACGCCGACATCAGCACATGATCGCGGCGCTGGTCACCGAGCACGGCAGGCCGCCGGAGCCGACCGGGCACGAGCTGGCGGCGCCCGGACCCGGGCAGCGCCTGGTCCGGGTGACCGCCGCTCCGATCGTGCCGCTCGACCTGCTCTGCGCCAGCGGCACGTCCTACTTCGGGCCGCCGGAGCTGCCGTATGTCCCGGGCGTCTCCGGGGTGGGCGTCCGCTCCGACGGCACCCGGGTGTGGTTCAACACCGACGCCGGGATGCGGCCGGGCGACGGCAGCCTGGCCGAGGCCGCGGTGGTGGACGACGCGGAGACCGTCCCGCTGCCGGACGGCCTGCCGGACCCGGTGGCCGCGGCGCTCGGGCTGTCCGCGGTGGCGGCGTGGATGGCGCTGACCTGGCGGGGCGGGCTGCGGCCCGGGGAGCGGGTGCTGGTGCTCGGCGCGGGCGGCACGGTCGGCCAGGTCGCGGTCCAGGCCGCGGTCGCGCTCGGCGCCGGCGCCGTCGTCGCGGCCAGCCGGCGCGAGCCGGCCCGCCGCCGGGCCCTGGACCGCGGCGCCACCGCGGTGGTCGACCTGTCCGACGTGGACGGTCTGGCCGAGCGGATGCGGGACGCCGCCGACGGTCCGGTCGACCTGGTGGTCGACCCGGTCGGCGGGGCGGCCGGCACCGCCGCGCTGCTGGTGCTCGGCGAGAACGGCCGGCTGGTGCACCTCGGCGCCAGCGGCGGGCCGACCGCCACCTTCTCCTCCGCCGCGCTGCGCGGCGGCTCGCACAGCATCCTCGGCTACACGAACAACTCGCTCAGCCGGCAGCAGCGCGCCGAGGCGCTGACCCGGGTGCTCGAGCTGGCCGCGGCCGGCCGGTGCCACGTGACGCACCAGACCGTCCCGCTGGCGGCGGTCACCGACGCGTGGACCCGCGCCGGCGCGGCTCCCGACGGCAGGCTGGTGGTGGTCCCGTGACCCTCTTCCCGACTTCCCTGGTGGGCAGCTACCCGCAGCCGGACTGGCTGATCGACCGGGCGAAGCTGGCCGGCCGCTTCCCGCCGCGGGTGCGGGCGAAGGAGCTGTGGCGGCCGGCGCCGGAGCTGCTCGCCGAGGCACAGGAGGACGCGACGCTGCTGGCGATCCGGGCCCAGGAGGAGGCCGGCCTCGACGTCGTCACCGACGGCGAGATCCGCCGGGAGAGCTACTCCAACCACTTCGCCACCGCGCTGGACGGCGTGGACATCGACAACCCGGGCGAGGCGCTGGACCGCAGCGGCCACCCCAACCCGGTGCCCCGGGTGGTCGGCCCGATCAGCCGGCCGGGGCCGATCCAGCGGCCGGACCTGGACTTCCTCAGGGCACACACCGACCGGACCGTCAAGGTGACCGTGCCGGGGCCGTTCACGATGTCGCAGCAGGCACAGGACGACTTCTACGGCGACCCGCCGGCACTGGCGATGGCGTACGCGGAGGCGGTCAACCAGGAGGTCCGGGACCTTTTCGCCGCCGGCGCGGACATCGTGCAGCTGGACGAGCCGTACCTGCAGGCCCGGCCGGAGCCGGCCCGGGCGTACGGGCTGGCGGCGCTCAACCGGGCGCTGGACGGGGTCACCGGCACCACCGCGGTGCACATCTGCTTCGGCTACGCGGCGATCATCCACGACCGGCCCCCGGGCTACTCGTTCCTGCCGGAGCTGGCGGACTGCCCGTGCGAGCAGGTGTCCATCGAGACCGCACAGTCCAACCTGGACCCGTCCGTGCTCGCGGAGCTGCCCGGAAAGACGATCATCCTCGGCGTGCTCGACCTGTCCACACCGGACGTCGAGCCGCCGGAGGTGGTGGCCGCGCGGGTGCGGCGGGCGCTGCCCTTCGTGGACGCGGAGCGGGTGGTGCTGGCGCCGGACTGCGGCATGAAGTACCTGCCGCGGAAGTCCGCCGCGGGCAAGCTGCGCAGCATGGTCGCCGCCGCCGCGCAGCTGCGCGCGAGCTGAGCGGCGCCCGACCGGGGGGTCGGGCGCCGCTCCGCGAGGTGCGACCGGTCACGCCGGGGTCGGGCGGTATACCAGGTGCAGGACGCCGGAGCCGAATGCAGTCGAGCTGGCCAGCTTCAGCGGCTGCTGCGCCGTCCCGTCCGGGAACAGGCGGGCGCCGGTGCCCACCACGATCGGGTGCACCAGCAGGTTCAGCTCGTCGAGCAGGCCCTCGGCGAGCAGCCAGCGGGCCAGCGTCGCGCTGCCCGACATCGCGATGTCCTTGCCGGGCTGGGCCTTGAGCTCGCGGATCCGGGCGGCGACGTCGTCGCGGATCAGCGTCGTGTTGGTCCAGTCGGCGCGGTCCAGCGTCCGGGACACGACGTACTTGGTGATGCCGTTCATGAAGCCGCCGAAGTCGTCGTCGGCGTGGGCGGGCCAATACTCCGACCACTCGCGGTAGAGGGTGCCGCCCATCAGCAGCGCGTCGGCGGAGGCCATGCCGGCGCCGACCGCCTGGCCCATCTGGTCGTCGAAGTACCGGAAGTGCCACTTGTCCGGCGACTCCACCACCCCGTCGAGGGAGACGAAGAAGTTGGCGACGATGCGGCGGTCGGTGCTCACGGTGTCCTCCTGGCGGCGATCGAGGTCGGTCACCTGCTTGGACACCGGCGCCGCCCCGAAGTCATCGGTCCGGCCGCAATCATGTCTCCGGATCATGTCTGCAGCGACGCCGGCAGCCGGAAGCGGTCGAAGAGCCGGGTCTCGGCGAAGGAGCGGAAGCCCGGACCGGTCACCCCCCGACGGGTCACGTCGAGGAACGAGGTGACGGCGGCGATCCGGTCGCCGGTGAAGCTCAGCACGTCGATGGAGTGCGGCAGGTAGCGGCCGGCCGCGTCGTCCCAGGAGTACGCGGCGAGCGCCGGCTGCCCGTTCGCCCGGGTCGGCAGGTAGCGCCAGCGGAACCAGCGGAACGGGTTCGTGCTGAGGAAGTCCGCGATCGCGTCCGGCCCGGCGAACCAGGCCGGCTGCGGCGGCATCGACCAGACCGCGTCCTCGCGCAGCTGGCCGATCACGGCGCCGACGTCGGCCTGCTCCAGGGCCAGCCGGAAGCGCTCCACCGCCGTGTTGGTCGCCGCGTCGCCGAGCTCCCGCAGGGTGGCCTGCTGGGACTGCGCCGGCACCCGCTCGGCGACCAGCGTGCGGGCCCGCTGCAGCGCGCTGTTCAGCGCCGGCGTTGTGGTGTCGAGCATGTCGGCGGCCTCCCGGGCCGGGTAGCCGAGCACGTCGGTGAGCAGCAGCGCCGCCCGCTGCCGGGCCGGCAGGTGCTGCCAGGCCGCGACCAGCGCGAGCTCGACGCTCTCCCGCAGCTCGTACGACGCCTCCGGGCCGAGGCTCTGGTCCGGGAGCGGCTCCACCCAGACCGACTCGACCAGCGGCGGCCCGGCGGCGTCCCGCGGATCGGTGGAGCGGAAGCCGGTGTCCACCGGCAGCGCCCGCCGGGACCGGCCGCGCAGCGCGTTCAGGCAGGTGGTGGTCGCGATCCGGAACAGCCAGCTGCCGACCCGGCTGCGCCCGTCGAAGTCCGGCAGCCCGCGCCACGCCTTGACCAGCGTGTCCTGCACCGCGTCCTCCGCGTCGTGGAACGAGCCGAGCATCCGGTAGCAGTGCGCGGTGAGCCGGCCCTGGTGCAGCGCGACCAGCCGGCCGAATGCCTGCTCGTCGCCGGCCCGGGCGGCCACCACCAGCTCGACCTCGTCGGGACCCTCCGGGTCCGGGTTCATGCCGGCGAGGTCCGGGCGGCTTCGGGACGCACCCGCCGAACGTACCTGCCCGGCGCCCCTGCGGTCGCCGCCGGCTGAGGCGGGGCCCGACCTCGCGCTCGAGCGCATCACGAAGGCCACGCTGGCCGGGAGCGGCCCCGCCGCGGGCCGGGGCACAATGACCGGCCGTGGCTTCGTACGAGGTGAACCCGCGGGCGCTGGATCGGGCGCGGCGGCTGATCGACGCCCGTCAGTACGTGCTGGACAGTGACTGGGGCGCGGTGCAGCCCCGGGCGGACGCGGAGAACGCCTTCCTCCGGTCGCACTCGTGGGCCGAGTACGCGGAGTGGCACCTCGGGCTGACCGAGGGCGCCAAGGACGAGACGAAGGCGCGGTACGCGTTCGTCCACGGCGACTTCCGCCGGGTGCACCGGACGGCGCTGATCGCCTGCGTCTACCGCGCCTCGGAGTGGCGGCACAAAGCGATCGAGCTCGCCGCGCACGATCTGCTCCAGCGCCTCGACCGCACCAGCGGCTGACCGGAGGACCCGCCGGGTTCGGGACGGCAGCGGGCCAGGTAGGAGCCCGGCCGGTCCCGGCTCCGCGTGCACTCTCATATCATGCAGGTCATTACCTGCATGTGGGCACCGGGTTGCCAGGGGGCGGATACTGCGCGCAGGGGGGTTCCGGGGGTCGGGGGACCAGATGACGCAGCCCAGCAAGACCGAGGACGAGACCACCACCACCACTGAGGCCGGCACCGCCGAGCCCGCGGAGGCGACGCGGGTTGCGAAGGTACGCCGCGGCTGGTTCCACCTCACGCTACCCGGCGCGTACGTCGCGGTCCTGTTCGGCTGCCTCGCCTTCACCCCGTCGCTGCTGCCGCGCAGCGGGCTGATCCAGGGCGCAGTCTGCGGGATCAGCGCGGCGATCGGGTACGGCCTGGGCGTGCTCGGCGCCGCGATCTGGCGGGCCTTCGCGGACCGGCAGCCGCGCGAGCCCTCGCCCGGCGCGTGGCGGGTCTTCACGATCGTCGCGGTGCTCGCCCTGCTCGGGTCGTACCTGCTCGGCCAACGCTGGCAGGGCCAGATCCGGGACCTGATGGGCGTCGCCGCGCCGGGCTTCGCCAGCACCCTGCTCTGGCCGGTCATAGCCGCCGTGCTGTTCGCCCTGATCCTCGGGCTGGCCCGGGCGCTGAAGGGGCTCTACCGGTGGATCTCGCACCTGCTGAACCGGTGGATCGGCCCCCGGGCGGCCCGCGGGGTCGGCTGGGCCGCCGTCGTCCTGCTGACCTACGGAGTGACCAGCGGCGTCCTGCTGTCCGGCGCCGTCTCGTTCGCGAACCAGACCTTCTCGGTGCGGGACGGCATCACCAAGGACGGCGTGGTGCAGCCGACCGACCCGCAGCGCTCCGGCGGCCCCGGCTCGCTGGTGCCGTGGGACAAGCTCGGCCGGGAGGGCCGGTCGTTCACCGGCACCGGTCCGACCGAAGCGGACATCGCCGGGTTCACCGGCTCCACGGCGAAGCGGCCGATCCGCGCGTACGCCGGGCTGACCGCCGCCGAGACGGCCGAGGCCCGGGCCAAGCTGGCGGTCGACGACCTGGCCCGGGCCGGCGGGTTCGACCGCGCGTACCTGATGGTGGCCACCACGACCGGGAGCGGCTGGCTGGACCCGGCCTCCATCGACACGTTCGAGTACATGACCGGCGGCGACTCGGCCGTCGTCGGCATGCAGTACTCGTACCTGCCGTCCTGGATCTCTTACCTGGTCGACCAGCAGAAGGCGCGGGAGGCGGGACGGGAGCTCTACGACGCCGTCTACGACCGGTGGTCCAAGCTGCCCGAGGCGAAGCGGCCCAAGCTCGTGGTGTCCGGGGAGAGCCTGGGCTCGTTCGGCGGGGAGACCGCGTTCAGCGGCGAGTACGACCTGCGCAACCGGACCGCCGGCGCGCTCTTCGCCGGGCCGCCGAACTTCAACACGCTCTACCGCGTCTTCACCGACGACCGGGACGAGGGCAGCAAGGAGATCGCGCCGGTCTACAAGAACGGCCGGACGGTGCGTTTCGAGACCCTGGCCGGCACCGAGGTGGACCCGGTCGGGCAGCCGTGGGACGGCAGCCGGGTGCTGTACGTGCAGCACTCCTCCGACCCGATCGTCTGGTGGAGCCCCAACCTGCTGCTGTCCCGGCCGGACTGGCTCGCGGAGCCGCGCGGGAAGGACGTGGTCGGCACCATGACCTGGATCCCGTTCGTGACCTTCTGGCAGGTGACCGCCGACCTGCCGCTCGCCACCGGGGTGCCGGCCGGGCACGGGCACAAGTACACCGCCGAGTACGTCGACGCGTGGGCCTCGGTGCTGCGGCCGCCGGGCTGGACGACCGAGAAGGCGGACCGGCTGCGGGCGATCGCCACGTCGGCGGGCTGAGGCTCAGCGGGCGAGCTGGACGGCGAGCAGGCCCAGCCCGTTCAGCGTCCAGTGCAGCAGCGCCGGGGCGAGCAGGCTGCCGCTGCGCACCCGCAACCAGCAGAAGACGGCGCCGGCGGCGGTGGTGAGCAGCACGGTGCCGAGCACCCGCGCCAGCGTCCCGGCCGGACCGCCGCCGAGCGCCCCGGTCGCCACCTCGTTGGCCGCGCCACCGCCGAGCGCCGGCAGCACGTGCCACAGTCCGAACAGGACGGACGACACCGCGGTCGCCGCCCGGACGCCGGGCCCGCGGCGCAGCAGCGCCCAGAGCACGCCCCGGAACGCCAGCTCCTCGGCCAGCACGGTACCGAGCGGCACGATCACCAGCGCCGCGACCAGCACGTCCGGCCAGCTCCGGCCGGTCGAGGAGGCCAGCTGGTCGCGGGCGACCAGCAGCGCGGCGCCGTACCCGAGGAGCACGGCGGCGGCCGGCGCCGCTCCCCAGCGCAGCCCGGACCGCCACCGGGTCAGCCCGAGCTCGGCCGCGGTCAGCCCGGCCGCCCGCGCCACCGCGGCGAGCGCTGCGACCGAGGCGAGGCCGATGGCCAGGTGCGCCGACGGGGCCAGCCGGTTGGCGGCCAGGCTGGTGAGCAGCAGCCCGACCGTCACCGTCAGCCAGCCCAGCGGCATCTCGGCTCCCCCGTCTCCGACCGCTCGCCAGTGTGCCGGGTCCGCCCGGGTGGCTAGGCAAGACACGAGACGCGCGAGCAGGTCGAGTGGCGCCCCTCCGCGATCACGTTCACCAAGCCGGCGACCACAACCGGCCGGCCAGGCCACCATTTCCTGGTCGCCCGGGTAGTGAACGTGATCGCCCGGGCGGACCCGGGCGGAAAGGTGACCCGATCGCGACCGCCCCCTCCGCGGGCGGGCGCCGGCGGTCAGCGCAGCGCCAGCGTCCGCCCCTCCGCGCTGCTGCGCCGGGCGCACTCGATCACCCGGGTCACCTCCCGCGCGGCCTCGGCCGACACCGGCACCGGGCCGGCGCCGCGCACCGCGGCGGCCATCTGCCGGTAGAAGGTCTCGTACGCCCCGGGCACCCGCTCTGCCGGGCCGGCACCGTCCACAGTGGTGAGCGTCGCCGACCCGCCGGACCGGCCCCATCCGGGGTCGCCCGGCCGCTGCCCGGCCAGCAGCGCGGGGATCTGCCCGTCCATTCCGTGCGAGACGAAGGAGCCGGCGTCGCCGTGCGCCTCCAGCCGCGGGGTCGGCGCGAGCACCAGCGAGCCGGCGTGCAGGATCGCCCGGAGCGGGCCGTACCCGAGCACGACGTGGAAGTAGTCGTCCACCACCGCGCCGGGCCGCTGCGTGCCGACGTCGGCCCACACCGTCGCCGGCAGCCCGAACAGCACCAGCGCCTGGTCGACCAGGTGCGTGCCGAGGTCGTAGAACACCCCCGCACCCGGGCCCGGGCGCTCCCGCCACCGGTCCAGCCGGTCCGGACGGAACCGGTCGAACCGGGCCAGGTATGTGCTCACCCGGCCGAGCATTCCCGCCTGGACGCAGCGGGCCAGCGAGCGGAAGTCGCTGTCCCAGCGCCGCTGGTGGAACGCGGCCAGCCGCCGGTCGGCCGCCGCCGCCAGCGCGACCAGCTCGTCCGCCTCGGCCACCGTGACGGTCATCGGCTTGTCCACCACCACGTGCCGCCCGGCCCGCAGCGCCGCCGCGGCGAGCTCGAAGTGCACCGCGTTCGGCGCGGCGACCACGACCAGCTCGATGCCGCCGTCCGCCAGCATGTCGTCCACTATGGACATCACCGGCACCGCCGGCAGGTCCCGGTGCACCTTGGCCGGGTCCCGGGACACCACCGCGCGCAGCGCCAGCCCGGGCTCAGCGCCGATCAGCGGCGCGTGCAGGGAGGCGGCGGCCATGCCGTAGCCGACCAGGCCCACCCCGACCGGGCCCACCCCGACCGGCCCGGTCACCCGGTGCCGTCCCCGTACACCAGCGCGACCTTCACCGCGCCCTGCGGGTGCCGGTCCAGCCACGCGTACGCCTCCGGCGCGTCATCGAACCGGAACCGCCGGTCCAGCATCCCCTCCACCGACACCTTGCCGGTGTAGAGCAGCCGGGTGGCGGTGGCCATGATCCGGCGCCGGTCCCACAGCGGCGCGTGCCGGTTGGGCACCCCCCAGCCGCCGGCCGAGGCGATCAGCGTCAGCCGGTTGTGGTGGAACTCCTCGCCCAGCCGCAGGTTCGCCGCGCCGCCCTGGTAGAAGCCGGCCGCGACCACGGTCGCGCCGAGCCCGGCCGCGGCCAGCGCACCCTGCAGGCCGCGGTCCGAGCCGGACACCTCCAGCGCGACGTCGACCCCGTGGCCGTCGTTCAGCTCGCGGATGTGGACACCGACCGGCCGCGCGTTCGCCGGGTCGATGGCGTGGGTCGCGCCGAGCCGCTTGGCGAAGTCGCGGCGGTGCGGGTCCGGGTCGACGCCGATCACGTTCTGGATGCCCTCCAGCGCGCACATCTGCACCGCGAGCAGCCCGATCGCGCCGAGCCCGTGCACGCTCACGGTGTCCCCGAGCTTGATCTCCGCGTCGTGCACCGCCTGCAGCGCGACCGCGGCCAGGCTGACGAACAGGGCCCGCTCCAGGTCGTCCGAGCCCGGCAGCACCACCAGCGGGTACGTGGTGCGCAGCGACTCCTCGACGTCGAGGACGGTCTCCTCCTGGTGCGGCGTACCGGTGTGCACCAGGTCGCCGACCCGCACCGCGGTGACCTCCGGGCCGACCTCGACGACCTCGCTGACCATCTCGTACCCGAGCGTCACCGGGTACGCCGACGCGCTGCCGGCCGGTGGTGCGACGAAGGCCCGCAGCCCGCGGTCGAAGACCTTGTCGGAGAAGGCCGAGGTCCCGCGGTAGAGGCTGAGCTCGGTGCCGTGGCTGATCCCGCTGAGCCGGGACCGCAACCGCACCTCCCCCGGGCTGAGCGGGCGGGACGGGTGGTCGGCCAGCTCCAGCTGGCGGGGTCCGTCGAGGACCAGCGTTCGAGGCACGGCCTCCATCCTGCCCGCCGGCCGTGACCCTGCGTAGGCTGGCCTGGGTGAGGCTCTCCTGTCAGGAACAACTGCTGCCGGGCGACACGCTGCTGGAGAAGTTCGACTCCGCGCGGCGGGCCGGTTTCGACGGCATCGAGCTGCGGGCCCGCGGCGACGGGCACTTCGCCGGCCGGCTGCCGGAGCTGCGGGCCGCCGCCCGGGCCGGCGTGGTGATGCGGACCGTCTGCCCGGAGACCGACCACTTCATCGGCGACTTCGACGCCGACCTGCGGCGGGATGCGGTCGCGCAGCTGCGCTCGCAGCTCAGCGTCATCGCCGGGCTCGGCGGCGAGGGGGTGCTGACGCCGGCCAGCTGGGGGATGTTCAGCCTGCGGCTGCCGCCGTTCACCCCGCCACGGACGCCGGCCGAGGACCACGCGGTGCTGCTGGAGGCGTTGGTCGAGCTCAGCGAGCACGCCGCCCGGGAGGGGGTCTGGCTCGCTCTGGAACCGATCAACCGGTACGAGGACTACCTGCTCAACCGGCTCGAGCAGGCCGTCGACCTGGCCGAGGAGGTGGAGCGCGGGTCCGGGTACGGCTCGGTGCGGGTGGTCGCCGACCTGTTCCACATGAACATCGAGGAGGACGACCTGGCCAAGGCGATCACCGCGGCCGGGGCGCGGATCGCGCACGTGCACGTCGACGACTCCAACCGGCTGCAACCCGGCACCGGGCACATCGACTTCCCGGCCGTCTTCGCCGCGCTGCACGAGATCGGCTACCACGGCTGGCTGGCGCTGGAGTGCCGGCTGCGCGGCGAGCCGGCCACCGCGCTGGCGGAGACCACCCGGCTCCTCCGGTCCGTCCTGTAGCCGCCCAGGGCGGCCCTCGATGCGCAACCAGGTCCAGCTGATCGCGTACGCGGACCGGCTCGGCGGCTCGCTGCCGGGCCTCGGCCGGCTGCTCGACGGCCCGCTGGCCGGCCTCTTCGGCGGCGTTCACGTGCTGCCGTTCTTCCGGCCGTACGACGGGGCGGACGCCGGCTTCGACCCGGTCGACCACCTCGCGGTCGACCCGCGGCTCGGCAGCTGGGCGGACCTGGCCGCGCTGGCCGGGCCCGGGACGGAAGGCCGGGGAGGCCGGGGGCGGGACCTGGTCGCCGACCTGATCGTCAACCACGTCTCGGACCGGTCCGCGCCGTTCCGGGACGTGGTCGAGCGGGGTGGGCGGTCGCCGTACGCCGGCATGTTCCTGACCTACGACCAGGTCTTCCCGGCGGGCGCGACGGAGCCGGACCTGGTCCGGATCGTCCGGCCCCGGCCCGGGCTGCCGTTCACTCCGGTCGCTCTCGGCGGCGAGCAGCGGCTGGTCTGGACGACCTTCACCAGCCGGCAGATCGACCTGGACGTGCACCACCCGGCCGCGCGGCGCTACCTGTCCGAGGTGCTCGCCCGGCTGGCCGACTGCGGGGTGGCGATGGTCCGGCTGGACGCGGTCGGCTACGCGGTGAAGACCGCCGGCACGTCCTGCTTCCTCACCCCGGAGACGGTCGACTTCGTGCTCGACATCGCCGCCGAGGCGCACTCGCTCGGGCTGCAGGTGCTCACCGAGGTGCACGCGCACCACCGCTACTCGGCCCAGCTCGCGCCGTACGTCGACCGGGTCTACGACTTCGCCTTCGCGCCGCTGGTGCTGCACGCGGTGCTGACCGGCGACGGCGGGCCGCTGCGGGACTGGCTGGCCCTGCGACCGGCGAACGCGGTCACCGTGCTGGACACGCACGACGGGATCGGGCTGGTCGACGCGGGGCCGGGACGGGAGGCCACGGACGCCGGGCTGCTGTCCACCGCGCAGCTCGACGCGCTGGTGACGGCCATCTCCGCGAACAGCGGCGGCACCAGCCGGGCCAGCCGGGTGTGGGCGGGCCGCGGCGGCGGGGTCTACCAGGTGAGCTCGACCGCGTACGACGCGCTCGGCGCCGACGACCGGCGCTACCTGCTGGCCCGGCTGCTGCAGCTGTTCGTGCCCGGGATCCCGCAGGTCTACTACGTCGGGCTGCTGGCCGGCCGCAACCAGCCGGACCACGGCGGCGACGCCCGGGAGGTCAACCGCCGCCGCTACACCGAGGCGGACGTGGTCGATGCGCTGCGGCAGCCGGTTGTGGGGGCGCTGGCCGAGCTGATCCGGTTCCGGAACACCCACCCGGCCTTCGGCGGTGCGTTCCGGCTGCTGGACGCGCCGGCCGGCGAGCTGGCCATGGCCTGGGAGGCTACCTGCCCCGAGGGGGCGCGGACCGAGCTGCGGGTCGACTTCGCGACCGGGCGCCACCGGCTCAGCGGGGTGTGAGGCCGCTGGAAGCGCGCCGGGCCGGCCGGCACCGCCCGGATCGAGCTGCACGCGGCAGGCGCGGGATCTTGGTGGATGCCCGCGCCGAAGATCCACGGGACACGCCCTCAGCGCTCGTAGCCGCGGAGGTAGTCGACGACCAGCTCGGGGACGGCGTCAGCGTCGTCCCCGGTCGACCGGTCCGGGAGGTCGAAGACGGCGAGCATCGTCTGCACCGGGTACGTGGGCGGGCCCGTGCAGCCGCGGACCGGCTCGCCGTCGACCAGGAACTCGACCCGGTCGGCGGCCCAGTCCACCGCGTACGTGTGCCAGTCGGCGACGTCGATCGGCAGCCGCGGCGCCTCGAAGTCCTCGGTCGCCCGCGGGTCCCGGAAGGCGTGCAGGCCCATGCCCACGGCCGCCGACCGGCCGGGCTCCACCGCGTCGCCGAAGACCTCCAGCACGCAGATCTCCGCGCAGCGGTCCGGCCGGTCCTCCAGCCCGACCATCCACCAGGCCACCATCGAGCGCGGCGTGAGGACCCCGCGGGCGCGCATCTCCAGGTAGCCGCCCTGCGGCGTCCAGCCCCGGAAGGCCTCCTGTGCCTCGCGGACGGTCGCCCCCTCCCGCCAGGGCTGCTGTCCGAGCGTGCTGCCAACCGGGCCGGAGAAGTTGCCCGACTGGATGCCGGACACCCGCAACGGCGGTTCGTGCTCGCCCGGCAGCCACCGTCCCTGCTCAGGCGGGATGAACAGTCGCAGGCAGGAGCCGCCCACCTCGTACGTCGCCCTGGTGGCCTCGCGTGAGCTCCAGGCCGGCAGGTAGTGCGGCAGCCAGACCGCCGGGTCGAGCCCGGATCCGTCGAAGTCGTCGGCGAAGACCAGCCGGCCGGTCACCCCTGCCAGCCGGCCGGGCGGGAGCCGACGTCGAACGTGGCACCGAACGGGTCGGTCACCGAGGCGACCCGGCCGTAGACGAAGTCCTGGGGATCGGTCGCGCTGCCGCCGGCCGCCCGCGCGGCCGCCACCGCCGCGTCGGTGTCCGCGACCGCGAAGAGCGTGCCCCAGCTCGACGACGTGGCCGACGGGTCGCCCACGATGCCGCCGATCTCGTGCCCGTCCGGCCGCCGCAGGAAGGTGAAGTCCAGCCCGGGCAGGGCCGGGTTGCCGTCCAGGGTGAAGTCGAAGACCGTCGCGTAGAAGGCGCGGGCCGGCTGCGGGGTCGGGGTGACCAGGTCGTTGCGCAGCAGCGCGCCCGGCTCGTTGACCAGCTCGGCGCCGATGAAGGCTCGGCCCTCCCAGAGGCCGAACTGGGCGCCGACCGGGTCGACCGCGATCGCCATCCGGCCCTGCTCCATCACGTCCATCGGCGGCTGGACCAGCCTCCCGCCGGCCGCCTCGATGCGCTTGGCGGTCGCCTCGCAGTCGTCCGTCGCCAGGTAGACGCTCCACCAGGAGGCGGTGGCGCCGGGGTCGGGGTTGGGCATGATCGCGGCCACCGCGCGGCCGTCCACCCGGCACATCGTGTAGCGCCCGGTCTCCTCCGGGCCCACCTCGAACTGCCAGCCGAAGACCGCGCCGTAGAACTCCATCGCGCGGTCCAGGTCCGGGATGCCGAGGTCGATCCAGGTCGGGGTGCCCAGCGGCTGGGTGCTGTCGATCCGGCTCATCGTCGTCGCCGTCCTCTCGTCTCGGGTCGCCCCGGACGCTAGCGGCGGGCACCGACAATTCCGGGCCGGCGGCTCAGTCTGCCTGCAGCACCGACAGGATGTTGCCGGCCGGGTCCTTGAACCAGGCGATCGGCGGCCCCTGGGTGCGCATGACCCCCTTGGCGTCGACGCCCTCGTACCGCTCGAAGGTCACCCCGCGGGCGGCCAGCTGGTCGACCGCCCCGTCGATGTCGTCGACCGGGAAGTTGAGGATCGTGAACGTCGCCGGCTCGTGGTTCGGCTTCGGGTAGACCAGGATGTCCCGGTCCCCGGCGACGTGCAGGGTGAGCATGCCGTGCTCCTCGGTCACCCGGAGCCCGAGCGTCCCGCCGTAGAACTGCCGGGCTCGTGGGATGTCGTCCACCGAGAACCCGCTGAACGCCTTCGTGTGCTCGAACACCGCACTCCTCCTCGTGATGGGCTCGCCTCATCGGCTCGTTGCCGTCAACCGGACAGCATGCTCCGCCGCCGGTCAGCCGGGACGTCGAGGCCGGAGGGTGGATCTCGACACCGCTACCCGCCGCCGACGTGCCGCGGCCGCCCGGCGAGCAGACCGGCGGCCGCCTGCGGGACCAGCAGCAGGAGCAGCAGCGCGATCGGGACGGTCCACGAGCCGGTCCGGTCGTGCACCGCGCCGACCAGGAAGGGGCCGCTCGCCGCGAGGACGTAGCCGAGCGACTGGGCCATCGCGGACAGCCCGGCGGTGTCGGCGGGGTCCCGGGCACGCAGCACGATCAGGGTGAGGGCGACGGCGAACGCGGCGCCCTGGCCGGCGCCGAGCACGACCGCCCACAGGTACGGCGCGGCGGTCGGCGCGACCAGCACGCCGGTCAGCCCGGCCGCGGTGCAGACGGTGGCGGCGAGGGCGTACGGCCGCTGGGTCCGGGCCCGGGCGGCGAGGCGGGGCAGCACCAGCGTGACCGGGATCTGCATCAGCGCGGACCCGGACAGCACCGCGCCGGCGGCCACCGCGCCGTAGCCGGCGTCCCGGTAGACCGTCGGCAGCCAGGACAGCACGGCGTAGAAGCACAGCGACTGCAGGCCGAAGAACGCGGTGACCTGCCAGGCGAGCGGGTCGCCGAGCAGCCGCCGACCGCCGCCCTGGTCGGCGCCCGCCGGCCGGCGGCGGGCCAGCGGCAACCAGGCCAGCAGCGCAACCGCCGCCGGGACCGCCCATGCACCGAGGCCGCCGCGCCAGCTGCCGGTGGCCTGGGCGAGCGGCGCCGTGGTGCCCGCGGCCACCGCCGCCGACCCGCTCAGCGACATCGTGTAGACGCCCATCATGGTCCCGGTACTGGCCGGGAAGTCCCGCTTGACCAGGGCGGGGAGCAGCACGTTCGCCACCGCGATGGCGCCGCTGGCGAGCACCGTGCCGGCGAGCAGCGCGGCCGTGCCGGCCAGCACCCGGACCAGCAGGCCGGCGGTGAGCGCGCCGAGGACGAGCGCGACGACCGGCTCGATGCCCCACCGGCGGGCCAGTGCCGGCGCGGCCGGGGCGAGCAGGCCGAGGCAGAGCACCGGCACCGAGGTGAGCACCGCGGCGGCGGCCCCGGACAGGCCCAGGTCGGCCCGGATCTCGGGGAGCACCGGGCCTACGCTGGCCAGCGCCGGCCGGAGGTTGACCGCGGCGATCGCGACCGCGAAGCCGAGCACGACCGCCGTCCGGACGCGGCGGTCCCGATCGGGGCCGCCGGCCGGACCGTGCCGATCGGCCCCGGCCGGCTGCGGCCGGTCCCGATCGCCGGCCGCGCCGAGCCGGTCCCGCCGGCTCCCGGACCGCCCGCTCAGGACGGGTGTCCGGGGAAGGCCGCGGCCGGCGGGAAGCCCACCCGGCCATCCTGCGCGTCCGCCGGCCGGGCCGCGGCAGCGGGGTCAGCGGTGCGGCCGGACCGCGGCCGCGGCCAGCCCGCCGATCGCCGCGCCGACCAGGACGTCGCCGGGGTAGTGCGCGCCGGTCCAGACCCGGGACAGGGCGACCGCCGCGGCCACCAGCCCGAGCGGCGGCCCGAGCCCGGGCGCCTCCCGGCCGACAGTCACGGCGAAGGCCACCGCCGAGGCGGTGTGCCCGGACGGGAACGAGGTGGTCACCGGCACCCGGCGCACCCGCCGCCGCTCGGGCACCGTGTGCAGCGGCGGCCGGACCCGGCCGACGTGGCCCTTGACGAGGACGTTGGCGGTGGTGCTGGCCAGCGCGACAGCGCCGAGCCCCCGGACCGCCGTGCGGCGCCGGCCGGTCAGCCCGAGCACCGCCGCGACCGCCATCCACAGCACCGAGAAGTCGGCCGCCCGGGACAGCGCCGGCAGTGTCCGGTCCAGCACCGGGTCGTGCGCCTCGACGGCCCGCCGGAACAGCTCGGCGTCCAGCCGGTGCAGCGCCGGCCCGAGCCGGGTCACCGGGTTCCCCCGCGGGCCAGCGTCCACAGGGCCCGCACGGTGGTCGGGGACAGCAGCCGGGCGTCGGACCGGACCGTGCTGGCCGACGGCACCCGGACCCGCAGCGCACCGGGCAGGCTGCGGAACAGCAGCGGCACCGGCAGCTGCACCGCCTCGCCGTCCACCCCGGCCGGCACCACCGTCGTGTCCGGCACGTCCACCCGGACCGCACCGACCGTCCATTGTGTCCACCCGGACTCCGCCGGGGTGCGGCCGACCGCGAGCTGGGTGGCGATCCGGGCGAGCGCCGCGCCCTGCCCGCTGGCCCGGAAGAGCACGGAGACCTGCAGCGTGCCGGTGTCCAGCCGGGACCGGTCACCAAGGCGCAGCGGCGGCCGCAGCTCGTACGGGTTGTTCGCGACCAGCAGCAGCAGCGGTCCGGTGTGGACCTCGCCGGCCGGGTCGCGCACCGTCAGTGGCCGCGGCACGGTGGTCCCCCGAAGGCCGTCCGGCAGGACCATGTGCGCGGTGGCGAGCTTGGCCTCGCGGTAGCCCGGCTCGTGCACCATGTCGGCGTACGCGCCGAGCGAGACGTTGTTGACGAAGACCCGGTCGCCCACCGCCGCCAGGTCGACCCGGCGCTCCTGCCCGGCCTCCGGGTCGTACGCGTCCAGGGCGCGCAGCGGCGCCCCGCGGTCGAGGCCGAGGTCGTGCGCGAAGTGGTTGCGGGTGCCGGCCGGGACGCAGACGAACGGCACGCCCGCCTCCGCCGCCACCGCCGCGACCAGGGCGAGGGAGCCGTCGCCGCCGGCCATGCCGATCATGTCCGCACCGGCGGCCACTGCGGCCCGGGCCAGCTCGGCCGGATCCTCCCCCGGCTCGAGCAGGCGCACCGCCACGCCGCGCCGGCGGGCGACCGCGGCCAGGTCGAGCCGGACCGCCTTGCCGTCGCCGGAGCGCGGGTTCACCAGCAGCCAGGGTCGCTCCGGCGCCGGGCCGCCGGCGGCCCGGACCGGCCGGCGGACGGCCCGCCGGCCGGTCGCGACGTACCCGGTCACGAGCAGCAGCAGGCCGACCAGCCACAGCCCCCGGCGCAGGCCGAACCAGACCAGGTCGACCGCCAGCAGCAGCGCGGCCAGTCCGGCCAGCGCGAGGTTGAGCCGGCGCTTCCAGGTCCGCCGGGTGGTGAAGGCCCACCAGCCGGCGGCGGCCAGCACCGCGCAGTTGACCGCCGCGGCCAGACCGAGCAGGGCCAGGTCGCCGACCGCGGCGACGAGGGTGACCAGGCAGCCGAGGCCGAGCAGGCCCAACATGACCAGCGCCAGCACCGCCCAGCCACGCCGCCGGCTGCCCTCGCCCGACCGGTCCCCCGCCATCGCCGCCTCGCCCCGCTGCCTCGCCCCGCTGCCTCGCCCCGCTGCCTCGCCCCGCTGCCTCGCCCCGACGATGATCGCCGCCTGCCGGCGCTGTCAACGCCTCGGCCGGCGCCCCTGTCCGATCCCTCAGGCCGGTGGGCGGAGCCGGTGCACGGTGACCGGTGGCGCTGACGACACGGCGGGGGTGCTCACCCGGCGCCACCCCAGCGCGTCCACCCCGGCCAGGAACGCCTGCTCGCGGGGGCGGCCGGGGTCGGCGACCCAGACCTCACCGGTCCGGTCCACCAGCCGGGGCAGCAGGTCCAGCAGCACCGGGATCGTGCGCGGCTCGTAGAGCACGTCGGCGGCCAGCACCAGGTCCCAGGGCGCCTCGGCCAGCAGCGCGGCCGGCCGCTCGAAGGCGCACACCACGGTCCGGACCGCGACGCCGTTGCGGGCGGCGTTGACAGCGGTGAAGGCGACCGCCTCGCCGGACCGGTCGGCGGCGAGCACCCGCGCGCCGGCACCGGCGGCGGCGACGCTGACCAGGCCGAGCCCGCAGCCGAGCTCCAGGACCCGGACCCCGGCCAGCGGGCGCCCGGCGACCGCCGTGGCCAGCGCGCTGCCGCTCGGCCACAGCTCGGCCCAGAACGGCAGCCGCTCGTCCCCCGGGTCCTCCTCGGCGAGCACCTCGTCCAGCAGCGCGTCGCCGTCCCGCGGCCGCAGCAGCCGGATCTCGCGGCCAGCGCAGCCGAAGACCTCCTCGACCAGGTCAGCGGCGGCCCCGCCGGGCAGCCCGGGCGGCGGCGGCCCGGCCACCGGTCGCGGCTCGCTCATCGGGCCACCCTATGCAGCCCGCCCCGCCGGCCCGGGCCGGCCGCGCATCCGCCCGCCCGGCTCGGGCCCTACGCCCGGCCCCGGCGCAGCTCAGCTGTGGATGCCGCTCGCGGCGGCGTGCAGGAACGCGGCGGCGACCTGCTCCGCGGTCTGCACCTTGGAGACGTAGGCGTTCACCGGGGCCAGCGCCTTCTGCAGCACGGCCGCCTCCGGATGCGACCCGTACGCGACCACCGTGATCTGCACCGGCCGCTTCGGGTCGGCCGCCGCCTTCAGCGCCGACGCCAGCTGTTCGGAGCTGATCGAGTTGGGGTCGTCCTGGTTGAGCCCGTCGCTGAAGACGACCACCTGGTTGCCGACGTCCTCGCGGTAGCTCGCGGTCGCCGACCGGTACGCGGCCAGGATGGTGTCGTAGAGCCCGGTGCCGGTGCGCCGGGCGACCAGCTGGCCGACCGCGCCGGTCAGCCCGGCCCGCTGCCCCTCCGACAGCGGCGCGGTCGGCAGCAGCACCTTGTAGTCCCGTGGCGGGTCGAGCTGGGAGCCGAAGGCCCACAGCCCGAGGGAGGACTGGTCCGGCAGCAGCCGGCCGACCGCCAGGCAGCCCTGCCGGACGAAGTCGATCAGCGGCGTTCCGGTGCCCGGGGCGGGCTCCAGCATCGAGCCGGACACGTCCACCGCGAGCAGGATGCTGCTGCGCCGGTCCTGGACGTACCAGGCGGCGAAGACGTGGTCGACGTGGTGCGCGCCGAGGGGCTCCAGCGGCTTGCCGGTCAGCTGCGGCAGCCGGCCGGCCGGGGCGCCCGGCGGGGCGGTGCCGCCGGGCCGGCGCAGGTGTGCGGCGCCGATCGCGGCGGCCGCCTCCGGGCCCTTCAGCGCGGCCAGCAGCTTCCCCAGCGCGGCGGCCCGCTCCGGGGTGCCCAGCGCGGCGGTCGTGGGCAGCCAGGTGTAGCGCAGCAGCGCGGTGTGATCGGCGCCGGCCAGGATGACGGCGTCCTTCTCCTCGGCCAGGGCCGGCACCAGCGCGTACTCGGGGACCAGCCCGACCTCGCCGGCCCGGTCCGGCAGCGCGGGTCCGGCGCCGGGCACCGTACGGGTGCTCGGCAGCGCCGCGGACAGCGCGGCCGAGGACGCGTCCATCCCCCGCTCCAGCCAGACGGCCTCGCCCAGGCTGCCCGCTGCCACCATGCCGTCCCCGGAGCCGTTCGGGTCGCGCACCGCCAGCCGGACCCCGGACGTGCGGTCGGCGAGCAGGCCGGAAAGGCCGAGCCAGGAGCCGCCCGCGGACCTCAGCCTGGCGGCGGTCCCCGCGTCGGTGACCAGGTAGATCGGGCTGGTGGCGAGCACCGTGCCGGCGCCGCCGGGGCCGTCCTCGTCCGGCAGCAGGCCCGGCCGGGCGAGACCCGCCCAGGAGCCGTCGTCCGGGATCCACAGGTCGGCCTCCCGCTCGGCCACCCGGGCGGCGGCCTCCCGGCCGTCCACCGCCACGGTGTCCAGGCCGACGCAGTCCGGGCCGTGGTCCAGGGTCGCCGCGACGGCCTCGAGCACGGGCGTGAACGAGGTCGCGGTGACCACCCGCAGCACCTGATCACAAGTGGACACCGAGACCGCCGCGGGCGGCTCGGTCGGGGGCCGGGCGACCACCGCGACCACGGTGGAGGCGGTGGCGAGCACGCCGGCGACGGCGAGCCCGACCCAGAGCGCGGTCCTCCGCCCGCGCCGGCCGTGCGCCCGCGCCGCCCGATCCGTGGACCACTGCGCCGGTTGACCGGACCGGTGCCTGCCCATGCAACGTCCCTCTGTCACCCCGATGGAGGACGGGAGCATCGCACTTCACCCGGTCGGTGGAGAAGACCTTCACTGAGTATCACGAAGTGCACCAAATTGGCTACTAAGTGTAGCCAGTTGGGCTTTCGGCACAGCGGCGGGGTCGGTACGATTTCCGCGGCCGGCGCCGGTCCGGCCCGGCGGTCACCCCGTAGGGTCGGCACCATGGCGCCCGACCTCGGGGCAGTGATCGGCGAGCTGGTGCGCCGGGCCCGCCGCACCGCGCCTGGCGACCTCGCCCCGCTGGTGGCCGGCTGCGCCGCCGGGGCCGGGTTCGCCGACACGGTGATCTACCTCGCCGACTACGGGCAGACCCGGCTGCTGCCGCTGCCGTACCCGGGGATGCCGGCGCGGGTGCCGCTCGGCATCGAGGGCACGCTGGCCGGCCGGGTGTACCGGACCGGTCTCCTGCACCCCGCCGACCGCGAGAACGGCACCCGCCGGGTGTGGCTGCCGCTGAGCGAGGGCAGCGAGCGGATCGGCGTGCTCGAGCTGGCGGCGCCCGCGGAGGCGGCCCTGCCCGAGCGGGAGCTCGAGCACTTCGCGGACGTGGTGGCGGCGCTGCTGGTGACCCGGTGGGCGTACGGGGACGTCTTCGAGCTGGTCCGCCGGGTGCGGCCGATGCGGCTGCCGGCGGAGATCCAGTGGCGGCTGCTGCCGCCGACCGCGGTGTGCACCGACCGGGTCTCGCTCGCCGGGGCGCTGGAGCCGTGGGACGAGGTCGGCGGAGACGCCTTCGACTACGCCCTGAACGACGGCCGGCTGCAGGTCGCGCTCTTCGACGCGATGGGGCACGGGCTGGGCGCGACGCTGCTCGCGACGCTCGCGGTGGGGGCGTACCGGAACTCGCGGCGGAGCCGTCTCGACCTGGCCCGGACGTACGGCGCGATCGACCGGGCGATCGCCGCCCAGTTCGGCCGGGACCACTTCGTCACCGGGCTGCTGCTCGACCTGGACGTGGCCGCCGGGGCGCTGAGCTGGGTGGCGGCCGGGCACCTGCCGCCGCTGCTGCTCCGGCACGACCGGCAGGTCCGGCTGCCGCCGGCCCGGCCGGCCACCCCCTTCGGGCTGCGGCTCACCACCGGGCCGCCGCCGGTGCACAGCCTCCAGCTGGAGCCGGGCGACCGGCTGGTGCTCTACACCGACGGCGTCGTGGAGGCCCGGCGGCGGGGGCAGTTCTTCAGCGACGAGCGGCTGGCCGACTTCGTGGTGCGGGCGGCTGCCTCCGGGCACGCCGGGCCGGAGGTGCTGCGCCGGCTGATCGCGGCGGTGCTGGCCCACCAGGACGGGGTGCTGCAGGACGACGCGACGGTGCTGCTGCTGGAGTGGGGCAGCCCGCCGGCCTGAGCCCGGCCGGAGCCGTCGTCAGCGGGCCTCGGGGTCGACCGGGTCCGCCGGGTCCGCGGCGGCCGGGGCCGCCGGCCCGGCCTGGTAGCGGCGCAGCCGGGCCCGGCCGGCCGGTGCCGGCTCCCCCGCGACCTGCCCGGCCGCCCCGTCCGTCATCGGCGACAGCACGTCCGCAGCCGGGGGCCGGGCGGGCGGCGCGGTCGGCGGCACCGGCTCCGCGGCGGCCACGGCGGGCGCGCCCTCGTACCGGTCCGGGGCCCGGCGTCGGTCGTCGGGTACCCGTCGGTCGGGCCCGTGCCCGACCCGAAGGCGCCCGCGCTCACCCCGTAGTACGTGTACAGCTCGGCCTCCTGCTCCTCGGACAGGTGGCCGTCCTCGTCCATCTTCGGCGCGTCGGTGACCTGGTCCTTGGTCACGTCCACCACCAGCTCGTCGCCCTCGACCCGGGCGGCGGCCAGCGGCACGAAGCTCTCCCGGGTGCCGAAGAGGCCGGTCCGGACCGTCACCCACTCCGGCTGCCCGGTGATGTCGTCCAGGTACACCTGGCCGACCTTGCCGATCTTGCCGCCGGCGCTGTCCCGGACGGTGCTGCCCATCAGTGAGGGAGCGGATCCCTGGTCGATCATGTCGTGGTCTCCCGTGGCTCAGGTCGTCGTCGAGCCCTCGATACCCATCCCGGCCGCCGGGACTCCCCGCCGCCCGGCCGGCGGGCTCGGCTACTCGGCCGGGAGGAGCACCCAGAGCAGGACGTAGACCACGATCTGCGGGCCGGGCAGCAGGCAGGACAGCAGGAAGAGCAGCCGGACGGCGGTGGGCGACCAGCCGAAGCGGCGGGCCAGGCCGGCGCAGACGCCGGCCACCAGCCGGCCGTGGCGGGGCCGGACCAGGCGAGGCGAGGACTGGTACGGGGTGGGGTGCATGACCCGACGGTATGCCCGCACCGGCGACGCTCACCTGCGGGATGTCCCGGGTTCGGACCCTGGGTCCAGGCGGCCGGGCAGCGTGCCGCGGAAGGCGCGTACCGGCGGGGCGGTGACGCCCACGTCGTCCACCGCGAAGACCCGGCCGGCGTCCGGCTCCGGGTGCTCCAGGTGCTCCCACGCCGTGGTGACGAACAGCCGCCGCCCGCTCGCCCCGCCGATGGCGACCGAGGTCGGCTGGGACACCGGCAGCCGGATCACGGCGAGCGGCTCGCCGGCCGGCGAGTAGCGGCGGACCTCGCCGGCGCCGTGCACCGCGACCCAGAGCGCGCCCTCGTCGTCCACGGTCAGCCCGTCCGGCACGCCGCGGTCCGGCTCGATGAGCCGCTCGCCCGGGCCGAGGGCACCGGTCGCCGGGTGCACCGGGTACGCCGTGACCACGCCCGGGCCGCTGTCCGCGTGGTAGACCGTGCGGCCGTCCGGGCTCCAGCCCAGCCCGTTCGCGATGGTCGAGTGCGGCAGCACGACGTGCACCGAGCCGTCCGGGTCGCAGCGCAGCAGCCGGCCCCGGCCGGCGCCCTGGTCCGGGCTCATCGGGTCGGCGGCCATGGAGCCGGCCCAGAAGCGGCCCTGCGGGTCGCAGGCGGCGTCGTTCATCCGGACGCCGTCCGGCTCGGTGTCCAGCAGCGTGGTCACCTGGCCGCCCGGATCGAGGTGCCGGAAGCCGCGGCCGGCGGCGAGCAGCCAGCCGCCCGGCCGATGCCCGCGCGCGGGGGAGGCGACCGGCGCGGCCGCGCCCAGCGGCTCGCCGACCATCACGGTGGCGACGGTCCGCAGGGCGCCGCCGTCCTCCACCGCCCGGCGCAGCACCCCGGCCACGATGTCCACCCAGATCAGCTCGCCGGCGTCCGCGTCCCAGCGGGCGCCCTCGCCCAGCTCGGCGACCTCGGCGGAGACCGGCCGCGGATCGGGATAGCCGGCCACGCGGCGACCGTACCGGTCCCTGCCGCCGCGAGGCCGGGTCCGGTGAATCTTCGGTGGCGCGGGCCGAGGTCCGCATCCGCCAAGATCTTCGGGACACGGCCTAGCCTCCGAGCATGCAGCCGAGGACGGAGGCCGGGCGGGCGGGCTGGGCGGCGCTGCGCGCCGATCCGGGGCGGGCGCTGGTCGCGCTGGACTACGACGGCGTGCTGGCGCCGATCGTGGACGACCCGGACGAGGCACGGCCGGCGCCGGGCGCGGTCGAGGTGCTCGGCCGGCTGGCCGGGAAGGTCGGCACGCTCGCCGTGGTCACCGGCCGGCCGGCGGAGGTGGTGGTCGGGCTCGGCCGGCTGGACCGGGTGCCCGGGCTGCTGGTCGAGGGGCAGTACGGCGCGGAGCGGTGGGCGGGCGGGACGCTGACCACCCCGGAGGAGCCATCCGGGGTCGCGACGCTGCGGGCCGAGCTGCCGGCCGCGCTCGCGGCGGCGGGCGCGGACCCGGCGGTGTGGGTGGAGGACAAGCGGCTCTCGCTGGTCGTGCACACCCGCCGGGCGGCCGACCCGGAGGCCGAGCTGGCCAGGCTGGCCCCCGCCGTGCGGCCGCTGGGCGAGGCGCACGGCCTCCACCTGCACCCCGGCAGGATGGTGCTGGAGCTGCGGCCGCCCGGCTTCGACAAGGGCGGCGTGCTGCGGCGGCTGGTCGCCGCGGCCGAGCCCGGGGCGGTGCTCTTCGCCGGCGACGACGTCGGCGACCTGCCCGCCTTCGCGGTGGTGGAGGAGCTGCGCGCGGCCGGCACGCCCGGCCTGACGGTGGCCAGCGCCTCCCTGGAGGCGGCCGAGGTGGCCGAGCGGGCCGACCTCGCGGTGGACGGCCCGCCCGGCATCGTCGCGCTGCTCGACCAGCTCGCCGACGGGTCCGCCTGACCTCTTGACTGCTGCATCAATCCAGACACTAGGCTCCGGGTCGCCTCGAACTCCGTATCCAGGCGTTCGGGTGACGAAGAGGAGGAATGCGATGCCAAGTAGGACGGCGTTCCGGCTCCGGCTCGGGACGCTCGTGATCGGCGTCCTCGCTGCGTCCAGCCTGGCGGCCCTGGCGCCGTCGGCCGCCGGCGCCGCGGAGGCCCGGGTGGTCGGCGGCACCACAGTGGGCGCCGACGGGATCTACCGCTACCGGGTGGACCTCGCCCAGATCCCCGGCGCGAGGGTCTCCACCGAGAGGGGCATCGTGCAGGCCACCGGCGCATGCCGGTTCGCCGACAGCGCGCGCGGCCGGCCCAGCGGGCACGGCCGGGTCCGGTACGTCACCGAGATCTCGTTCGACCCCGCGACCTGCTCCCGGCAGCTGGCCACCGCCGAGTACCCCCGGGATGCGGTGCCGCCGGCCGTGCGGGCCAAGCTGGCCTCGCCGGGCCAGACCACGGCGAAGGCAACCAAGCCGTCCAGCCGGACCGGCCCGACCGGCCCGACCGGCGGGGTGAGCACGCTCGCGTCCTGGTTCGGCAGCCTGAAGGTCAACGTCGAGGACCCGGTGCAGATCGACGTCACGACCACCAAGTCCGACCTGGGCTGGTCCTACAACGGGACGACCCTGACCGGGAGCCACACCGCGCACTGGGGGTGGTACAGCCCGAGCGGGTGGAGCCGCAACGCCTACCACTGGAACTACGGCAACAACGGTTACTACGCTTACACCGACACGTACGGGAAGTATCGCAACGGCACCTTCTGCTTCACCATCGACACCTGGACCGAGCACCTGCAGACCTATTTCGAGGGCTGGTACGACGGCTACTGGTACTGGTCCTACCGGGTGGACAAGTGGGGCGGCTGCACGGCACTGCTGCACTACGAGTACATCGCGCAGACGCCCTGAGGTCGGGCCCGGCGCGGGAGGAGGCTCGGTGACCGATCAGCAGGCGGCGACCCGGACGGCCCGGGGCTGGCGGCCGTACTTCTGGGTGACCTTCGCGGTGACGGTGCTGCTCTCGCCGGTCACCGTCATCTGGACGGCGCTGGTCGGTTCGGTCGGCCTGGTCGTGGTGCTGCTCGCCAGCAAGCTGCGGCCGGCCGGCCGGCAGCGCGGGCTGGTCGCGTTCCTCGCCGGGCTGGCGCTGGGCAGCGTGCCGTACCTGCTGCTCGCCGCGGTGGTCGCGATCGTCGACTGAGACGGCGGCCCGGGGATTTCCCCCCCTCCCCGGGCCGCCGGCCCTCGGCGACCCGGCACCGAGCCTGCCGGCCGGACCTGGGCGGGCGCCGTGCGCGGGGCCAGGTCCGGCTGGGCGCGGACCTCAGTCGAGGGCGGCCAGCTGGGCGGTGAACCAGTCTGCCGGCGGCAGCGCGGTCGCCGCGGCGGCCAGCCGGCCGGCCCGCTCCCGCCGCTGTGCCGCCGGCATCGACAGCGCCTCGTGCAGCGCCTCCGCCGTCTGCGTCACGTCGTACGGGTTGACCATGATCGCGTCGCGGCCGTACTCCTCGGCCACCCCGGCGTGCCGGGACAGGACCACCGCGCAGCCGGGCTCGGAGAGCACCACGCCCTCCTTGGCCACCAGGTTCATCCCGTCCCGCACCGGGTTGACCAGCAGCACGTCGGCGAGCCGCAGCGCGGCCAGCGACCCGGGGAAGTCGTCGGAGACCTCGAGCAGCAGCGGGTCCCAGTCGTCGGTGCCGAACTCCTCCTCGATCTCCCGGCCGACCCGCTGCACCATCGCGGTGTACTCCCGGTACTCGGGCAGGTCGTGCCGGGACGGGTACGCGGACGCCACGTGCACGACCCGCCCGTGCCACTCCGGCCGGTGCCGCAGCAGCTCGCGGTAGGCCAGCAGACCGCGGACGATGTTCTTGCTCAGCTCGGTGCGGTCCACCCGGGCGATCACCTGGCGGTCGCCGACCAGGTCCCGCAGGTGCCGCAGCGCGTCCTCGACGTCGGACTCGGTGGCCCGCTTCCGCATCTCCGGCTCGGAGGTGCCCAGCGGGTACAGCCCGACCCGCACCGTCCGGCCGTCCCAGTCGACCGTCCGAGCCTCGTGGTCGACCCGCGCGCCGAGGAACTCCTCGCAGCACTCGAGGAAGGCGCGCGCCCAGCGGGCGGAGTGGAAGCCGAGATGGTCGGCGCCGAGCAGCCCGGTCAGCAGCTCCCGGCCGACCAGGTCCGGCAGCATCCCGAAGTAGTCCGGGGGCGCCCACGGCGTGTGGGTGAAGTGCGAGATCCGCAGGTCGGCGCGGCGCTCCCGCAGCTGCCGAGGGGTGAGGTCGAGGTGGTAGTCCTGCACCATCACCTTCGCGCCCGGCTCCGCCTCCGCGGCCAGCGCGTCCGCGAAGGCGCCGTTGTACCGCTCGTACGCGGCCCACAGCCGGCGCCAGGCGGTGTCGAAGACCGGCTTGTTCGCGCTGTCGTACAACTGGTGGTTGACGAACCAGATGGTCGAGTTCGCGATGCCGTTGTACGCCCGGCCGAACGTGGACGGGTCCAGCGGCAGCATCCGCACGTCCAGCCCGCCGGTGTCCAGCCCGGCCTCGGCCAGGTGCCCGGCCGGGGCCCGGCGGGCGGCCGCCCGCTCCCGGTCGTTCAGCGCCGCGCACACCCACAGCCCGCGGACCTCGGACAGCGCCGACACCATGCCGCTGACCAGCCCGCCGCCGCCGCGGCGCACCTCCTGCCGGCCGCCCGGCCCGGCGCCGATCTGCACCGGGCCCCGGTTGGACGCGATGAGCAGGCGCCGGCCCGGCCCGGTCACGACGCCGCCATCCGGGGCTGGCGCAGCCGGGGTGCCGCCGACCGCGCCCCGGACAGGTGCCGGGCCGCGTTGACCAGTCCCAGGTGGCTGAAGGCCTGCGGCGTGTTGCCGAGTTGCCGGCCCAGCCGCGGGTCGTACTCCTCGGCCAGCAGGCCCACGTCGTTCGCCAACCCCATCAGCTTCTCCAGCATCTCGGTCGCCTGCCGCTGCTCGCCGATCCCGTGCAGCGCGTCCGCCAGCCAGAACGAGCAGGCCAGGAACGCGCCCTCGTCGCCGGGCAGCCCGTCGTCGGAGGCGCCGGCCCCGGGCCGGTAGCGCAGCACGAAGCCGTCCTCGCACAGCTCCCGCTGCACCGCCCGGACGGTGCCGGCGACCCGCGGGTCGGTCCAGGGCAGGAAGCGGACCTGCGGGATCAGCAGCAGCGCCGCGTCCAGCTCCGTCGACCCGTACGCCTGGGTGAAGGTGTTGCGCTCGCCGTCGTAGCCCTTCGCCAGCACCTCGTCCTTGATCTCGTCCCGGGTCCGCCGCCACCGGTCCACCGGCCCCTGCAGCCCGAAGTGCTCGACGCCGGTCACCATCCGGTCGAAGGCGACCCAGGCCATCACCTTGGAGTGCACGAAGTCCCGGCGCGGGCCGCGCATCTCCCACAGCCCGTTGTCGGGCTCGCGCCAGGCGCCCTCCAGGAACTCCAGCAGCCGCTTCTGCAGCGCCCACGCGTCGTCGTTGCGGGACAGCCTGGCTTCCCGGGAGAAGGAGAGCCCGTCCAGGGTCTCCCCCCACACGTCCAGCTGGAGCTGCTCGGACGCGGCGTTGCCGATCCGCACCGGCCGGGAGTTCTCGTAGCCGGCCAGCCAGTCCAGCCGGAACTCCGGCAGCCGCCGGGTGCCGTCGATCCCGTACATGATCTGCAGGTCGGCCGGGTCCCCGGCGACCGCCCGCAGCAGCCAGTCCCGCCACTTGCCGGCCTCGGCCTTGAAGCCGGCGCCGAGCAGCGCCTGCAGGGTCAGGGCCGCGTCCCGCAGCCAGCAGTAGCGGTAGTCCCAGTTGCGCACGCCGCCGAGCTGCTCCGGCAGCGACGTGGTGGCAGCCGCGACGATCCCGCCGGTGGGCTGGAACGTCAGCGCCTTGAGCACCACCAGGGACCGGCGGACCTCGCTCTGCCAGCCCCCGTCGTACGTGGCCTTCGCCATCCACTCGGCCCAGTAGCTCTCGGTGTCGTCCACCGCCTGGTACGGGTCGACCGCCTTCGGCGGCCGCTTCCAGGACGGGTGCCAGGTCAGCACGAAGGGCACCCGCTCGCCGGCACCGACGCTGAACTCCGAGTGGGTGGTGAGGTCCCGGCCGGCGAGCGGCGCCGGCGTGCTCAGCCAGGCCGAGTCCGGGCCGGCGACCGCGACCAGCTGACCGTTCACCTGGCGCACCCACGGCACCACCCGGCCGTAGTCGAAACGCAGCCGCAGCTCGCTGTGCATCGGCACCCGGCCGGAGATGCCTTCGACCACCCGGACCACGTCCGGTGCCTCGCCCCGCGGCGGCATGCAGTCGACCACCCGGACCGTGCCCTCCGGGGTCTCCCACACCGTCTCCAGCACCAGCGTGTCACCGCGGTAGCCGCGCCGGGTCGCCTCGCCGCCGGCGGCCGGGGCCAGCCGCCACAGCCCGTTGTCCGTGCTGCCGAGCAACGCGGCGAAGCAGGCCGGCGAGTCGAAGTGCGGGAAGCACAGCCAGTCGATCGAGCCGTCCCGGCCGACCAGCGCGGCGGTCTGCAGGTCGCCGAGCAGCGCGTAGTCCTCGATCCGGCTCACCATCGAACCCACCCGCCGATCCTCACGGCCTGCTTCCTACCCCGCCAGGGCGACTCCTGCCCGCCGGGCGATGCGCCTGCGGGTCGATCGGGCAGAACCGACCGGGCAGAATTCCCCGGGTGAGCCCGGACGAGCTGAAGCGGCACTGCCTGAGCAAGCCCGGCGCCTGGCCGGACGAGCCGTGGGAGGGCGACACCGTCGCCAAGGTCGGCCCGAAGATCTTCGCCTTCCTCGGCTCGTCCAGCGTCGGGGTGAAGTGCGGCCGCAACCGGGAGGAGGCGGACGAGTGGCTGGCGCGCTACCCGGACGACGCCTCGGTGATGGCTTACATCGGCCGCTCCGGCTGGAACACGCTGCGCCTCGGCGGCGGGATCCCGGACGAGGAGATCCTGGAGGCCGTCGAGGCCTCGTACGACATGGTGGTCAGCAAGCTCCCCCGTAAGGACCGTCCGTAGCCCGGCGGGTGTGTATGGTGTGTGTATGGCCGAGCCGATGGAGCGCCTGCAGATCCTGGTGACCCCGGAGCAGCGCCGCCGCTTGCTCGCGGTGGCCGAGCAGCGCGGCGAGGCCGTCACCGCCCTGATCCGGGAGGCGATCGACGAGACGTTCCCGCCGATCGCGGACGCGGCGGCCCGCAGGGCGGCGGCCCGGCGGATCCTCGATCGGGAGGTGCCGTTCAGGACACCCGAGCAGCTGGACGAGCTGCTGGACGACCGGTTCGACCTGCTGCAGTGAGCGCGGCAGCGTTCTTCGTCGACACCAATGTCTTCGTGTACGCCGCCTCGGACTCGCCGTACCAGCCGGGATCCGCGGCGGTGATCGAGGCGCTGGGCGCGGGGACGGCGTCCGCCACCACGTCGACCGCCGTCATCGAGGAGCTCTGGCACCTCGAGCTGGGCGGCCGGGTGCCCGGACTGGACGGTGTCGCCGAGGCCACCTTCATGCTGCTGCGTCCCGTGCTGGCCGTGACCGACGAGGTCGTCGCCGCTGCCTTCGACCTCGGGGTGGCCGGACTCGGGGCGAACGACCGGATCCACGTCGCCAGCTGCCAGATCCACGGAATCCCGGTCGTCCTGACCGCAGACCGCGGCTTCGACCGGGTCCCGGGACTCCGCCGCGTCGATCCGGCCGACCTGCCCGAGGTCCGCACCCTGCTGGCGAGGAGCTGACCGGGCTGGCGGGGAGCTGACCAGCTTCCTATCTCCCGAGGGCGGCTGTCCCGAGGGCGGCTGTCCCGAGGTCGGCAACCCCGAGGTCGGCGAGGACGCGGCGGGCCGCGTTGTGCCCGGCCGCCCCGATGACGGAGCCGGCCGGGTGGCAGCCGGCGGCGCCGGCGTAGACGCCGTCGACACCCGTCGCGTACGGCATCCGGTCGGCGAAGGAGATCGAGTTGTCGACGTGCATGATGTTGCCGCCGGTGATCCCGAAGTGCTCCTCGATCCCCGGCGGGGCGAGTGCGTGCACGTCGACCAGCAGGTCGCGGGTGCCCGGCGCGTACGCCTCCACCAGGTCCAGCAGGCGGTCCACGTACGCCTCCTGCTCCACCGCCCAGGACGACCCGGCCACCTCGTGCGGCACGCCCTGGACGAAGAGCGCGGACGAGTGGGTGCCGGCGTGGTCGGACAGGGACGGGTCGAGGGTGGAGTGCAGGTACCACTCCAGCGGCGGCGCGGCCGGCAGCCGGCCGGCGGCCGCGGCGTCGAAAGCCTCCCGCAACGCGGTCAGCACGCTGCCGTCCGCGGCCGGCGCCGGCAGCAGGTGCACCGTCGTGCCGTGCTGCCCGTGCCCGGGCTCCGGCAGCGCGGTGAAGCGGGGCAGCCCGGCCAGTGCGAGGTTGACCTTCATCGTCTGGCCCGCCGACCGCTCGGCGTAGCCGTCCAGCCGGGCCCGCAGCCGCGCGGGCGTCGCGGCGCCCAGCAGGGCGGGCAGCCGGTAGACATCCGTGCAGACCAGCACCGCCGCGGCGGCCAGGGCGGCACCGTCCGCGGTGCGCACCCCGGCGGCCGCGCCGCCCGCGGTCTCGATCGCGGCGACCTCGCTGCCGGTCCGGATCCTCGCGCCGGCCCGGGCGGCGAGGTCCGCCAGCCGTCGCGTCACCGTGCCCATCCCGCCGCGGACCAGCATCCAGGTCCCACCCGCGCCGGGCAGCCGGCACATGTTGTGCACCAGCAGGTTGTGCCCGGACCCCGGCGACCAGGGCGAACCGGTCAGCCCGGGCATGCCGTCGGTCACCGCGTACATCGCCTGGACGGTCTCGGACTCGAAGCCGAAGCCGTCCAGGTAGTCCATCGCCGAGCCGCGCACCATGGCGACGAAGGTCTCCCGCAGGGCCGGTCGCACGTGCCGCTCGGCGATCTCCGCGACCGGCGCCGGCTCGGCCAGCCAGGCCGGCGCCAGGTCCTCCCGCAGCGCCGCCAGCTCCGCCGCCAGCGCCTCGTCCGCCCGCGCGTCCGCCTCGGAGAAGAACTCGGCGAACTGCGCCCGCGCGGACTCCCGGTCGCCGCCCAGCAGGAGGTGCCGCCCGTCCAGGGTGGGCAGGAAGTAATGCGGGTCGCGGCGGACCAGCGGCAGCTCCAGCCCGAGCGTCCGGATCAGCTCGGGCGGCATCAGGCCGAGCAGGTAGGCCCCGGTCGACGCGGCCAGCCCGGGCGCCTTGCCGAACGGATGCTCGGTCCGGCAGGCGCCACCGACCTCGCCGGCCCGCTCCAGCACCTCGACGGCGAGCCCGGCCCGGGCCAGCAGGGTCGCCGCGACCAGCCCGTTGTGCCCCGCGCCGACCACCACCACGTCGGTCTTGCCAGTCACCGGACCTGTCATCGAGCGGCGCTCCGGTCGGCCAGCCGGCGCACGAACCTCAGTCCCGACCAGGTCGCATCGACCGCCGCCACCTTGACGTCGACGAGGCCCACCTCGAGGCCATGCTCGCGCACCATGTTTTCGTCCAGGTCGGTGGCCAGCTTGCCCGACTTCTTCGGCCAGCAGACCCACAGCGCGCCGGCCGTGGTCAGCCGCCCGGCCAGCGGGGCGAACCGGCGGCGCAGCGCGGCCCGGTCCGGGCAGAAGGCGAGGACCACCTCGTACGCCCCCCGGCCGGGGCGGGTGTGCACGACCGCGCCGGGCGGCACCGCCAGCTCGAAGCCGTCCGGCGCGGCCACCAGCAGCACCCGGCTCTCCGGCTTGATGCCGAGCTTGACGGCCAGCGGCTTGCCCGAATACCCCACATCCACGCTCACCAGCCCACGGTAGCGACGGGATCCGACAGAACGGGAGGCGCGTACCTGCACCGGACGGCCGACCGGCGGGTTCACCTGAACGGAGGAATCCCGAACTCAGGAATTCTGTCGCACCGCTCTGCTTTGATGAGTCCCTGCGATCGCGTCGGGAGGGAGACCCGTGGCTGACCAGCCAGGCCGGATCGTGGTGTCCGGCCTGTCCAAGACCTTCGGCCGGATCCGTGCCGTGGACGACCTGAGCTTCACCGTCGAGCCGGGATCGGTGACCGGCTTCCTGGGGCCGAACGGCGCGGGCAAGACGACCACGCTGCGGATGCTGCTCGGGCTGGTGACGCCGATTGCGGGGACCGCGACCATCGGCGGGCTGCGCTACGCGGACATCCCGCAGCCGATGCGCACGGTCGGCGCGGTGCTGGAGGCGTCCAGCTTCCACCCCGGCCGCAGCGGGCGTAACCACCTGCGGGTCTACGCGGCGGCCTCCGGCATCCCGGACCGGCGCGCGGACGAGGTGCTCGCGCAGGTCGGGCTCAGCGAGGCGGCCCGGCGCAAGACCCGCGGCTACTCGCTCGGCATGCGGCAGCGGCTCGGGCTCGCCTTCGCGCTGCTCGGCGACCCGCGGGTGCTGCTGCTCGACGAGCCGGGCAACGGGCTGGACCCGGAGGGGATCCACTGGCTGCGCGGCTTCCTCCGCTCGCTGGCGGACGAGGGCCGCACCGTGCTGGTGTCCAGCCACCTGCTCACCGAGGTGCAGCAGACCGCCGACCGGGTGGTCATCCTCAGCCAGGGCAGGCTGGTCCGGGAGGGCTCGCTGGCCGAGCTCTCCGCCGTCGCCGGCGAGACGGTGCTGGTGCGCAGCCCGCAGGTGGACGAGCTCGCCGCGGCGCTGGACGGCCGGGCGGAGGCCAGCCGCATCGGGCCGGACGTGCTGCGGGTGCGCGGAGTGGACGCCGCCTCGGTGGGGCGCGCGGCCTTCACCGCCGGCGTCGAGCTGCACGAGCTGCGCACCGAGCGGGCCGACCTCGAGCAGCTGTTCTTCTCGCTGACCCAGGCGCAGTACACCGCTCCCCCGCCGGGCCAGGTCAGCGGCCAGGTGCCGCCGCCCGGCGGCTTCCCACCGGGCGCTGCACCCGGATACCCGCCGGGTGGTCCGCCCGGGTACCCGCCGGCGTACGCGCCCGGCGGCCCGCCCCCACCCGGCTACCAGCCGGGTACGGCGGCCGGGCCCGCGCCCGCTCCGCGAGGCACCCGGTGACCGCCGCCCTGCGCGCCGAGGTGCGCAAGCTGCTGACCACGCAGGTCTGGTTCTGGCTGGTGCTGCTCGCGCTCGGCCTCACCATCCTGGTGGCCTGCCTGATCTCCGGCTTCAGCCGGATCGAGGACGGCGGGGTGCCGATCGAGGCGCTGCTCAACGCGGCGCTCGGCTTCGCGACGCTGATCGCCGCCGTGCTCGGGGTGATCGGGATCACCGGGGAATACCGGCACCTCACCGCGACGCCGACCTTCCTCAGCGTGCCCCGCCGCGGCACCGTGGTGGGCTCCAAGCTGCTGGTCTACCTGGTCACCGGGCTGCTGCTGGGGATCCTCTGCGTGGCCGTCGCGATCGCGATCGCGGACCCGTGGCTGAGCGCGCGCGGCTTCTCCGTCGACCTCGGCGCGTCCAGCGCCCGGCGGATCATCGTCGGCGGGATCCTGTCCGTGGCGATCTACGGGATCATCGGCGTCGGGGTCGGTGCGCTGCTGCGCAACCAGGTGGCCGCGGTGGTCGGCATCGTCATCTACCTGTTCGCTGTCGAGCCGATCCTGTCCGCGATCCCGAAGGTGCAGGAGGCCTACCCCTACCTGCCCGGCGGTGCCGCCAGCGCGCTGACCGCGACCGCGGATCCCAACGTGCAGTCCCCGGTCGACCTGCTCGAGCCGTGGCAGGGCGGCCTGCTGCTGCTGGCGTACGGGTTGGTCTTCGCCGTCCTCGGCACGCTGCTCACGGTGCGTCGCGACGTGACCTGACCGCGTCCCCCGGTCCGGGGCCGGGCGGCTGCGCCTGCTGTGCACACCAGCGGGTGGCCGCCCGGCCCTCGCCGGTTGCCGGCCGCTCGCCGCGCCACCCGGCCGGTTCGTCGCCGGTCACGCCCGCCGACCGGACCGGGCGGTAACCTGGGACCCGGGATCACCAGTGTTTCCAGTGCGGGAAGAGGCGGCCGCGGATCGTGTCCACGCAAAATGTGCACAGCGGGTTCGGACCCAACGAGTGGCTCGTCGAGGAGATGTACGAGCGGTTCCTCGCCGACCCGGACAGCGTCGACGCGGCGTGGCACGACTTCTTCACCGACTACACCCCGGGCACGACGCCGGGCACGCCGAGTGACGGCGCGCGGGTGGCGGTTAGCCCGGTCGGGGGAGACGGCCGGCGCCGCACCCCCGTCGACCTGGCGCCGAACGGCGCCGCCGCCGAGCCGGCAGCGTCGGCGGCGGAGCCGGCTGCGACCGAGGCCGCGACGGCGGAGCCGGCCTCCGCGCGGCAGGAGGCGAAGCCGGCGCCGGCGCAGCAGGCGAAGCCCGCCCCGACCAAGCACGAGGCGCCCGCCGAGCCCGCGGAACCGGCCGACCCGGCCGAGAAGACCCAGCCGACCGAGAAGACCCAGCCGGCCGGGAAGGCGGAGCCGGCCGAGAAGACCAAGCCGGCCCCGGTCCCGCTCCGTGGCGCCGCCGCCCGGGTCGTCGCCAACATGGAGACCAGCCTCACCGTCCCGACCGCCACCAGCGTCCGCGCCGTCCCGGCCAAGCTGCTCGCCGACAACCGGATCGTCATCAACAACCACCTCCGCCGGGCCCGCGGCGGCAAGGTCAGCTTCACCCACCTGATCGGCTACGCGCTGGTCAAGGCGCTGCAGGCGCACCCGGAGATGAACAACTCCTTCGCCGAGGTGGACGGCAGGCCGACGCTCGTCACCCCCGAGCACGTCAACCTCGGCCTGGCCATCGACCTGCAGGCCAAGAACGGCTCCCGCTCGCTCGTGGTGGCCAGCCTCAAGGCCGCCGAGACCTTGGACTTCGCCCGGTTCCTCACCGCGTACGAGGACATCATCCGGCGGGCCCGGCTGGGCAAGCTCACCACAGAGGACTTCGCCGGCACCACGATCAGCCTGACGAACCCGGGCACCATCGGCACCGTCCACTCGGTGCCGCGGCTGATGGCCGGCCAGGGCACGATCATCGGTGTCGGCGCGATGGAGTACCCGGCCGCGTTCGCCGGGATGAGCGAGGAGGCCCTCGCTCAGAACGCGGTGAGCCGCACCATCACGCTCACCTCGACGTACGACCACCGCATCATCCAGGGCGCGCAGTCCGGCGAGTTCCTCAAGCGGATGCACGAGCTGCTGCTCGGCGCCGACGGCTTCTACGACGCGATCTTCCGCAGCCTCCGGGTGCCGTACGAGCCGGTCCGCTGGGTCCAGGACCAGGTGTTCAGCCACGAGGGACAGATCGACAAGGCCGCCCGGGTCATCGAGCTGATCAACGCGTACCGGACGAACGGCCACCTGATGGCCGACACCGACCCGCTCGAGTTCAAGATCCGCAGTCACCCGGACCTGGACATCATCAAGCACGGGCTGACGCTGTGGGACCTGGACCGCGAGTTCCCGGTCGGCGGCTTCGCCGGCGAGCGGGTGATGAAGCTGCGGGACATCCTCGGGGTGCTCCGGGACGCGTACGTCCGCCGCGTCGGCGTCGAGTACATGCACATCACCGACCCGGAGGAACGGGTCTGGCTGCAGGAGCGGATCGAGCTGAAGCACGAGCTGGTCGACCGCGAGGAGCAGAAGCACGTGCTGGGCCGGCTCAACGCCGCGGAGGCGTTCGAGACGTTCCTGCAGACCAAGTACGTCGGGCAGCGCCGCTTCTCGCTGGAGGGCGCGGAGTCGGTGATCCCGCTGCTGGACGCGGTGCTCACCCGGGCCGCCGAGCAGGAGCTCGACGAGGTGGTCATCGGCATGCCGCACCGCGGCCGGCTGAACGTGCTGGCCAACATCGTCGGCAAGCCCTACTCGCAGATCTTTTCTGAGTTCGAGGGCAACTTGAACCCGTCGCAGGCGCACGGCTCCGG
>JBJMII010000167.1:0-12184 GCA_045806925.1 Mycobacteriales bacterium
CACCGGAGTGTGCAGGTCTGAGCCGTCGAGTTCGCGCAGGGCCGTGACGACGTCACGCACCTGGCCTGACCGTTGGTTCGCGGGGATGACCGGCAGGCCGAGTTCGCGGAGCTGGTCGGCGATCCCGGGCCGGCCGGTGCCGATGCCCATCTCGAAACGACCGTCGGTGAGCACGGACAGCGAGTGCGCCTCCCACGCCGTGATCCACGGGGGCCGTACGGGGGACGCGTACACCCAGGTACCCACGCGCAGGCCGGTGATCGTCGCCGCGACGGCGAGCGCAGGACCCGGTGCCGGCTGCCACTGCGGAACGTCGGGCATCAAGATCGTCGAATAACTGCTGTCGGCCAGATCACGCAGCTGGTCGCGCCAGGTCGGCACGGCGGTGATCGGAGCAACCACTCCGAACCGCAACGGCTTGGCCCCGCGCACCGACGTACCAGTCATGCTGATGACCCTTCCCTCTACCCGACCCGCTGCCGAACTCTCAACCCCTCCACGAACGGGCCGCGCCGGATCCGACAGAACACGACAAGCATCCAGCGGCGTCCCCACGCAGGCCACGCGAACAGACGTCCGTCCCCGCCGACTTCCGGTGCATGCACGCCTCGGACGCGCACCCCCGAGCGCTCCACCGACGATGGCGGGTCCGGGTTTCCGCGCTTGAACGCCGGAGGCTGCGCCAGCTCGGCCGGGTTGACTCCCAGCTGCCGGTAGCGCACAGCCCGCTCGAACGCGGCGCCGAGCATCGAGTGCAGCTTGCGGATTGTGTTGTTCGCCAGTGGACGGCAGGCGTGTCCGGCCCGCGATCGGCCGGGACACAGCTCCCGGCATCGCTGCAGCCGTGCGTATAGGCGCTCCAGCAGCTGCGCATCGACAGCCGACGCGCGCGTCGACCCGAGGGAGGGGGCGAGGTAGAGCCGGATCAGGTCGTCGTACCGCTCGCGGGTGGTGACCTGGTGGTCCGCGACCTCGAGCCACTGGGCGAGAGCCTGTCCGACGGTGATGTCCGAGCGAGGATGCCGCTGGGCGTGCACGTCGCCCTGTAGGCGGACGAACGCGACCTGCGCCTCGGCGTACGTCGCGCAGGTCTTCCGGAGCCGGCGGTCCTTGCCGGTCAGCGGATCGCGCCTGGCGTAGACAATGACTCGGAACGACCCGTTGGGCCGCTCCTCGATGTGTCCCTGGACCGACGCTTCCGGGTCGCCACGGGATCGAGAATACGAGCCTTCGTTCCCCTCTCCGTTCCCACGGACTCACGGCATCTCTCCATGGCATCGGATTAGGCTGGTCAGAGGTGGTGCCCCCGGCAGTGGTGCCCCCGGCAGGGCGCCCAGAACAAGGGAAACTCATGAATCCGCTGGTCAGTGCGCCGGCTTGACCGTCAGCACGACTGTCGAGCTCGGCGGATAGCGGTGACGGACGCACCGCAACGGCCTCCGAACGCAACCTCCGCTACCGCCTTGATCCGCCGCGGCGAGCCCCCCGATTAAACGGCTTGTATCCCTTGAGGTGCCTCCTGGTGACGGGGGGGTGGTCACGTACGGTGGCCGCGGGAGGGGCCCTGGTGGCGGTTTTCGGGTGAGCTTCGGGCTCGTGAAAGAGATCGCCGGGCTGGGGCCCGTCTCCCGGGCAGGCCCGGTTGAGGGAATTGGTGGCCGGCTGGTGTGGGCGCTCAGCGTTGCCGGACTGGCCGGGATGGCACCGGATCACCCACAGGCATGGGCGGCGTACGGGCCGCCTCACGGTGTCGGGAGTCGTGCCGGGAGATGGCCGTCGGGTGGTGAGCGGCGCGCGAGGGCTCTCCCGGTCCATGAGCGCCCGGTGCGTGTTCGACCTGGCCGGTGGCCACGCCGCGGGTGCTCTTCGTCGCAGACGGAGGGAGAACCCTCGTGCCAGTTCACGGTAGCTCGCCGACTCCGGCGGCTGATCGGTGGCCGGTACGGGTGCAGGTCGGTATCGACGCCGCGGTGGTGGCGAACCATTCGGTGTGTGTGCGCCAGGTCGACGCGGATGGGGTGGTGTCGGCGATCCGGTTCCAGGTGCCGCCGACGCTGGCCGGTCTGGGCCGGCTCGGCCGCCGGCTCGCCGACTGCGTCGGGCTGACTCCCTCGTCCTGGTCGTCGGGCACCGTGTCCCAGCCGCACCGGGCGATCAGCAAGGAAGTGCAGACGAGATCGAGCCGCTGCGCACCTATCCGGCACCAGAACCGGGGCCGCGCAATCAGAGACCTGCGGAGACAAGGTCGCGCAGCAAACGTGCGCCGGCCTTGATGCGGTCCTCGGTGTCGATGCGGCGGTTGCCCCGCAACTTTTGCGGTATGGCTAGCTCTAGCCCGGATCATTCGCGGGTCGGGTGAGCGCACCTGTCGGCTCTGCGGTTGTTGGTCTTCACCTGCTGTTGGGTGGTTGGGGGCGTGGCTGGCGGTCCGGCTGTCGCGTCGGTGGCGCCGGTTCCACGGTCCGGACGGGTCCTTGGGGTCGTCGTGTCGGGGTTGAGTGTGTGTCAGGTCGGTGCGGGCAGGGTGAACGCGGCGGTCAGGCAGGCGTGCAGTTCGTTGGCCCAGGGCCAGGTTTCGGGGATGCGGATCTTGCGTTTGCGGTGGCCGCGGACGATGCGGGCGGCGGTGTGCAGCAGTCGGTAGCGCAGGGTCTTGGGTTCGGCCTTGGCCAGGTCCCCGCTCAGACACAGCAGCCGCAGCCAAGCCAGCAGGTCGCAGGCGATCCCGACGGCCAGGCACCAGGCCTGGTTGATGTCGAAGGACGTCGAGGGGAGATGTCCCAGGCCGGTGTTCTTGCCGTTGCGGATGCAGTCCTCGACCCGGGCGTGCGCGCGGTGGCGGGCTTCCAGGAACGCCAGTTGCCCGAGCCGTCCGGGCCCGCGAAGCGGGGTGTTGGTGGCGAAGGGTTGGTAGCGCCAGCCGTCGGCTTCCTCGAACAGCGACAGCTGCGCGCCGGGGTGCGGCCGCTCCCGGCGGCAGATGACCCGCATGTCGGGCGGCCAGCCCTTAAGGGTGTCCCCGGCGGTCGATTCGCGGAGCAGCCCGGTCAGCTCGACCACGCCCGCGTCGTCGAGGTCTCGGGGTTCGCCGTCGGTGTCGATGACGTGCTGCCACAACGTCGCCGGCACCTGGCCGATGCCGGTGCGGGCGCGTTCGTCCAGGTCGAACCCGACCGAGTAGTGCACCCGCCGGCCCGCAGCGGCGTTCAGCGCGGTGATGTGCTTGAGCAGGTCCTTGGTGGCCCCGGCGCCGTCACAGGTGATCAGCAGGTCCCGCCGGTACCGGGCTGGCACCTGAGTGATCGCCGCGGTCAGGACCGCGATGTGGTCGGCGACGGTGTTGCTGCCGGCGTTGCCCGGACGCAGCCGCACGGCCAGCGACTCCCCGGTGTTGTCGCACCAAGCGGTGAGCGGGTGATGTCCCCAGGTTCGCTTGAAAGTCGGTGCTGCCAGCGCCTTCTCGGAGTGCGCGATGACGATGGAGGCGTCCAACCGGATCACCACCGTGGCACCCAGGTCCCGGTCGGCGACCCGTGCGGGTGGGATCTGCCCGTGCCGGGCGGCGACCAGGTCCCACACCCGCCGACGGGTCCTGGCACGGGCGGCCGCGATCCGATCCCGCTGCAAGCCACCGATCGCGTCCAACGTCCGCCACAGCGTCGGATCCGAGGCCACCGGCCCGAACAATTCACCCTGATCCCGCAGCACGGCCAGGTCCGACATCACCCGCCCGCCATCGGCGATCATCACCGCGGCGTCGGTCAGCACCCGACCTCGGTCATGCACCGGCAGGAACCCCCGCCGCGCCAGCGCCACCGACAGCGCACCGGTCAAACCGGTCCGGTCCGCCAGCGCCCGCACAGCCACCGCCCCGGTATGCGACACCACCCCGTGCCCGCCGACCTCGACCGTCAGATCCCGGGACCACCCGGTAAAGTCATCCACCTGAAGAGTGCTCCATGATCCTGTTCGAATGATGGCCTAGACAACCTCATTCTCCCAGGTCAGGAGCACTCTTCCTCATTCCGACACAAACCAGATCAAGATCATCATGAATACTCAGGGCTAGCGCGCCTCCTGGCGCACTCGACCGCGCCCCCGGCGGTAGGAACCCGGGCGCGCCCGGGCGCGTCAGGTGCAGCAGCGAGTGCGGCGGAGACGTTCTTGAGCTGGATGGGCTTGGCGTCGGCCGCGTACCGGTAGCTCGGCATCCGTGACAGGTCCAGCTTGCCGTCGTCAACGGCCGGGCACGCGGGTTAGGTCGAGGCCCGGGGGCCAGCTTCAAATCGACTACTGTCGGGCGCATCCGGGGTTCGTAGTGCGTCCAAGATCGACTCAAGCCGAACCGCTTGCAGCGGGCAGGGGCGTCTGCCCTGGTGGCGGAGGCGGAGGGGAATCGAACCCCCCTGACCCGCTAAGCGGGCCACGACGGATTTGAAGACCGCGGGGGCCACCAGGCGCCCGTACGCCTCCGCGCCCGACAATACTGATGTGACGGCGACGAGGACGTACCGGCTGACCCAGTACGCGCACGGCGGCGGGTGCGCCTGCAAGATCCCGCCGGGCGAGCTGGAGGCGGCGGTGGCCGGGCTGCTGGGCGCCGGCCCACGGGACCCGGCCGGCGAGCTGCTCGTCGGACTGGACGACGGCGACGACGCGGCGGTGGTCCGCCTGGACGGCAGCGGCACCGCCGTCGTCGCCACCACCGACTTCTTCACCCCGGTCGTCGATGACCCGTACGACTGGGGGCGGATCGCCGCCGCCAACGCCCTGTCGGACGTCTACGCGATGGGCGGCTGGCCGCTGGTCGCGCTCAACCTGCTCTGCTGGCCCCGCGACGTCCTGCCGTACGAGCTGGCGGCGGAGGTGCTGCGCGGCGGGCTGGCGGTGGCCGGCGAGGCCGGCTGCCATGTCGCCGGCGGGCACAGCGTGGACGACCCGGAGCCCAAGTACGGCATGGCGGTCACCGGCCTGGTCGACGTGGACCGGATCATGCGCAACGACGCCGGCCGGGCGGGCCGCCCGCTCACGCTGACCAAGCCGCTCGGCACCGGCGTGCTCAACAGCCGGCACAAGGCGACCGGCGAGGTGTCCGCGGCGGCCGTGGAGACGATGACGACGCTCAACCGGGACGCCGCGCGGGCCGCCGTCGCCGCCGGGATCAGGGCGGCCACCGACGTCACCGGATTCGGGCTGCTCGGCCACCTGCTCAAGCTGGCCCGGGCCAGCGGGGTGACCGCGGTGGTGGACGCGGCGGCGGTGCCGTACCTGGAGGGGGCCCGGGAGGCGCTGGCCGCCGGCTACGTGTCCGGCGGCACCCGGCGCAACCTCGACTGGGTCCGCCCGCACGCCGACCTGGGCGCGGTGGGCGAGGCCGAGGCGCTGCTGCTCGCGGACGCGCAGACGTCCGGCGGGCTGCTGCTGGTCGGCGAGCTCCCCGGCCACCCGGTGATCGGCGAGCTGGTCCCCCGGGCGGACACCGTCCTGGTGGTGCGGTAGGTGGACCGGGTGGTCGAGGGAGCTGCTGCCGGACGGCGGGTGGAACTGCGACAAGCGCGCCAATACTCCCCCTGACCCGTGCAGTCAAGTCTTGCCGGCACGGTGAGCCGCCCGCTAGGAAGACTCGTCAGGGCAATGACGCTCCCCGCCGGAGGCTCCGATGCGCACCGGTCGACTGCTCACCTCCCTCGCCGCCGCCAGCCTGGTCTGCGTGGCCCTCCCCTCGGCCGCGGCCGCGAAGCCGGCGGGGACCGCCGCCGGCGGCCTGCAGCGCGTCGACCACCTGGTGGTGATCTACGAGGAGAACCACAGCTTCGACAACCTCCTCGGGCGCTGGCCCGGGGCGAACGGGCTGGCCGGCGACCCGGCCGACACCCCCCGGTCGGTGCAGGTCGGCGCGGACCCGGCCCACACGCCGTACGACTGCCTGATGCAGAACGACGTGAACCTCACCTCGCCGCCGCTGAGCCGGGTCTGCTCGGGGACCACGCCGGTCGGGACGGCCTTCGACAGCCACTTCCGCAACCGGCCGTTCCGGGTCGACGACTACATCGCGCCGACCGACACGACCTGCCCGGCGCCGGGCGTGTTCGCGCCGAGCGGCGTGCCCAAGGGCTCCGGCCTGCCCGGCGGGTGCACCCGCGACCTGGTGCACCGCTTCTACAACGAGCAGTACCAGATCGACGGCGGCCGGATGGACCGCTACACGGCCGGCAGTGACGCGGTGGGGCTCACCCAGGGCTACTACGACACCCGGCAGCTGCCCGTCTACCGGTACCTGACCGGCCCGCAGGCGCCGAAGAGCGTGCTGCTCGACGACTTCTTCCAGAGCGCCTTCGGCGGCTCGTTCCTCAACCACCAGTGGCTGGTCACCGCCCGGACCCCGGTCTACCCGAACGCGCTCGCCGACGGCAGCGCGAACGACCTGCACTCGGTCGTCGGCCCGGACGGTTTCCCGGCCGGCACACCGCTGCACCCGGCGACCCCGGGCACCAAGGACGCGGCGCTGACCCAGGCGGCCAACCCGGACGGCAGCTGCCTGGTCCGCGCCGGCCAGCCGACCCCACCGGCCGGCACCGTGTGCGGCGACTACGCGGTGAACACGATCCAGCCGTTCTACCAGCCGTACGCCCCGGGCACGGCCGTGGAGAGGCGGCTGCCGCCGCAGACGTACGACACCATCGGCACCCGGCTGTCCGCCGCGGACGTGTCCTGGGCCTGGTACTCCGGCGGCTGGGACAATGCGAACGGCAACGTCGGCGGCCGCGGCTGGACCAACGGCAGCACCCCGGGCACCTGCACCGACCCGGCCACCCTGGCCACCGCGGTCTACCCGAACTGCGCGGACAAGCTCTTCCAGTTCCACCACCAGCCGCTGAACTACTTCGCCGAGTACGCGCCCGGCACCGCGGCCCGGGCCGCGCACCTGCGCGACGAGCAGGACTTCGTGCACCAGGTGCAGATCGGCGCGCTGCCGTCGGTCAGCTTCGTCAAGCCGATCGGTGAGGAGAACGAGCACCCCGGCTACGCCAGCGTGTCCACCGGGCAGAAGCACCTGGTCGAGCTGCTCAAGGCCATCGCAGCCAGCCCGCAGGCGAGCTCCACCGCCGTCGTGGTCACCTACGACGAGTTCGGCGGGCAGTGGGACCACGTCCCGCCGCCGACCGCGGCCGGCGTCTCCGACCGGTGGGGTCCGGGCACCCGCATCCCGGCGCTGGTGGTCTCGCCGCTGCTGCGCGGACCGGTGGTCCGCTCGCTGCCGGCCGACACCACGTCCATCCTGGCCACCATCGAGGACCGGTACGGCCTGGCGCCGCTGACCAGCCGGGACGCGGCGGTGAACAGCCTGGCGCCGCTGTTCAAGCGGTGACAGCCCAGGGTTGAGCGCGGGGCTGCCGGCAGCCGAGAGGGTGCCGGCAGCCCCGCGGTGCCGGCGCGTCTCAGCCGCCGGCCGGTCTCAGCCGCGCCCGCTCAGGACCTGCGCGTGCGGCGCCTGGGTGGTCTCGTAGAGCGTCAGCTTGCCGTCGACCGGGTCGTAGTCGGCGACCGCGCCACAGGTCTCCAGCGGCGCCGGGTGCGAGCGCGGGTAGACCATGTCCTGACCGACCACCACGTCGGCGCCGGCGAAGACCGCCTCGGTGGCCGCCTCGTCGCCGGCCTCCCAGTCGAAGATGTGGTTGTCCGTACGCCCCTCGAGGTCGTCCCGGATCACCGGCGCGTCCGGGTCGAGTGCCCGCTCGGCGTCCACCACGGGCGGCAGGATGTCGTAGTGGACATCGATCAGCTCGACCGCGTCGCGGGCGGCGTACCGGTCGTCGGCCACGACGAAGGCGACCTCCTGGCCCTGGAAGCGGACCTTGTCGGTGGCCAGCACCGCCTGCACGTCCGCGGACAGCGTCGGCGCCCAGGCCAGGTTGAGCGGCTCCAGGTCCTTGCCGGCCGGCAGGCCGTCTTCTGTCACCCCGGAATCACGGACAGTACTCAAGGCCGGTTCAGCCGGTCGACTCACGCGGAGGCACCCGAGCAGCGACGCAGCGCCAGCCGCCAGACCCACCGGGTCAGCGCGGCGAGCGCGCCGGTGAGGGCGGCCGAGCCGGCCAGGGGCCGACCAACTGATCGAGCTTCAATCTGGCCGGTCTATCAGGACGGTCTGTCAGTCAGGACGGTCTGTCAGTCAGGACGGTCTATCGGTCAGGATGGTCTATCAGTCAGTAATCAGTGCCCGACGTGGGCCAGGGCCTGCAGCAGCAGGGTGCCCTGGCCGCCGGCCATCTCCGACAGCAGCCTCTGGTCGCGCGCCTCCTCGGGGGTGAACCAGGTCAGCTCCAGCGCGTCCTGCTGCGGCGCGCAGTCGCCCTCCACCGGCACCACGTACGCCAGCGAGACCGCGTGCTGCCGCGGGTCGTGGAAGGCGGTCACCCCGGGGGTCGGGAAGTATTCCGCGATCGTGAACGGCTGCGGCGCGACCGGCACCTTGGGCAGCGCCAGCGGGCCGAGGTCCTTCTCCAGGTGCCGCAGCAGCGCCGAGCGCACCCGCTCGTGGTAGAGCACCCGCCCGGAGATCAGCGCCCGGGTGATCCGGCCCTCTCCGGTCACCCGCAGCAGCAGCCCGATCGCGGTCACCGTGCCCTGCCCGTCCACCCGGACCGGGATCGCGTCGACGTAGAGGATCGGCAACCGGTCCCGGGCCGCGTCCAGCTCCTCCCCGGAGAGCCAGCTGCTGTCCGACTGCGGGGTGGTCTGCGTCATGGGGACCTTTCTATCCCGGGTCCGTCCCGTGCCGTGGTGCAGGACCGCCACCGGTGTGCCGCCACACCGGGAGGCGCGGCGAACGGCCGGAGCGAAGTTGGAATACTACGGCCCGATGAGACTCCGACTTGCCGCCCTGCTCGCCTCCGCGCTGCTGCTGGCCGCCTGCACCGGCGACGGCCCGCCCGGCACGCGCGGCCGGCCCGGCGGGTCGCAGCAGCCGGAGGCGACGGTCAGCCCGCCGGACCGCCCGGTCGCGGTGGCGACCGGCAGCACCCCGGCCGCCGTCTCGGTCGCGGTCAGCCGGCAGCTCTTCGACACCTCGCCGGCGGTCGTGGTCGCCGCGGCGACCGACGCGGCCGGGATCGCGGACGGCGCCACCCAGGCCGAGCGGCTGGGCGCGCCGCTGCTGCTCGACGACGGCGACGGGACCGCGGTCCGGGCCGAGATCGCCCGGCTGAGGCCGGACACCGTGGTGGCGGTCGGGCCGGACGTCGCCGGCCGGCTGGAGGGCACGGCCAGCCAGGTGGTCGCGGATGCCGCCGAGGTGGACAGCACGCCGACCACGAACGGCCTCGGCGACGTCGCCGTGCTGGTCCGGGCCGGGACCGACGAGGCCGGCAAGGCGGTCGCCGCGGCGGCTGCCGCGACCGGCAAGGCGGCCGGCGCCACCGTGGTGCCGGTGACCGGCGCGGACCCGCGCGCCGACCCGGACGCGATCGACGCGCTGGCGAAGGCGAAGCCGGCGCACGTGCTCGCCGCCGGCGCCGGCTTCGGCGCGGTGGACCGGCTGGCGGCCCGGCTGGCGGTGGCCGAGACCGGGACCCAGCTGCCCGGCGGCGGCCAGGTCCTGTTCCCCGGCCACCGGCTGGTGGCGATGTACGGCCACCCGGGCACCGCCGCCCTCGGCGTACTCGGCGAGCAGCCGGTGGACGCCGCGATCGCCCGGGCGACGCGGCTCGCCGCGCCGTACCGGGAGCTGTCCGGCCGCATCCCGGTCGTACCCGCCTTCGAGATCATCGCCACCGTCGCGACCGGCCCACCGGGGCCGGACGGCAACTACTCGTTCGAGGCGCCGATCTCGCTGCTGCGGCCCTGGGTGGAGAAGGCCGGCGCGGCCGGCATGTACGTGGTGCTCGACCTGCAGCCCGGCCGAACCGACTTCCTCACCCAGGCGAGACGGTACGAGCCGTTGCTCCGGCTGCCGCACGTGGGGCTGGCGCTGGACCCGGAGTGGCGGCTCAAGCCGGGCCAGCAGCACCTGACCCAGATCGGCTCGGTCACCGCCGCGGAGGTCAACTCGGTGTACCGCTGGCTGGCCGACCTGACCGCGGCGGCGACGCTGCCGCAGAAGGTGCTGGTGCTGCACCAGTTCCGGCTGGACATGATCGGCGACGACGAGCCGCTGCAGCGGGACCGGGACGAGGTGGCGCTGCTGTTCCACATGGACGGGCAGGGCCCGACCGGCAGCAAGGACGACACCTGGCGGGCCGTCGTCGGCGCGGCGCCGAAGGGGGTGCCGTTCGGCTGGAAGAACTTCTACGACGAGGACTCGCCGATGCTCACCCCGGCGCAGACGATGACCCGCAAGCCGACCCCGGTGATGATCTCCTACCAGTAGCCGCGCACCGGTCCGGGGTCGACCGGAGGCCCGGGCCGGCCGTCCGGCGAGGGGTCGGGCGTCCGGTGGTGCCCGCGCGGAGGTGATCCGGGCGTGCCCTACCGTGGCCGGATGAGCCGGATGACCAGCCCGGTCCGCGCGCAGTGGACGGACACCGCCCGGCCACCGCTGTCGCCGCGCGCGCTCACCGCGGCGCTGGTGCGCGCCGGCTCGCTGGTGACCGACCTGCGGGTCGTCCCGGTCACCGGCTCCACCAACGACGACGTCGCCGAGCTGGCCCGCGCCGGCGCGCCGGAGGGCCTGGTGCTGGTCGCGGAGGAGCAGACCGGCGGCCGGGGCCGGCTGGACCGGGGCTGGCGGTCGCCGCCGCGGGCCGGGCTGACCTTCTCTGTGCTGCTGCGGCCGCCCCCGGCGGTGCCGGTGCACCGGCGGACCTGGCTGCCGCTGCTCGCCGGTCTCGCCGTGCAGCAGGCCGTCGAGCGGCTCAGCGGGGTGCCGGTCCGGCTGAAGTGGCCCAACGACGTGCTGCTCGGCGTGCCGACCCGGACAGCCGGGCCGGCCAAGGTCGCCGGCATCCTGGTGCAGGCGGACGGCGGCGCGGTGGTGGTCGGCGTCGGGCTGAACGTGTCGGCCCGCCGGGGCGAGCTGCCGCCCGGCGGCACCTCGCTGGCGGTCGAGGCGGCGCAGTGCACCGACCGGGACCCGCTGCTGCGGGCGATCCTACGCCGGCTCGGCGCGCTGTACGCCGAGTGGTGTGCGCGCGGCGGCGACCCGGGCGGGACGCGCGCCGCGTACGAGGCGGTCTGCGACACGCTGGGCCGGGCGGTCCGGGTGCTGCTCCCGAACGGCACCGAGCTGACCGGGACGGCCACCGGGCTGGACACCGACGGCCGGCTGGTGCTGAGCACCACGGACGGCCAGCGGGCGGTCTCGGCCGGCGACGTCACCCACGTCCGGCCCGGCTGACCCGCGGCCGGCCGCGACGGCGCGCCCGGGCAGCCCGATGCGGCCAAGACATGACGCCCGGCCCCGTCGTCGGCCATGCTGAGCACGTGCCGTACCCGGACCAGCTCCTCGCCGACGACGAGCGTGTCGTCAAGCACCTGCATCCGCACTGGGTGACGCTCGTCGTCCCCACCGCGCTGCTGCTCGTCGTTGTCGGCCTGGCGTCGTTCCTGGCCGCCATCGTCCCGGACGGCTCGTTCCAGGCCGCCGTCCGCATCGCCGTCCTCGTCATCGCGCTGGTCGCGGTGATCGTGGTCGCGCTGGTGCCCTACCTGCGGTGGCGGACGACGCACTACGTGCTGACCACCCACCGGCTGATGACCCGGGTGGGCATCCTCAGCCACAGCGGCCGGGACGTGCCGCTCAACCGGATCAACAACGCCATGTACGAGCAGTCGCTCCTCGAGCGGGTCATCAACTCCGGCACCCTGGTGGTGGAGTCCGCCGGCGAGGACGGCCAGCAGGTCTTCAAGCACATCCCGGACGCCGACCAGACCCAGCAGCTGATCAACCGGCTAGTCGAGGGCGACCACGAGCGGCGCAGCCGCAACGCCGCGCGGTACGGGGCGGACTACGAGGCGGACCTCGAGCGGAGCCGCCGCGGGCCGGACGACGTGGACCCGCCCACGCTGCGCCTCGACCGCCCCTGACGGCACGATGGTCACGGCCCCGCCCGGGGCATGGCCTAACCTGCCGGCATGAGCAGCGCGGTCGAGCAGGTCCCCGGCGAGCCCGACGTCCACACCGCCGCCGGCAAGCTGGCCGACCTGCACCGGCGCAACGACGAGGCGGTGCACGCCGGCTCCGCGC
>JBJMII010000168.1:0-7901 GCA_045806925.1 Mycobacteriales bacterium
CATCTTCGCCACCGCCCTGGTCGAGACCGGGTCGACGATGGACACGGTGATCTTCGAGGAGTTCAAGGGCACCGGCAACGCCGAGCTGATCCTGTCCCGCAAGATCGCCAACAAGCGGGTCTTCCCCGCGGTCGACGTCATCGCGTCCGGCACCCGCAAGGAGGAGATCCTGCTGGCGCCGGAGGAGCTGGTGATCGTGCACAAGCTGCGCCGGGTGCTCAACGCGCTCGACCCGGAGCAGGCGATCGACCTGCTGCTGGACCGGATCAAGCAGAGCCGGACCAACGTCGAGTTCCTCATGCAGATCGCCAAGTCGACGCCCGGCCAGGACTGAGTCATCCCGGGGGGCGGCCCCCGGACCCCCGGGGCGGTGGGTTCGTCCGGCTGGGCCCGCTCGTCGGCGCGGTCGCCCGGCGACATGCCGGGTTTCCCCTCGCAAGCTCGGGGATCCCCGGCCGGCCTGGTCGCGGTGGCCACCCTGCGGCCGGGGAGGGAATCCGGCCGGCCGCGGGGCTGTTGAGAGCGTCAGTGCGCCGCTCTGGCACACTGAGCACGACCTCGGCTCCGGTTCACGCCGCGCAGCACCCGGCGACCCGGCGGCCATCGACGAGAGGACCCAGTCGTGAAGCCCGGAATCCACCCCGACTACGTCGAGACGACGGTGACCTGCTCCTGCGGGGCCACGTTCACGACGCGCAGCACCGCGAAGAACGGCGTGATCCACGCCGACGTCTGCTCGCAGTGCCACCCCTTCTACACCGGCAAGCAGAAGATCCTCGACACCGGCGGCCGGGTGGCCCGGTTCGAGCAGCGGTACGGCAAGCGCCAGCGCACCAGCTAGCCACCTCGACGGCGCCCATCTCCCGCAGGGAGGTGGGCGCCGTTCGTGTACATGGAAGCGACGCACCAGCGGCCACGGATCAGGAGAGGCGACATGACCACCCCGGACAGCCTGCCCGCGCTGCTCGCCGAGCACGCCGAGCTGGAGCGCCGGCTGGCCGACCCCGGCGTGCACGCCGACCAGGCGCTGGCCCGCCGGCTGGGCCGGCGTTACGCCGAGCTGACCGCGGTCGCGGAGACCGCGCGCCAGCTCGACACCGTACGCGGCGACCTGGCCACCGCGCGGGAGCTGGCCGTCCAGGACGCGTCCTTCGCCGCCGAGGCGGCCGAGCTGGAGCAGCGCGCCGGCGCGCTCGGCGAGAGGCTGCGCGAGCTGCTGCTGCCGCGTGACCCGAACGACGGCAAGGACGTGATCCTGCAGGTCAAGGCGGGGGAGGGCGGCGAGGAGTCGGCCCTGTTCGCCGGCGACCTGCTCCGGATGTACCTGCGGTACGCGGAGCGGCAGGGCTGGAAGACCGAGGTGCTGGACGCCGAGCCGAGCGACCTGGGCGGCTACAAGGATGTCACCGTCGCGGTCCGCGGTCGGGCCGACACCGGGGTCTGGCGGCGGCTGAAGTACGAGGGCGGCGTGCACCGGGTGCAGCGGGTGCCGGCCACCGAGTCGCAGGGCCGCATCCACACCAGCGCGGCCGGTGTCCTCGTGCTGCCGGAGGCGGAGGACGTCGAGGTCCAGATCGACCCGAACGACCTGCGCATCGACGTCTACCGCTCGTCCGGCCCGGGCGGGCAGAGCGTGAACACCACCGACTCCGCGGTCCGGATCACCCATGTCCCGACCGGCACCGTCGTCTCGATGCAGAACGAGAAGAGCCAGCTGCAGAACCGGGAGGCCGGGATGCGGGTGCTGCGGGCCCGGCTGCTGGCCGCGGCCCAGGAGGAGGCGGACAAGGAGGCCTCTGACGCCCGCCGGTCCCAGGTCCGTACGGTCGACCGCAGCGAGCGGGTCCGGACGTACAACTTCCCGGAGAACCGGATCTCCGACCACCGGGTCGGCTACAAGGCGTACAACCTGGACCAGGTGCTGGGCGGCGACCTGGACGGGGTGCTGGACGCGCTGGCCAAGGCCGACACGGACGCCCTGCTCGCCGGTGATCCCCGAGATTAGGGCCGCGGCCGGGGTGCTCGCCGCCGCCGGCGTGGCCAGCCCGCGGCACGACGCGGAGGAGCTGGCGGCGCACGTCCTGGGCCTGTCCCGGGCCGGGCTCGCGCTGCTGGACCGGCTGCCGGACCCGGTCGCGGACCGGTACGCGGCGCTGGTCGAGCAGCGCGCGGCCCGGGTGCCGCTGCAGCACCTGACCGGGGTGGCCGGCTTCCGCCGGCTGGACCTGGCGGTCGGGCCGGGCGTCTTCGTGCCCCGGCCGGAGACCGAGATGCTGGTCGGCTGGGCGCTGTCCCGGCTGCACCCGGGCGCGCTGGTGGTCGACCTGTGCGCGGGGTCCGGCGCGGTGGCGCTGGCGATCGCCGACGAGGCGCCGGGGGTGACCGTGCACGCGGTCGAGCTGGACGAGCACGCGCTGGCCTGGGCCGAGCGCAACGTCGAGGCCACCGGGTTGCCGGTGACGCTGCACCGGGGCGACGTGGCCGACCCGTCCGTGCTCGCCGACCTCGACGGCACCGTGGACCTGGTCACCGCGAACCCGCCGTACATCCCGGTCGGCGCGACGGTCGAGCCCGAGGTGGCCGAGCACGACCCGCCGGCCGCGCTGTGGGGTGGCGAGGACGGGCTGGACACCGTACGCGCGGTGCAGCGGGCCGCGGCCCGGCTGCTGCGCCCGGGCGGGCTGGTCGCCGTCGAGCACGCGGACGGGCAGCGCCGGTCGGCGCTGGCCGTCTTCGGCCACTGGGACGAGGTCGAGGACCATCCCGACCTGGCCGGCCGTCCCCGCTTCACCACCGCCCGCCGCTGACGTCCGCTGCTCCCAGGAGGCGCCGGTGAGGTTGGCGGTCACCCTGCCCGCGGCCTCCTACTGCCTGGCCGCCCCGCCGCTGGTCAACATCTCGCACGTCGCGCTGACGCCGACCTGGCTGGGATGACGGCGGGCCCAGGGTGGACCGCCGGGCGTCCCGGCGGCGGTCCGGCCAGCACCCGGGCGATCTCGGCCGCCGTCACCGGTCCGGCGCGGAGCACCTCCGGCTCCGGACCGGTGAGCCGGACCAGCGTCGAAGCCTGCTCGTAGCGCACGGCCGCCGGGTCGATCACAGCGTGCACCACCGGCTCGCCGTCCCAGTCGAAGGTCTCCAGCAACTGCCGGTCGACCGGGGCGCTCTCCTCCCCGGACCGGTTCAGGCTGGTCGCCGTGACGGGACCTCCCAGCGTGGCGATGACCTGCAGGGTCGCCGGATGGTCAGGCACCCGCAGGCCGATCGTCCCGGCCCGGGTCACGTACGGGTTGTCCAGGTCGCCGGCCTGCGGGACGACGACGCTCAGCGGTCCGGGGGTGAGCTCGCCGAGCAGCCGCCGGGCCCGGCCGTCCAGCTTGCCGAAGCGGGCCGCCATCTCCAGCGAGGCGCAGGCGACGTGCATCGGGTTGGACAGGTCCCGCTGCTTGACCGCGAACGCCTTGCGGGCCGCGGCGGACGACACCGCCGAGGCGGCCAGCAGGTAGCCCGTCTCGGTCGGGAGCACCGCGAGCCCGCCCGCCCGCAGCAGGTCCGCCGTGGCCTGGGCCGCCGCCAGCGTGAGCAGCCGGGAGTGCGGCCGCGGCGCCACGATCTCGAAGGCTGTCACGCCGCCGCACCTCGAATCGGTCGACTGCAGCGGATCCGGCCGCTGTCCGGCGGTGTCCGCCCGGCCGCGGACGGACCAACCCCGGTACCGTACGCGACCGCCCGGGCCGCCGGCGGCACGGACCCGGATCCGCGAGGTGGGATGCTGCCGGGGTGAGCTTGTTCTACGACTGCGGCGACCCCGCCGAGCGGTCCGAGGGGCTGGACGCGGCGGTGGACTCGATCAAGCGGGGCGAGCTCGTCGTGTTCCCGACCGACGCGTCGTACGGCGTGGGCGCGGACGCCTTCCGACCGGATGCGATCGATGCGCTGCGGGCCGGCAAGGGCCGCGCCGGCGACCTGCCGGTGCCGGTGCTGGTCGGCTCCTGGGCCGGGCTGGACGGGTTGACGGTGCTGGTGCAGCCGCCGGTCCGGGAGCTGGTGGAGGCCTTCTGGCCGGGCGGGCTGACCCTGGTGGTCGAGTACGCGCCGTCGCTGGCCTGGGACCTCGGCGACACCCGGGGCAGGGTCGCGGTGCGGATGCCGCTGCACCCGGTCGCGCTGGAGCTGCTGGCCCGGACCGGCCCGCTGGGCGTGTCGAGCGCGAACCGGACCGGCCAGCCGCCGCCGGTCACCGCCGAGGACGCGCGCGACCAGCTCGGCTACGCGGTCGCGGTCTACCTCGACGGCGGCCCGTCCGGGGACCGGGTGCCGTCCACGATCGTCGACGTCACCGGCGACGTGCCCCGGGTGCTGCGGCTCGGCGCGGTGCCGCTGGACGACCTCCGCGAGGTCGTCCCGGACCTGGTCGCGCCCGCCGCCCCGCCGGCTTAGCAGGTGTCCCGGCGGCCCCGCTGGATGCGCGGGCCGCCGATGATCCACCGGCCACGTCCTCCCGTCATCTCGACGTAACCTGGGCCGATGGGCGATCCCCCGGCATCCGTGCTCTGCGTCTGCACGGCGAACGTCTGCCGCTCGCCGGCGGCCGAGCTGCTGCTCCGCACCGGCCTGCGCAGCCGGCTCGGCTATGCGGCCGAGGAGCATGTGGTGGTGGCCAGCGCGGGCACCTGGGCCACGCTGCGACGGCCGATCGAGCCGGGGACCGCCGCCGCCCTCCGGCGGGCCGGGGTGACCGCCGGCGACCTGGCCGCGGCGGTCTCCACCCGGCTGACCCAGCCGGCAGTGCTCGCCGCGGACCTGGTCATCGCGTCCACCGCCGAGCACGTCCGGGCCGTCTGGCGCTACCAGCTGGCCGCCCGGCACCGCACGTTCACGCTCGGCGAGCTGGTCCGGCTGGCCGAGGGGATCCGGGACGCCGAGCTGCCGGCCGGGAACGCCGGCGCCCGGCTGCGGGCCCTGGTGGCCAGGGCCAGCGCGCTGCGGGAGCAGCGGCACGTGCCCGGCACGCCGTACGTGAGCGAGGCGTACGACCTGGCGGACCCGACCGACAACGACCCGGCGCAGCGCGACATGGTGACCCGGACGGCCACCTGGGTGGACCTGCTGCTGGACGTGGTGGCCGGACCGGCGCCGGCCCGCCGGCCGGTCCGGGATAGGGTCCCCGGGGTCGCCCGGGCCCTACAGTGGAGCCGCCACCGAGCCGCGCGAGGAGCCATCCGATGACTGAGGCCGCTTCTGCTCCGCAGGCGTCACGGGAGACCCCGTTCTGGGGGCCGGACTTCGGCGCCCTGCAGGCCGAGGACCCGGAGATCGCCGCCGTCGTGCTCGGCGAGCTCGACCGGCTGCGCAGCGGTCTCCAGCTGATCGCCAGCGAGAACCTCACCTCCCCGGCGGTGCTGGCCGCGCTCGGCTCGACGCTGTCGAACAAGTACGCCGAGGGCTACCCGGGCCGCCGCTACTACGGCGGCTGCCAGCAGGTGGACGTCGCCGAGGAGATCGGCGTCGCCCGGGCCAAGGAGCTCTTCGGCGCCGAGCATGCCAACCTGCAGCCGCACTCCGGCGCGGGCGCCAACCTGGCGGCGTACGCGGCGATCTGCCAGCCCGGCGACACGGTGCTGGCGATGTCGCTGCCGCACGGCGGGCACCTCACCCACGGCAGCAAGGTCAACTTCTCCGGCAAGTGGTTCACGACGGTGTCGTACGGGGTGCGCCAGGACACCGAGCTGATCGACTTCGACGAGGTCCGCGACCTGGCCCGGGAACACCGCCCGAAGATGATCATCTGCGGCGCGACGGCGTACCCGCGGTTGATCGACTTCGCCGCGTTCCGGTCCATCGCGGACGAGGTCGGCGCGAAGCTGGTGGTCGACGCCGCCCACTTCATCGGGCTGGTGGCCGGCAAGGCGATCCCGTCCCCGGTGCCGCACGCGGACGTGGTCACGCTCACCACCCACAAGGTGCTGCGCGGTCCGCGCGGCGGCATGATCGTCTGCCGCGCGGACATGGCGAAGGCGATCGACAAGGCGGTCTTCCCGTTCACCCAGGGCGGCCCGCTGATGCACTCCGTCGCGGCCAAGGCGGTGGCACTGAAGGAGGCCGCCCAGCCGGAGTACCAGGCGTACGCGCGGCAGGTGATCGCGAACGCGCAGGCGCTGGCCGAGGGTCTGGCCGCGGAGGGCATGCGCCCGGTGTCCGGCGGCACCGACACCCACCTCGCGCTGATCGACCTGCGCGAGGTCGGCGTCACCGGCAAGGAGGCCGAGGCCCGCTGTGACGCGGCCCGGATCACCCTGAACAAGAACGCGATCCCGTTCGATCCGCAGCCACCGATGACCGCATCCGGCATCCGGGTGGGCACCCCGGCGGTGACCACCCAGGGGATGACGGAGACCGACCTCAAGGAGGTCGCCACGCTGATCGGCCGCGCGGTCCGCGACCCCGGATCGGTCGAGGAGGTCGCGGCCGGCGTCCAGGCCCTGGTCGAGGCGCACCCCGCATACCCCCGGTAGGTCCGCCCTCCCGTGCGCGAGTACGCGCTGGTCTGCTGCATCGCCGCCGCGGTGACGTTCCTGCTGACCCCGGTGGTGCGGGTGGCGGCCCGGCGCTGGGGTGCGGTGGCCCGCCCGCGGGACCGGGACGTGCACGCGATCCCGACCCCGCGACTCGGTGGGGTGGCGATCTTCGGCGGGATGGCGGTCGCGCTGCTGGTGGCAAACCTGATGCCGACGCTGCGCCGCACGTACGACACCGGCTCCGAGACCACCGCGCTGCTGGTGGCCGGCGGGATCATCTGCCTGCTCGGCGTGCTCGACGACCGGTGGGAGCTGGACTCGCTGACCAAGCTGGCCGGCCAGGTCTTCGCCGCCGGCGTGATGGTGCTGCTCGGCGTCCAGCTGCTGACCGTCTACCTGCCCTTCGGCAACATCGGCACGCTGTCGTTCGGGCGGAACGACTCGGTCGGCCTGACCGTGGTGCTCTGCCTGCTCACCATCAACGCGATCAACTTCATCGACGGGCTGGACGGGCTGGCCGCCGGGGTGTCCGCGATCTCGGCGCTGGCCTTCTTCGCGTACTCCTACCACCTGGCCCTGGACGGCTACGGCGACGTGGCGTTCGCCCCGACGCTGCTGTCCGCGGTGCTGGCCGGCGCCTGCCTGGGCTTCCTGCCGCACAACTTCTCCCCGGCCCGGGTCTTCATGGGCGACTCCGGCTCGATGCTGATCGGGCTGACCCTGGCCGCGTCCGCGGTCACCGCCTCCACCAGCGCCGACCCGCAGACCTTCGACGGCGCGGTGGTCAACACCGTGCCGCTCTACCTGCCGTTCCTGCTGCCGCTGGTGGTGCTGGCGGTGCCGCTGGTCGACCTGGTGCTCGCGGTGCTGCGCCGGGTCAAGGCCGGGCGGTCGCCGTTCGCGCCGGACAAGATGCACCTGCACCACCGGCTGCTGGAGATCGGCCACTCGCACCGGCGCGCGGTGCTGCTCATCTACTTCTGGTCCGCGCTGCTCGCCTTCGGCGGGGTGGCCATGTCCATCGCCAGCGACCCGATGCCGGTGCTGTCCGCCGTCGGCGGGCTGGCCGCGGTCGCGCTGGTGCTCTCGAGCGTGCCCCGGCTGCGCGCGGCGCGCCGGCCGTGAGCAGCTCGTCCGCCGACGCCGTCCCGGCGGCGCCGGGACCGGGGCCGGCCGGCACCGTGCCGTGGGACCTGGGGCACCTGCGGTCGGGGCTGCTGACCACCGCGGTGCTGGCCGTGGTCGGGGTGCCGGGTGGCTGGCTGCTCCGGGACGCCCGCGCCGCGGCCTGGGTCGCGGTGGGGCTGGCCATCGTGGCCGCCTTCTTCTCGCTCGGCGCGCTGGCGGTGGCCGCGGCCGGCAGCCTGGGCGAGGAGCTGACGC
>JBJMII010000169.1:0-18433 GCA_045806925.1 Mycobacteriales bacterium
CCGCGGCCCCGGCCTCCGCGCCGCCCGCTGCACCGGACGTGCTCGTCACCGACTCCGGGCTCACCGTCGAGCCGGTCGCGCCGGCGCCGGAGCCGGTCACCACCCCGCCCGCCCCGGACGTACTGGCGACCGATGCCGGCCTCACCCCGACCGCCTCGACCGAGGACACCATGGTGCTGCCTCGGGTGGTCGACCCGGACGCCCCCGCCCCGACCGGCACCGACGACCTGCGGGCGATCCGCGGCATCGGGCCGGCGATCGAGCGCACCCTGCACGAGCTGGGCATCACGACCTACCGGCAGGTCGCCGGGCTGCACGGCGCCGAGCTCGAGGCGGTCCGGCACCGGCTGGAGGCGTTCAGCGCCCGGATCGAGCGCGAGGACTGGGCCGGGCAGGCCCGGGAGCTGCACCGGCAGAAGTACGGCGACACCCCGTAGGGCACGTCTCTTCGACCGTCCTGGCCGCACGGATCGAGGCCCTCCGCGATGCCCGCCACTGCGGGCGGGGTAGCCGACCGGCGGCAGCGGTGGGTTCAGCTCGGCTGGCCGGTGAGCAGGTTGCCGTCCCGGACCACCAGCCGGGGCATCGCCCGACCCGCGAGCTCGGCCCGCAGCGCCCGCTCCTGCAGCTCGGCCCGGGCGTAGACGTCGACCGTCTGCGCGGCCGCGGTCGCCCAGCTGTGGTCGCGGCGCAGCACGGCGCGCGCCTGCTTCACCAGCCGGCGGCGCAGCACCTGGTCGGCGAGCAGCTCGCCGACCGCGTCCGCCAGCCCGGCCGGGTCGCCGGCCCGGACGGTGAGGCCGGTCCGCCGGTGCACCACGAACTCCGGCAGCCCGCCTGCCTCCGACGCCACCACCGGCGTCCCGGCCGCGGTCGCCTCCAGCGCGACCAGCCCGAACGGCTCGTACCGGCTCGGCACCACGGCGCAGTCCGCGGCCGCGACCAGCGCGGCCAGCTCGGCGTCCGGCACGAAACCGGCGAACCGCACCGCCCGGCCGAGCCGCAGTCGCCGGGCCAGCTCGCGCAGCTCGTCCGCCGAGGGCCCGCTCCCGGCCACCACCAGCCGGAAGCCGGGGTGCCGCCGGCGCAGCCTGGGGATCGCGGCGAGCAGGTCGTGGACGCCCTTCTCGTACACCAGCCGCCCGGAGAAGACGACCAGCGGCCCGTCCCCGGCCCACCGCCGGCGGGCCGCCGCGGCCTGCTCGGCCGGCACCTGCCACGGCCGCGGGTGCACCCCGTTGGGCACCACGTCGACCTTGTCCGGCGGCAGGTCGAACAGCCGGGTCACCTCCCACCGCATGTACGCGGAGCAGGTCACCACCCGGCGCGCCTCGTACGTCAGCCACCACTCCACCGAGTGGATCGACCGGTTCAGCGGGCCGGGCAGCCAGCCCTGGTGGCGGCCGGCCTCGGTCGCGTGCAGGGTCGCCACCAGCGGTACGCCGAGGTGGTGCTTGAGCGTGGTCGCCGCGTGCGCCACCAGCCAGTCGTGCGCGTGCACCACCTCCGGCGGCGCCTCCGCGCAGACCGCCAGCCCGGCCCGGGTCAGCGCGTGGTTGAGCGCCATCGTCCAGGCCAGCAGCTCGTCCTCGAAGCGCAGCAGCGACGGGTCCGCCGGCGCCCGCACCACCCGGACACCGCCGACGACCTCGTCGTACGGCACCGGCTCGGCCGGTCCGGGATGCCGGGTCAGCACGGTCACCTGGTGGCCGCCGCGGGCCATCGCCTCGGCCAGCGCGTGCACGTGCCGGCCGAGGCCGCCCACCAGCAGCGGCGGGTACTCCCAGGACAGCATCAGCACGCGCATTCGCGGCATGCTGCCACGGCTCAGTCGAGCAGCGGCAGCAGCCCGTCCGGCAGCAGTGGCGCCTCGCCCCGGCGGAACATGTCCACCGGCACCCAGACCGCGGACATGTCGCCGCGCCGACTCATCAGCCGCTGCTGCGCCCACACCGCCGGGTCGCTCGGCGCCGCCTCGTAGACCAGCACCAGCTCGTGCCCCTCCCGCCCGGCGAACCGGTGGATGCTCTCCAGTGTGGCCAGCGGCTGCACCTCGGCCAGCGCGATCCCGAAGTCCTCCCGGAACGCGCGGCGCACCGTCTCGTGCCCGCGCTCGCCGAAGGCCAGCTCGGCACCGGGCGGCCGGTAGACCGTGCGGCCGGTCACCGGGTCGGGCAGCTCGGTGACCAGCAGCCGGCCGCGGTCCACCAGCAGCGCCACCGCGACGGCCAGCACCACCCGCGCCCCTGGCGCGCCGGGCAGCTGCGCGGCCTGCTCCCGCTGCCCCTCCGGCGACCCGCGCCAGCGCAGCTCGCCCTCGATCAGGTCGAGGAACGCGTCCACCTCGTCCTCGTCGTAGCCGCGGCTGCCGATCCGCGGCTTGCGGAAGGCGACCTCGTGCACCTCGTCGGCGGTGACCCGGGTGGCACCGGGTGCGTTCGCCAGCGCGTCGGCGACCCTGCGGAGGAAGTCGTCGACCTCGATCTCGTCGTAGCCCCGACGCCCGAACGGCGGCTTGCCGAACTGGACCGACCGCACATCGGCGGCGCCCACCCGCTGCTCCGGTCGGCGCGCGGCCGGCGGACCCGCATATCCGAAGGCCATGGCGCCGGACCCTATCGCCACCCGGCCGCTCAGGCCCCGGTCGGGGCGGCCTGCAGCGCGTGGTCGAGCAGCCCGAGCGGCGGCGCGCCCAGCCCGAGCATCGCGCGGTGGAAGCGCGGCAGGTCGAAGCCCGCGCCCCAGGCTGCGCGGGCCCGCTCCCGCAGGTCGAGGATCGCGAGCTTGCCCCAGGTGTAGCGCCCGTACGTCGGGTCGAACGTGCCCCGCCGGGCCTCGGCGAGCGCGGCCGGCCCGGCCAGGAAGGCGTCCTGCTCGAACCGCCGGGTGGCGTCCGCGACCGTCATCCCACCGGAGTGCAGGCCGATCGCGCAGGCCAGCCGGGTGACCCGCAGCAGCGCCTCGATCGCCACGCCGGCGGCGAACCGCGGGTCGTCCGCGTGGAACCCTTCCTCGACCGCGACCTCCTCGACGTAGTGCGCCCAGCCCTCGACGAAGGCCTCGCTCGCCAGCACCTGGCGGGCCAGGCTCGGCACGTGCCGCATGGCCAGCCCGTGCGAGAAGTGCCCGGGCGCCACCTCGTGCACGGTGATCGCGGGCAGCGTGGTCCGGCTGAAGACCTGCAGCCACTCCTCGCGCTCCGGCTCCGGCCACTCCGGCCGCGGGGGAGTCACGTAGTACCAGGAAGGGGCCTCGGGCTCGCCGGGAGCGGACCAGGACATCATCGCCATCCCCCACTGCCGCGACTCCGGCGCGGGCCCGACCTGGCAGCTGCCGTCCGAGTAGGGCGCGAGCCGGTGCTCCGCGGTCCACGCGATGACCTCCTCGGTCAGGGCCTGCGCCTCGGCCAGCACGCCGTCGGCGTCCGGGTGGTCGCGCACCAGCTCCTCGACCACCTCGGCGGTGCGCCGGCCGGGCGCGAGCCGCCCGCACGTCTCGTCGAGGATCGCCCGCAGCCGCCCGCGCTCGGTGTCGGCCCACGCCGAGAGTGCCGCCAGGTCGACGTCGATCGCCTCCGCCGACCCGAGCAGCCGGGCCAGCCGGGCGGCGCCCAGCCCCGCGGACGGCGCGCCGTCCCGGGCCGCCGCCTCCAGATGCGCCACCAGCCGGGCGTGCGCGGCGAGCCCGGCCGCGGCCACCTCGCCCTGCTCCGCGTCCAGCCCGCTGGCCAGGCCACGGGCCGTGCCGAGCGTCGCCTCCGCGACCGGCGCCGGCACCGCGTCCAGCGCGGCGAGGGCGGCGTCCACGGCGTCCGGCCAGGCCCGCAGGTGCTGCTGGCGGGCGGCCCGCCGGTCCGGCTCCGGTGCATAGTCCCGGTCGTAACAGGCGAGGTCGAGGTTGGACAGGTGCGGCATCGGGTTGGTCCGGTGCTGCTCCAGCTCGCCGAACAGGACCCGGGCACCCGCCTCCTTCGCCGCCGTCAGGGCCTCGTCGTACGGGTCGGCCAGCGGCTCGCCGCCGAGCGCGGCCAGCCCGCGGCGCACGCCGTCCGGGGACAGGTCCTGCACCCGGCCGTCGTACTCGTGCCGTCCCGCGTATTCCCGGGACTCGGCGATGTTCAGGTCGCAGAGGGCGCGAAGGCGGCTGTCCATGCCGGCGACTCTAGAGGGGCCCTCTGACAAAGAGAGCCGCTGCGCCCGAGGAGCCGGCGGTTTCAACACCGGCCGAGGCCGCGATACGCCCTAGATGGTGCGGGCGTCGAGATGGCCGAAGGGGCCGTCGAGGGCCCGCAGCCGGTCCGCCAGCGCGGCCGCGCCGGCCCGGTCGCCCGCCTCGACCAGGTCCGCCAGCGCGTGCACCCGGCCGGCGTGCGCCGCCGCCCGGTCCCGCGCGTAGCCGGCAGCGCTGTCGTGGGTGAGCATGAAGGCCCAGTCGCTGGACAGCGCGAGGAACGCCTCCCGGGCGAGCTGGTCGAGCACCGGGTCCCGGGCCGCGCCGCGGTGGGCGTCCACAGTGGAAAGCAGTCGGTGCTGCACGCCCTTGGCCGCCACCACCAGGTCCTGCACCGCGGGCCCGGTCCACACCCGCCAGTCCTTGCCGCTGCCCCAGGACGACGGCCCCAGCTCGACCGGCGCCCCGACGTGCCCGGCCTCGATCGCACCGCGGAGCGTGGTCACCCGCACCCCGGCCGCCGGCAGCGCGGTCAGCACCCGGGCCAGCCACAGCGGCCCCTCGTACCACCAGTGCCCGAAGAGCTCCGTGTCGTAGCAGGCCACCACGAGCCCGGGTCGCCCGTCCCGGTCGGCGAGGTCGCGCAGCCGCCGGCGCACGGTGTCGACGAAGTCGGCCGCGTCCCGGCGTACCGCGGCCGCCGCCAGGTCCGGCTCCCACGGCCGCTTCGCCTCCGGCGGGACCTGCCGCCCGGTGACCCGCGCCGGCCGGAAGCCGGACGCGTGGTCGAAGGTGTGGAAGTCGCGGTAGTCCGGCGCCCCCGGGTAGCCGGCCTTCGGTGACCAGACCCGGTAGCTGACCTCGAGGTCGCGGCCGACGCACAGCACGCCGGACCCGCCGACCGGCCGGGCCGCCGCGGTGTCCCCGTGCAGTGCCGGGGAGTCGACCACGAAGCGCTCGAGCCCGGCGGCGGCGTACAGCACCTCCTGCCCGGGCGCGTACCCGCACTCCGGTGCCCAGATCCCGGCCGGCGCCCGGCCGAGCCGCAGCCGGGCGTCGTCCAGCCCGACCGCCAGCTCGGCCGCCGCGACCCGCGGGTCCAGCAGCGGCAGGAACGGGTGCGTGGCCGGCCCGCCGAGCAGCTCCACCACCCCGGCGTCGACCAGCGGCCGCAGCACCGCGGACAGCCCGCCGGTCAGCCAGCGGTCCTCCAGGTCGGCCAGACACGCGGTGGCCGCGGTCCACTCGTGCACCGCGAGCCGGCGCAGCTGCGGCTCCGGCCGCCCGGCCAGCTCGGCGGCGCGCAGCTGCCAGCCGGCGGCCCAGGTGTGCAGCTCGCGCAGGCAGTACGGGTCGTCGAGCATCGCCGCGAGGACCGGGGTGACGGCGAGCGTGAGCACGTCCCGGTGCCCGGCCCCGGCGAGCTCGTCGAGCAGCCCGAGCACCCGCCGCCAGGACCCGGTGAAGGCCTGGTGCAGCCACTCCTCGCCGACCGGCCAGGTCCCGGCGTGCGCCACCCAGGGCAGGTGACTGTGCAGGACCAGGCAGAAGGTCCCGACCGGCCGCGGGGTCACGCCCGGTCGGACCCCGGGTCCGGCTCCGGCCGCGGCGCCGGGCCCGGCTCCGGCCACGCCGTCGGGTCCAGGCCCGGCAGCCGCGCCGCCGGGTCCGACAGCGGCACCGGCACCGGGCACCGTACGGCCACCGCGACCAGGTCCAGGCTCGCGTCCAGGTCGTCCGGGGTGAGCTCGAAGTCCTTCGCCGCCACCCGGGCCACCGCGCGGCGCAGCTCCGGGTGCCAGGCACCCGGCGGTCCGGCCAGCTGCGCGTCGACCAGCGAGGAGAACTGGCGGTCCAGCCTCGCCAGCCGGCGACCGTGCCGCAGCCCGAGCAGCCGGCTCACCTCGAAGCCGGCATCGACGAGCAGCGCGCGCAGCTCGGCCGGCGACAGCTCGCGGTGGTGGAACGGGTTGAGCGGCCGGTTGGGCTGCGCGAACGTCAGCCGGTTGGGCGTGCTCAGCAGCAGCGTGCCGGCCGGCCGCAGCACCCGGACGCACTCGGCCAGGAAGCCCGGCTGGTCCCACAGGTGCTCGATCACCTGCAGGCTGGCCACCACGTCGAAGGCGCCGGCCGGGAACGGCAGCCGGGCCAGGTTGGCGCGGACGGCCCGGACGCGGGGGTACGCGCGCGCCACGTGCGCCGTCGAGGCCTGGTCGTAGTCGACCCCGACCACCGACCGGGCCACCGCGGCGATCCGGTCCGCGCCGTACCCCTCCCCGCAGCCGGCCTCCAGCACCACCGCCCCGAGGCAGAACGGCCCCAGCGCGTCGTACGCCGCCTCGTGCCGGCGGAACCAGTAGTTCTCCGCCGGGATCCCCGGCAGCGTCCGCTCCCCGGTGAGCGCGAGGGTCGGGTGCACCCGGGCAGCCTCGCACACCCGTCCCGCGCCCGAGCACCGGTGGCGGGGCCGGGCAGACTGGGTGAGAGTGGGATCACCGAGACCGGGGCGATCGGTGCCCGTACCGGTGGGTAGCATCGGCGCACCTCATGGAGGAGGGACCGAAGGCGTGAACATCGTCGTGCTGGTCAAGCAGGTGCCCGACACGTGGGCCGAGCGCCGGCTGTCGGATTCGGACAGGACGCTGGACCGTGAGTCGGTGGACGCGGTCATGAACGAGATCGACGAGTACGCGGTCGAGGAGGCCCTCCGGCTGAAGGAGGCGCACGGCGGCGAGGTCACTGTCCTGACCATGGGCCCGGAGCGGGCGAGCGAGACGATCCGCAAGGCGCTGTCCATGGGTGCCGACAAGGCGGTGCACGTCAGCGACCCGGCGCTGCACGGCGCCTGCGCCATCCAGACCGCGGAGGCGCTGGCGGCCGCGCTCGGCACGCTGGAGTACGACCTGGTGGTGGCCGGGTCGGAGTCCACCGACGCCCGGTTGTCCATCATGGCGGCGCTGCTCAGCGAGAAGCTGGGCGTCCCGCAGCTGTCCGGCGCCCGCAAGGTCGAGGTGGACGGCTCCACGGTCACCATCGAGCGGCAGACCGAGACCGGCTTCGACCGGGTGCAGGGCTCGACGCCGGCGGTGGTCAGCGTGGTCGAGAAGATCAACGAGCCGCGCTACCCCTCGTTCAAGGGGATCATGGCGGCGAAGAAGAAGCCGGTGACCACGGTGACGGTCGCCGACCTCGGCCTGGACCCCGGGGCGATGGGCCTGGCCAGCGCGACCAGCGAGGTCGTGGACGTCACCCTCCGGCCGCCGCGGCAGGCCGGCCAGGTGGTCAAGGACGAGGGCGACGGCGGGGTCAAGATCGCCGAGTTCCTCGCGTCCCAGAAGCTGATCTGAGAGGCCGAGCGGAATGACTTCGCCGTCCGAGCAAGTCCTGGTCCTCGTCGAGCACGGCGAGGGGTCCGTCAAGAAGGTCACCCTCGAGCTGCTCACCGCGGCCCGCGAGCTCGGCGAGCCGGCGGCGGTCGTCGTCGGCCCGCCCGGCAGCGCGGCGCCGCTGGTCGACAAGCTGGCGGAGTACGGCGCGGTCAAGGTGTACGCGGCCGAGTCCGAGGACGCCGAGAAGTACCTGGTGACGCCGAAGTCCGAGGCGCTGGCCCAGCTGGTCTCGGCCGGCTCGCCGGCCGCGGTGCTGGTCGCCTCGACCGCGGAGGGCAAGGAGGTCGCCGCCCGGCTGGCGATGAAGACGCGCAGCGGCATCCTCACCGACGCGGTGGGCGTGGAGGCGGACTGCACCGCGACGCAGAGCATCTTCGGCGGCGCCGTGGTGGTCCGCTCCAGGGTGCGGACCGGCACGCCGGTCATCACCGTCCGGCCCAACTCCGTGTCCGCGACGGCGGCGCCGGCGCAGCCGACCACCGAGGAGGTGGCGCTGACGCTGCCGGAGCCGGCGCGCGGCGCGACCGTGCTGGAGCGGGTGGTGGAGGAGAAGGGCAGCCGGCCGGCGCTGACCGACGCCTCGGTCGTCGTCTCCGGCGGCCGCGGGCTCGGCTCCGGCGACAACTTCACGGTGGTGGAGAAGCTGGCCGACTCGCTGGGCGGGGCGGTCGGCGCGTCCCGGGCGGCGACCGACGCCGGGTGGTACCCGCACCAGGCGCAGGTCGGGCAGACCGGCGTGACGGTTTCCCCGCAGCTGTACGTCGCGGTGGGCATCTCCGGGGCGATCCAGCACCGGGCCGGCATGCAGACGTCGAAGACGATCGTCGCGATCAACAAGGACCCGGAGGCGCCGATCTTCGAGCTGGTCGACTTCGGCGTGGTCGGCGACCTGTTCCAGGTGGTGCCGCAGCTGACCGGGGAGATCGCCAAGCGCAAAGGCTAGGTCATCCCGGGGGCGGCCCCCGGACCCCCGGGGCGGCGGCTTGGTGCGGCCGGTCGGGTCCGGGTGGCGCGGTCGCCGTCCGACTGCCGGGTGCCTCCTCGCGGGCTCGGAGGTCCCCGGCCGGCCTGGTCACGGTGGTCCTGGCGGCCCCCGGACCCCCGGGGCGGCGGCTTGGTGCGGCTGGTCGGGTCCGGGGTCGCGCGGTCGCCGTCCGGTCCTGGCGGCGCGCCGCGGGGGCGGCGCATAGGTTCGGGTGGTGACCCGGACGTTGCCCTCCGGCAAGACCGCGCCCGTCGGCATCCTGGCGCCGGGCCTGCGGGTGGCCACGCTCGGCATCGTCGGGCTGGTCAGCCTGATCGCGTTCGAGGCGATGGCGGTGGCCACCGCGCTGCCCAGCGCGGTGACCGAGCTGCGCGGCCTGGCCTGGTACGGCTGGTCGTTCACGGCCCTGCTGGTCACCTCGGTGGTCGGCATGGTCGCCGCCGGCGAGCTCGCCGACCGGGTCGGCACCCGCCGGCCGCTGCTGGCCGGCGTGCTCACGTTCCTCACCGGGCTGGTCGTCGCCGGCGTCGCGGCCGACATGGCCGTCTTCGTGCTCGGCCGCGCGCTGCAGGGCGTCGGCGTCGGCCTGCTGGTCGTGGTGATGTACGTGCTGGTCGGCGAGGCGTACCCGGAGCGGCTCCGGCCGGCGGTCTTCGGCGCGATCTCGGCGGCCTGGGTGCTGCCCGCGCTGGTCGGGCCGGTGGTGGCCGGCGGCCTCGCCGGGGGGCCCGGCTGGCGCTGGGTCTTCCTCGGGCTGGTCCCGTTCGTGCTGGCCGGCGGCGCGCTGCTGGTCCCGCTGGCCCGGCGCCTGGACCGGCCGGCGGAGCCGCCGCCGGCCCGGCCGCGCCAGTGGGTGGCCGCGGTCCTCACCGGCGTCGGCGTCGCCGCCGTCCAGTGGTCGGTGCAGGACCTGAGCTGGCCCCGGCTGCCGGTCGGCGCCGGCGGCCTCGCCCTGCTCGCGGTCGGGCTCCGGGTGCTGCTGCCCCCCGGCACGGTGACGCTCCGGCGGGGGGTGCCCGCGGTGGTGGCCTTCCGCGGGCTGCTCGCCGGATCCTTCTTCTCCGTCGAGTCGCTGGTGCCGCTGACGCTCACGCTGGTGCACGGCTACTCGGCGACCGCGGCCGGCGTCCCGCTCACCGGCAGCGCGCTCGGCTGGGCGGCCGCGTCCTGGTGGCAGGGCCGGCGGCCGGACGTCCGGCGGCACCGGCTGATCCGGGCCGGCTTCGGGCTGGTCGCCGGCGCCGCCGGTGGGATGGCGCTGGTGTCCCAGCCGTGGGCGCCGGCCTGGGTGGTGTACCCGGTGTGGCTGGCGGGCGGGCTCGGCATGGGGCTGGCGATGGCGAGCATCGGGGTGCTGCTGCTCGGCCTGACCCCACCGGCCGAGCGCGGCACGAACTCCTCCGCCCTGCAGATCAGCGACTCGGTCTCGGTCGCGGTGTGCATCGGCCTGGCCGGCGCGCTGGTCGCGGCCAGCGCCCGCGACGTGCTGCCGCTGCCGGCCGCGGCGGCCACCCTCGACCTGGTCATGGTCGGGGTCGCCGTGACCGGCGCCGCCCTGGCCGGCCGGGTCCGGCCACCCACCTGATCGGCGGCGCGCCCGGTCGGCGGCGCGCCGTAGGCTGGCAGTGATGGCCTATCTCGACCACGCCGCCACGACTCCGATGCTGCCGGAGGCGGCCGACGCGGTGGCGGCGGCGCAGCGCGACTGGGGCAACCCGTCGTCCCTGCACGCCTCCGGTCGCCGCGCCCGCCGGCTGGTCGAGGAGTCCCGCGAGCGGATCGCCGCGGCCATCGGCGCCCGGCCGTACGAGGTGGTCTTCACCGGCGGCGGCACGGAGAGCGACAACCTCGCGGTCAAGGGCATCTTCTGGGCCCGCCGGTCCGCGGACCCGCGCCGCCGCCGGGTGCTGGCGAGCTCCGTCGAGCACCACGCCGTGCTGGACGCGGTGGAGTGGCTGGAGCGGCACGAGGGCGCCGAGGTGACCTGGCTGCCGGTGGACAGGCTCGGCCGGGTGCACCCGGCGACGCTGTCGGCCGCGCTCGCCGCGGCCGGCGACACCGCCGCCCTGGTCAGCGTCATGTGGGCGAACAACGAGGTGGGCACCGTCCAGCCGGTCCGCGCCCTGGCGGCGGTCGCCGCCGGGCACGGCGTGCCCTTCCACACCGACGCGGTGCAGGCGGTCGGCGCCCTGCCGGTGGACGTGGCCGAGGCCGGCGTGGACGCGCTGACGCTGACCGGCCACAAGCTCGGCGGCCCGATCGGTGCGGGCGCACTGGTACTCGGCCGGGACGTGCCGTGCACGCCGCTGCTGCACGGCGGCGGCCAGGAGCGCGAGGTCCGGTCCGGCACCCTGCACACTCCGGGCATCGTCGGTCTCGCGGTCGCGGTCGAGGCCGCCGTGGCGGCCCGGCCGGAGACCGCGGCGCGGGTCGCGGCGCTGCGCGACGACCTGGTCGCGGGCGTGCTGGCCCGGGTGCCGGACGCCGTGCTCGGTGGCGACCCGGTGGACCGGCTGCCCGGCAACGCGCACTTCTCGTTCCCGGGCTGCGAGGGCGACTCGCTGCTCATGCTCCTCGACGCGCGGGGAGTCGAGTGCTCCACCGGCTCGGCGTGCTCGGCGGGGGTGGCGCGGCCCAGTCACGTCCTGCTCGCGATGGGCGCCGAGCCGGAGCGGGCGCGGGGCTCGCTGCGCTTCTCGCTGGGCCACAGCTCGACCCGGGCGGACGTCGCTGCGCTGCTCGACGCGCTCCCGCCGGTGATCGAGCGCGCCCGCCGCGCGGGGCTGTCCGGCTCGGTTGTGGTGCCGCGGTGAGGGTGCTGGCCGCCGTCTCCGGCGGCGTCGACTCCGCCGTCGCCGCGGCCCGGGCGGTGGACGCCGGGCACGACGTGACCGCCGTCCACCTCGCCCTGGCCCGCTCGCCCGCCACTTCGCGTGCCGGCGCCCGGGGCTGCTGCACCCTGGAGGACGCGCGGGACGCCCGCCGGGCCGCCGACGTGATCGGCGTCCCGTTCTACGTCTGGGACCTGGCCGAGCGCTTCGCGGCGGACGTGGTCGCGGACTTCGTCGCCGAGTACGAGGCGGGGCGCACGCCCAACCCGTGCCTGCGCTGCAACGAGAAGATCAAGTTTGCCGCGGTGCTGGACCGGGCGCTGGCACTGGGTTTCGACGCGGTGGTGACCGGGCACCACGCGCGGCTGTCCGGCGGGGTGCTGCGCCGCTCGGTGGACGCGGCCAAGGACCAGTCGTACGTGCTGGCGGTGCTCACCCGTGCCCAGCTCGCGCGCGCGGTCTTCCCGCTCGGCAACTCCACCAAGGCGGAGGTCCGCGCGGAGGCGGCGCGGCGCGGGCTCGCCGTCGCGGACAAGCCGGACAGCCACGACGTGTGCTTCATCGCCGACGGCGATACCCGCGGCTTCCTCCGCCGGCAGCTCGGCGACCGGCCGGGTCCGCTCGTCGACGCGCTCACCGGCGAGGAGGTCGGCCGGCACGACGGAGCGTACGGGTTCACCGTCGGGCAGCGGCGCGGACTGCGGCTGGGCCGGCCGGCGGCCGGCGGCGCCCCGCGGTACGTGCTCGGCATCGAGCCGGTCGGCAACCGGGTCACCGTCGGCCCGGCCGAGCTGCTCGACGTCGGCTCGCTGACCGGAGACCGTCCGGTCTGGACGGCCGGCTCCCAGCCGGGGGACGCCTTCGACTGCACGGTGCAGCTGCGCGCGCACGGCGCCATCGCGGCGGCCTCGGTCGCCGTGCGTCCGGACCGGGTCGACGTACGCCTGCACTCGCCGGTCCGCGGCGTGGCCACCGGGCAGGCCGCGGTGTTCTACGCCGGCGACACCGTGCTCGGCTCGGCCACCGTCGCCGCGACGTGCACCCCGGAGAAGGTCAGCTCAGGCGCCTGAAGCTCAGGTCGCCGCCTGCCGCGGCGGCTCACTCGGCGGCGGCGTTCTCGCGCATCCAGGGGGTGTGGGCGAGGCCGACGAGCAGGCGCTCCGGGCTCATCAGGCGGGCCAGGGTCTGGCCCCACGGCATCGTGCGGGCACCGTGGACCAAGCGGTGCCCGCCGGCCTCCAGCTCGGCGGCCGCGGCCGCCACGTCGCTGACGTCGAACTCCACCCACGCCTGCGGGACCGGTACGTCCGCCGGCCACTCCTTGGTGTCCCAGCAGGACTCGGCGGCCTGCTCCAGCGGCCAGACCGCGAAGTGCCGCGCGCCATCGAGGCCGCCGGTGTGCAGGTAGTCGCCGTCCGCCTCGAAGTCGATGCCGAGCGCGTCGGCGTAGAACCGCCGGCTCGCCGCCGGGTCCGGACTGATCGGGCCGAAGCCCGCGATGAACAGGATCTCCATGCCGCCGACCGTAGCCAACCCCCCGGCTCCGGTCTCGTCCAGATTTCGGCCGGGACCGTGCCGGCGGGCTGCCGCATGGACAGAGGCGGCGGGGCTCACTCACCCGGGGACGGGGACGGGGACGGGGACCGGGACGGGGACTGGGACTGGGACGGGGACGTGGTCGGGTGGGGCCACCCACCGGGGTGGGCCCACCCGACCGAGCCGGACCTACGAGCCGGGCGTGTGGGTCACCGCCCGGAGGGCGTTCACCTGGCCCTTGCCGTACCAGGAGGTCTGGCCGGGTCCGCCGGTGCAGCTCTGCGGCTCACCGCTGGTCTGCGTGAACGCTTCGTAGCCCGGCGGCAGGGTCTCGGGGCAGGGTTGCTGGTCCGAGGTCTGGAGCAGCAGCGCCTCCACGCTGCCCGGCCGCATCTTGCCGTTCTGCGGGTTCTGCAGGTCACCGAACCGGCTGATGATCAGCGCGGCCACGCCGGTTGCGTGGGGCCCCGCCATCGAGGTGCCCTGCAGGTAGCAGTACGTCGTCGTCGGCAAGGACGGGTCGGACGGCGGCTCCTGCACGGACCGGGCGCACGGCACGTTCGGCGGGTAGGTGGACAGCACCCGGCCGTTGGGGGCCTCGGCATTGCGGCCGAACAGGGAGTCGCCACCCGGGGCGGTCACATCGACGGCGCTGACCCCGTAGCTGGAGTAGAACGACTTCAGGTAGTCGGGGCCCTCGTCCCTGTCGGCCTGCTCGTTGTGGCCGACCGCGCTGACGCCGATCACCCCGGAGATCTCGACGGGGATGACCACGCACGCGTTGGTGACCTCGCGCTGCAACTCGCTGCCGGGCGGGAAGTCGGGGCTGGTCACGTCCAGTCCCGGGTGGGAGAGGTCGTCGCTGTCGTTGCCGGCGGAGGCCACCACGGTGACGCCCTGGTTCATCGCGTACCGGATCGCGCGCTGCTCGGCCTTCCAGATCGCGCGCTGGACGCGGTCGTTGCGGCAGTTGTAGAGGAACGGGTCGGCGAAGTAGCTGTTGTTGACCACGTCCAGGTGCCGCGTGCCCGCCCAGATGAACGAGCAGACGACCATCTCGGGGAAGAAGAAGCCTGCGTCGTTGGACGACTTGATGCCGGCCAGGTGCACGTTCGGCGCGACGCCGACGATGCCGATCCCGTTGGAGGCGGCCGCGATCGTGCCGCCGGTGTGGGTGCCGTGACCGTTGCGGTCGTTGCCCGGGGCCAGCGGCAGCGGGGCGCCGGACGAGCAGTCCGCGCTGTCCGCCGGCGAGTAGTTGCTGGCCAGGTCCGGATGGGTGAAGTCGAGGCCGGTGTCGATGTCGCCGACCACGACCGCGGGGCTACCGCCGGTCACCGCGTGCGCCTCCGGCGTGTGGATCTGCCGCATGTCCCACTGCAGGCCGGACAGCGAGTCGGAGTCCGCCGCCGGCGCGTTCGGCAGGTCTCCTTCCGGTGGGCCCTCGGCCGTGCCGAAGTCGGTGCGCAGCGGGCTGGCCAGGTTCGTCGTGGCCGCCGCACCCTCCACCCGGGTGTCGCGCATCAGCTCCGCGCGGAACGACGGGTTGGCCGACCGCGCCACCAGCACGCCGATCTGGGCGTACGCGGCGACCAGCGTTCCGCCGGCCGCGGACACGGCGCCGGCGGCGTCCGCCGGGACGGCCTCCAGCTTGTACAGGACGAGGTAGGTCTCCTCGGCCCCGGTCGCGGTCCCGCTGTCCGCTCCGGCCGGAGCGGACAGCCCCAGCAGGAGCAGCGAGACGGCGACGGCGGCTGAGCAGACCATCCGAATTCGAGAAGGCACCATTGCCCCCTTCCGGCCGGTCCGGCTCCTACGTCGTCGGAGTACGTCCGGACAGACCCGGTAGGACCGTATTCGCTCACCCTCGCCGAGTGGAATGGGCAGGCCGGAATCTGCTGGCCGGCGCTTCCGAGGGTGGGTGTCCGGCTGGTCGGGGTGTCTCCGGGCGGGTTCGGCCCGGGCCCGCCGGTACGGTGGCGCCGTGACGCCGCTGCCATGGCCGCCGGGGGCGGCGACCGGGATCGGCTCGCTGCCCGGCACCGAGCCGGCCGAGGCGGTCCGGATCGTGCTCGGTGAGCTGCCCGAGCTGCCGCACCTGCCGGAGCTGCCCGCCCGTGGCCTCGGCGCGGACATGATCGGCCGCGGCGCCACGCTGCTGGTCGACCTGCCGGTCGACGTGCAGCCCTCCGGCTGGCGGCTGGTGGACCGGCCCGGGCGGGACGCCCGCCGCGCCGCCGACCTGCTGGCCCGTGACCTCGACGCGCTCGAGGATGCCGCACATGGCTCCGAGGCAGCCCTGAAGCTGCAGGTCACCGGCCCGTGGACGCTGGCTGCCGGGCTGGAGCTGCACTACGGCGACAAGGCGGTCTCCGACCCTGGGGCGGTCCGCGACCTCACCCAGTCGCTGGCCGAGGGCATCCGGCGGCACGTCGCGGACGTGGCCGGCCGGCTGCCCCGTGCGCGGCTGGTCCTGCAGGTGGACGAGCCGTCGGTGCCGATGGTGCGGTCCGGGCGGGTGCCGACGGCCAGCGGGTTCGGCACGCTGGCGGCGGTCGAGGAGGCGGTCGTCCAGACCGGCCTGGCCGAAGTGCTCACCGCCGCGACCGAGGCGGGTGCGGTGGCCACCGTGCTGCACTGCTGCGCCCGCCGACCGCCGATCGGGCTCTTCCGGGCCGCCGGCGCGCGGGCGCTCTCGGTCGACCTCGCGCAGCTGGACGGCGCGGACGAGGAGCTCGGCGCCGCGGTCGAGGCGGGCGTCAGCCTGTGGCCCGGGGTCGTGCCCGGGACGGACGCCGAGCTCGGCGACCTCGGCGACACCGTACGGTCGGTGCGCCGGCTGTGGAGCCGGCTCGGCTTCCCGCCGGCGCGGCTGCCCGGCTCGGTGCTGCCGACCCCGACCTGCGGGCTGTCCGGGGCGTCCCCGGCGTACTCCCGGGCGGCCATGCGGCGGGTCCGCGAGACCGGCCGCGCCCTCGCCGAGGACCCCGAGGGGTAGCGGGAACTGTCGGATCCGGCCGCTACCGTGCGGGACGTGACGGAGATCGGGGTGGACCGGGCGACCGGTGCGGAGGTGAGGGCGGCGACGCCGGCGGCGCGCGAGCGCGCGGCCGAGCTGGCCCGGGTGATCGACGACGCGCAATACCGCTACTACGTCCTGGACCGGCCGACCCTCTCGGACGCGGACTACGACGTGCTGTTGCGCGAGCTGGAGGCGCTGGAGACGGAGTTCCCGGAGCTGCGGACGCCGAGCTCCCCGACCCAGCGGGTGGGCGGGACCTACTCGACGCTGTTCACTCCCGTGCACCACGTCGAGCGGATGCTCAGCCTGGACAACGTGTTCACCGCCGAGGACCTGGCCGGCTGGGCGCAGCGGGTGGAGCGGGACGCCGGCACGGTGACCGAGTTCCTGTGCGAGCTCAAGGTGGACGGGCTCGCGGTCGACCTGGTCTACCAGCGCGGCCGGCTGGTCCGCGGCGCGACCCGGGGCGACGGGCGGACCGGCGAGGACGTGACGCCCAACCTGCGGACGCTGGACAACGTCCCGGCGCAGCTGCGGCCGGATGCCGGCGGCGAGGTGGCCGAGCTGCTCGAGGTGCGCGGCGAGGTCTACTTCCCGGTCGCCGGCTTCGAGCAGCTCAACGCGTCGCTGGTGGAGGCGGGCAAGGCCCCGTTCGCCAACCCGCGCAACGCGGCGGCCGGCTCGCTCCGGCAGAAGGACCCGCGGGTGACCGCGGGCCGGCCGCTCCGGCTGGTCGTGCACGGCGTCGGAGCACACCAGGGGACGGCGCCGCAGCGGCAGAGCGGGTGGTACGAGGCGATGCGGCAGTGGGGGCTGCCGGTGTCCGAGCGCTACCGGGTGGTCGGGTCGCTGGACGAGGTCAGCGACTACATCGAGCACTACCGGGAGCACCGGCACGACGTGGAGCACGAGATCGACGGCGTGGTCGTCAAGGTCGACCAGCTGGCGCTGCAGCGCCGGCTGGGCTCCACGTCGCGCGCGCCCCGGTGGGCGATCGCGTTCAAGTACCCACCCGAGGAGGTCACCACCAAGCTGCTGGACATCAAGGTCAACGTCGGGCGGACCGGGCGGGTCACGCCGTACGCCGAGCTGGAGCCGGTCCGGGTGGCCGGCTCGACGGTCGGCCTGGCGACCCTCCACAACGAGAACGAGGTGCAGCGCAAGGGCGTGCTGATCGGGGACACGGTGGTCGTCCGCAAGGCGGGCGACGTGATCCCGGAGATCGTCGGGCCGGTGACCGACCTGCGGCCGGCCGACGCCCGTCCCTTCGAGATGCCGACGGCCTGTCCGGAGTGCGGCACGCCGCTGCGCCGGGAGAAGGAGGGCGACGTCGACATCCGCTGCCCCAACGCGCGGTCCTGCCCGGCGCAGTTGCGGGAGCGGGTCTTCCACGTCGCGGGGCGGGGTGCCTTCGACATCGAGGCGTTGGGCTACGAGGCGGCGATCGCGCTGACCGCGCGGCCGGACAGCGGTGAGCCGGCATTGCGGGACGAGGGCGACCTGTTCTCGCTCACGCTGGACCGGATCGCGGCGGTGGACCTGTTCCGGAAGAAGGACGGCACGCCGACCGCCAACGCGCAGCGGCTCTACGACAACTTGCAGGCTGCCCGCGGCAGGCCGCTGTGGCGGGTGCTGGTCGGGCTGTCGATCCGGCACGTGGGCCCGACCGCGGCGCAGGCGCTGGCCCGGGAGTTCCGGTCGATGGACCGGATCCGGTCCGCGTCCGGGGAGGAGCTCGCCGCGGCGGACGGGGTGGGGCCGACGATCGCCGAGGCGGTGCGGGAGTGGTTCGCGGTCGACTGGCACGCCGATGTGGTCACCCGGTGGACGGCTGCCGGCGTCCGGATGGAGGACGAGGGCGCGGACGAGGGGCCGCGGCCGTTGGCCGGCATGACGATGGTGGTGACCGGGTCGCTGGAGGACTTCAGCCGCGACGGCGCCACGGAGGCGGTGCAGGCGCTCGGCGGCAAGGTGACCGGGTCGGTGTCGAAGAAGACGTCGTTCGTGGTGGCAGGGGAGAGCCCCGGCTCGAAGTACGACAAGGCCCTGCAGCTGGGCGTGCCGGTGCTGGACGAGGCGGGCTTCCGGGTGCTGCTCACCGACGGGGTGGACGCGGCGCTCGCGGTCGCGCAGAGACCCCGGCCCGAGCCCGAGCCGGCGCCCGACGAGGCGGAGGGGGAGCAGAGGCAGAATGCGAAGCCGAGGAAGCGGGCGGCGAAGAAGGCGGCGCCGGCCGCCGAAGATCCACGGGACACGCCCTAGCGGCGGCTGCGGTGCGGCCGCGGCGGCGGGCCCACATGCTGCGCGACCGTGACCGCGATGCCGGACAAGTGCGCCAGCCGGAGCAGCTCCGACGGGCGCCAGGCCGGCCCGCCCGGCCGGCCGACCAGCACGGCCCGGTCCGGGTCGCCGAGCGGCGCGGCGGCCAGCTCGGTGCCGAGCGCACCCCAGTCCGCCGGCACCCAGCGGGCGGTCGGGTCGAGCACCTGGGCGCGGGCCA
>JBJMII010000170.1:0-35601 GCA_045806925.1 Mycobacteriales bacterium
CCTGTACTGGGCGCTCACGGGGCTGCCGGACCCGCTGGTGGACACGCGGAAGGCGGCGTCGGCCGAACGAACGATGGTCCGGTACGGGTTCGGGTGGATGGCCGACCCGGCCCGCGTGTGGACGGCCGACGAGATGGGGGCCAGGCTGCGCCGCCAGGCCGAGCACCTGGGGTCGCGGGCCGAGGTGTTCGGCTGTTTCGACCATGACATCATCATTGGCTTCGCGCTGACCTACCCATGGGGCGGGGAGCGCGGTGCCGCCGATGTCATTCGACAGCATGGCGGATGAGGTGCCTGCAGGTGCAGCGACATGGCCGCGGGGAGGCCGCGTGCTGAGCGAGTGCTATCCGTACACCACGATCGTCGGAGTGCCTGAGCTCGGCTACGACGAGAAGCGGCCGGCGTACAAGCGCGCCTCGAAGGGGATGCCAGCCGCGCAGGCCTGGCCAATACGCACGGCGGCGTGCGACGAGGAGGTCCTCGCGCAGCTTGTAGTCCCGCCGCCGCTGGGGTGACGGGTTCCTGCACGAGGCGCTTGGTCTCGGGGTGGGACGTGAGGTCTACCGACGCGGTCATCTGCGCCTGGACAGCCGCCTACTGGCACCGCCACGGATTGGAACGCACCCAGCTGCTCGGACTAACCGACGTTCCGACCGACGCGGCCCAGCTTGCAACCATCATCGCCCCAGCGCGCCCGGAACAGCGCCTGGGGCGACCGCCAGCATCGGTCCGGAGGAGGCTTGGATGATCACGTCAGCGCCACCGGTCGTCGCCGAGCGGATACGCCGCCCGGTACCGGCGGACCTGTCCGTGGGTGCCAAGCGGCTCGTTGACGACAGTGGAACTCTGTCAGCCGACCAGCTCGCTCGGAGGGAGTCGGAGATGGGGTTGCAGGAGCTCATGCAGATCGTCGGGGACGCCGCTCACGTCCGGCGCGTCTTCGGGGAGCCGGTCGAGCGGGAGGGGACGCTGGTCATACCCGTCGCGACGGTGCGCGCCGGCGCCGGAGGCGGCGTCGGCAAGGGGCCGCAGGAGAACGGCGAGGGCGAGGGCGGCGGGTACGGGTTCGCTGCCCGTCCGTTGGGGATCTTCGTACTCCGGGACGACCGGGTGGAGTGGCGGCCGGCGCTCGACGTGGGGAAGGTGATCCTCGGCGGTCAGGTCGTCGCCGTCACCGCGCTGCTGGTGATCCGGTCCCTGATGCGCCGCCGCTGACCGCAGCGATCGACCACCCGCGAGGCGCCCAGCTCGGGCCAGGCGGGTGTCGTGCAGCGCCGGCCGCCGTTCGTCTTACCGGTAGGGGGTCGGCCGGGAGTGCACCGCTCTACCCGCCGGGCAGGCGTGCTCGCGGCAGGCCCCAGGGAACGCAGGACATCGACGAAGGAGGACGACCGGTGACATCGACATCGAGGCCCGATCCGATACCGCCGGGCTACCGGCGGGTGACGCCGTGCCTGATCGTCCGCGCCGGCGAGCAGGCGCTGAAGTTCTACGCGGAGGTGTTCGGGGCGACCGAGCGGATGCGGTTCCCGGGCCCGGAGGGGAGCATCGCCCACGCCGAGATCGAGATCGGGGACTCGGTCGTCATCGTCGAGGACGAGTCCCCGTACCGGGGTACCACCGCGCCTCCGGCCGGTGGGCTGCCGGGTACGCCCGTCTTCCAGTTCATCTACGTCGACGACGTCGACGCGACTGTCGCGCGCGCCCTGGAGCTGGGGGCGACGCTGCAGCGGGCTCCGGAGGACCAGTTCTACGGGGACCGCGACAGCTACCTCGTCGACCCGTTCGGCCATGGGTGGACCGTTGCCTCGCACGTGGAGGACGTGAGCCCGGATGAGCTGGCGCGGCGGATGGCCGAGCTGCAGGGCTAGTAGGCGTGCTGCCGGCGCTGCTCGGGCGGGCGGCGCCGGCCCGTGCGCCAGGCTGGTGAGCAGACAAGCAGAGGAGAGGTGCGACGGGTGAAGTATGTGTTGTTGTTCGTCGATACCGAGCAGTTCGCCGGCGACTTGCAGGCCATGGAGCCGGCGGAGCGGGCGCGGGCCTACGACCGGGTCGGTCAGTGGTTCGCCGCGAACGCCGGCAAGATGCGGGGCGGGAGCAAGCTGCAGGCGCCGCAGACCGCCACCACAGTCCGGTTGGACCGTGGCGAACCGGTCGTCGTCGACGGCCCGTTCGTCGAGGGCAAGGAGGTGGTCAGCGGCTACGCCGAGATCGAGGTCGCCGACCTGGACGAGGCGCTGCGCATGGTCAGGACCTGGCCGGGTTGCCCGGTCGTCGAGATCCGGCCGCTGGAGTCCTGACGCGGTGGCTGCCGCGCCGGGGACCGCGGCTTCCCACGCCGAGTTGGCCCGCGTGGTTCGACACCACGCGGGCCAGCTGGCGGCCGCGCTGATGCGGCTGACCGACGACTTCGCCACCGCCGAGGACCTCGTGCAGGACGCTGTGCTGGCCGCGCTGCGGCACTGGCCGGCCGAGGGCATCCCGGACCGCCCGGACGCGTGGCTGTTCACCGTCGCCCGCCGGCGCGGCCTGGACATGCTGCGCCGGGAGAGCAACCTCCGGGCGAAGCTGGCGCAGCTGCAGTGGCCGGTCCAGCCCCGGCCCGATGAGCGGCTGCGGCTGGTCTTCACCTGTTGCCATCCGGCGCTGCCCCGGCCGGCGCAGATCGCGCTGACGCTGCGGGTCGTGTGTGGACTGACCACCGTCCAGATCGCGCGGGCATTCCTGGTCCCGGAGGCGACGGTGGCGCAACGCATCACCCGGGCGAAGCGGAAGATCACCGACGCGGGCATTCCGTACCGGATTCCGGATCACGACGAGCTGGCCGCCCGACTCACCGAGGTCCTGGCGGTCATCTACCTGCTCTTCAACGAGGGCTACCTGTCCACCGCCGAGCGGGCCCAGTCCCGCGACCTGGCCGATGACGCCGAGTGGCTGGCCGGCCTGCTTCACCAGCTGATGCCGGCGGAACCGGAGGTCGCCGGCCTGCTCGCGCTGATCCGACTGCACCGGGCCCGGGTGGCCGGCCGCTTCGACCGCGACGGCGGGCTGGTCCTGCTGCAGGACCAGGACCGCTCCCGATGGGACCGGGTGGCGATCAGCGAGGCCACCGGGCTGCTGACCCGCGCCGCCCGGCAACGGCGTCCAGGTCCGTACCAGCTGCAGGCCGCGATCGTCGCCTGCCACGCTGAGGCGCGGCGGTGGGAGGACACCGACTGGGAGCAGATCGTGCTGCTCTACGACATGCTCCTGCACCTTGCGCCTTCACCGGTCGCGCGCCTGCACCGAGCCGTTGCCCTGCGCTACACCACCGGAGCCCAGGCCGCCATGGCGGAGCTGGACGACCTCGCCGACGTGCTGACCGAGCACCACCTCTATCACGCCACCCGTGCGGAGCTGCTGCGCGAACTCGGCGACCGGGACGGGGCCCGCGCCGCCGACCGCCGCGCCCTGGAACTGACCGCCAACCCGGCCGAACGAGCCCTCCTCCGGCAACGGATCAGCTGGCCGTAGCCACAGGTGCTCGGCGGGACGCGCAGGCGGCTGAAGGTCCTCTCGGTCACGGTGTCGAGGACGGTCGCTCGGCTTCTACGTCCCTGGTGACGGCACCCCGCGACGAAGGAGGGCGATCCCATGTCGAGGCAGACCTACATCGGGCTCCCGGTCAAGGATCTGGCGAAGGCCACCGAGTTCTACACACGGCTCGGCTTCTCGTACAACCGGCAGGCTTCGGACGACAGCAGTGCGTGCATGGTCGTCAGCGACGGCACAATGGTGATGCTCAACGTGGAGCCCTATTTCAGGCAGTTCACCCAGAGCGAGATCGTGGACACGTCGACGGCCCGGGAGGTGACGCTGGGTCTGTCGGCCGACAGCCGGGAGCAGGTCGAGGACCTGGTCGAGCGGGCGGTCGCCGCCGGGGGCCGGTCCCTGGGCGGTCCGGTCCAGCGGGGTCCGATGTACATGCGGGCGTTCCTGGACGTGGACGGGCACCGGTGGTCGGTCAACTGCTTCGACGTCCCCGCGCCGGCGGCCCGGTAGAGATCGCCTGAAGCCGGCGGCAGCGTCGGCCCCGACGCGTCTCCGCCGCCGGGCCTCGGGTCGTCCCTCGGAGGGCCGTGTGGGCCCGGCGCGGGCCGTACGGACGCTGCCGCCGGATTTCGCCATTCCACTGACATGTACTAACGATCTGTTTACGCTTGGCGACTCGAGGTGACTCCTGCCTCTTACCGGCACCCTCTGGAGGGTCCATGTCTCGTTCCATCTCCCGGTCCGGTCGCCGGGTGGCCCTGGCCGTGTTCGCGGCTTCGGCGCTGGCGATCGCAGGTCCGGCCTCGGTCGCGTCGGCCGCCACGCTCGACATCGGCACCGACCCGTACACGCAGGCCACCTGCCACGCGTCCAACACGACCAACCACCGCGCCAACGTCGAGCCGGACAGCTTCTCGAGCGGCTCGACGATCGTCGCGGCGTACCAGGTGGGCCGGATCTACGACGGCGGTGCCTGCGCCACCGGCTTCTCCACCTCGACGAACAACGGATTGACCTGGACCAGCGGCCTGCTGCCCGGCATCACGAAGTGGACCGCCGTCCCCGGGAGCAACGATCGGGCCACCGACGCGTCGGTGGCGTTCGACGCCCGGCACAACGTCTGGCTGATCTCCTCGCTCACCCTGCTCGAGACCCCGAGCGTGCACGGCAACGCGGTGGTCACCAGCCGGTCCACCGACGGCGGCTTCACCTGGGGTAACCCGGTCGTCACGGCCACCGGCGGGGATCTGGACAAGAACTGGATCGTCTGTGACAACACGGCGTCCAGCGCGTTCTACGGCAACTGCTACACCCAGTGGGACGACCACGGCGCCGGCAACCGGCTGCAGATGAACCGGTCCACCGACGGTGGCCTGACCTGGTCCGCGCCGGCGACCAACAACACCGGCGTGATCGGCGGGCAGCCGGTCGTGCGCCCGGACGGCACCGTCATCGTGCCCATCGCCAACGCCAACACGACCGCGGTCGGCGCCTTCAACTCCACCAACGGCGGGGTCTCCTGGAGCGCCGTCACCACGATCGCGACGATCTCCCACCACAACGTGGCCGGCGGCCTGCGGGAGAGCGCGCTGCCCTCGGCTGAGATCGACGGCGCCGGGACCGTGTTCGTGGCGTGGACCGACTGCCGGTTCCGCCGCGGCTGCAAGGCCAACGACATCGTCTTCAGCCGCTCGCTGAACGCCACCGGCACCAGCTGGTCGGCGGTCAGCCGGGTGCCGATCGACGCCACCGGCAGTGGCATCGACCACTTCATCCCGGGCCTGGCGGTCAACAAGAGCACGTCCGGCAGCACCGCCCAGCTCGGCCTGACGTACTACTTCTACCCGGCCAAGACCTCGCAGCTGAACGTCGGCTTCATCTCCTCGACCTCGGCGGGCAGCACCTGGGGCACCCCGCAGACGATCTCCACCGGCGGGATGCCGTCGACCTGGGCCGCGACCACCAGCCAGGGCCGGATGGTCGGCGACTACATCTCCACCTCGTACGGGTCGGACAACCTCGCGCACGGCGTCTTCGGTCTCGCCCGGACCCCGACGACCGGCGCGGCGACGTCCTGCACCACCTCGGCCCTCGACAACTGCGACGCTCCCATCGCCACCTCGGCCACCGGCACCGCGGCCGGGGCGCTGTCGTCCGCGGGTGATCACGTGCTGTTCACCGGCAACGGCGGCACCAGCGCGTCGAGCCTGTGGAAGGTCGTGGACAACAACGGCAGCAAGCACCGCTGACCGACCAGCCGCTGAGCGGGGCGCCGACCGGAGCGGGTCGGCGCCCCGTCAGCGGTGAGCCGCTCCCAGGCGTGTCCCCGGGATGACCGGCGGCGCCGGACCGGCTGCACTGGTCGATGCCCCTGCCACCTGGCCGGCCGCTCGGAGCGTTCGGTAGACCTCGCGGCGGTGGGCGACGCGGACGACGGTGACCAGGAGGATCCCGTCGTCGACCTGGTGGATCACCCGATGGTCGCCGACCCGCAGGCGCAGCACACCGCTCGGCTGACCGACCATCCGAGCGGCCACGGCGGCTTGCTGTGGCGTACGCAGCGGCGGGCGCCGCCGGACCGGGCCAGCGGCGCCCGCCTGGTGCGAGCCGGTCCTCAGCCGGCGTTCAGGGCGGTGTCGTCAAGGACGAAGGACGTCTGCAGCGAGATGTCCTCGGTGCCGGTGAAGGTCAGGGTGACCGTCTGCCCGGCGAACGAACCGACGTTGAACGAGCGCAGCGCGTACACGTTGTTCGCGTTCAGGTTCGAGTAGGTGGCCAGCGTGGTCGAGCCCAGCTTGACCGTCAGGAAGTCGTACGCGGTCCCCGGGCCCTCCGAGGTCGTGATCTTCAGCCAGAACGACAGCGTCGAGCCCGTGCAGCCCGCCGGGATCGTGACGGTCTGGGACAGCGTGTCGGTGTGGGTGGTCCCGTAGCCGTCCATCCAGGCCGACTGTGTGCCCGAGTGCGGGGCGCCGGTGCCGGTCCAGGCGCCGATCACGCCGGCGCTGGACGTCCACGACGCGGTGCCGCTCTCGAAGCCGGGGTTGCCCAGCTTCTGGCCCGGGCTGCTGCAGCCGCCGCCCGCCGGGTTGATCGTCCAGGTGAACGTCGTGCTGCCGGTCCGGGCCCCGGTGTCCCGCGCCGTCACCGTCACGCTGTAGGTGCCGGCAGTGGTCGGGGTGCCGCTGATCAGGCCGGACGAGGAGTTGATCGACAGGCCGGGCGGCAGGCCGGTGGCCGACCAGGTGTACGGCGGGGTGCCGCCGGACGCGGACATCTGCAGGCTGGTCGCCACACCGACGGTGCCGGTCCGGCTGCCCGGGTTGCTGACGACCGGGTTGCCGGTCGCGCCGAAGAGCGTGTAGAGCAGCCGGTTGGGCGAGCCGGCGCCCGGGTTGGTGATGTGGTTGAGCGTGGCGTTGTCCTTGAGCGCCTGCTGCACGGTGGCGGGCGAGGCACCCGGGTTAGCGGACAGGTAGAGCGCGGCGCCGCCGGCCACGTGCGGGGTCGCCATCGAGGTGCCGCTGATGGTGTTGGTCGCGGTGTCGCTGGTGTTCCAGGACGAGGTGATGTTGACGCCGGGGGCGAAGATGTCGGTGCAGCTGCCGAAGTTGGAGAACGACGCCCGCGCGTCGTTGCTGTCCGATGCGTTGACGGTGATCGCCTCGGCGACCCGGGCCGGGGTGAAGTTGCAGGCGTCGGCGTTGGAGTTGCCGGAGGCGATCGCGTAGGTGACGCCGTCGGCGATCGAGTTGCGCACCGCGTTCTCGGTCGCGGTGTCGCTGCCCTGGGCGCCGAGGCTCATGTTCGCCACCGCGGGGGCGCCGGCGGCGTGCTGTGCGGTCACGAAGTCGATGCCCTGCGCGACGCCGGCGAAGCTGCCGGAGCCGTTGCAGTCGAGCACCTTGACCGCGACCAGGTGGACGGCCTTGGCCAGGCCGTACTGGGAGCCGCCGATGGTGCCGGCGACGTGGGTGCCGTGGCCGTTGCAGTCGGTGTTGTTGCCATCGCCGGTGGTGTTGGTGCCCCAGGTGGCACGCCCGCCGAACGTCTGGTGGGTGACCCGGATGCCGGTGTCGATGACGTACGCCGTGACGTTCGAGGCGTCGACGTCGTAGTGGTAGTTGCTGTTCAGCGGAAGGTCACGCTGGTCGACCCGGTCCAGCCCCCAGGACGGCGGGTTGGCCTGGTCGGCGAGCAGCTGCACGCGATGGTTCTGCGCCACGTACGCCACCGTGGGGTCGGCGGCGAGCTGCCGTGCCTCGGCCTCGCTCATGGTGCCGGCGAAGCCGTGCAGCGCGGCGGTGTACCTGCGCTCCACCTTGGCCCCGGCCTTGGCGGACTTGCTGCTGGTCAGGGCGCCGAGACCGTGCGACTTCACCGCGGAGTCCTTGAACACCACGATGTAGCTGTTCGGTATCGCGTTCGGGCCACCGGCGTCGACGATGCCGCCGCCAGCGGTGGCCGGAAGTGCGGTTGCGGTAGCCATGGCGAGCGTGGCCGCCGCTGACGCGATGCCCAGGCCGGCCAGCCGGCGGACCCAGGGCATGCTGGAACGTCCCATTCGGGATCTCCCTCACACGTAGTCGACCCAGCTCACGGCCGGTGAGGCCGTGAGGGCGGATCGGCAAGGGTTGGTTGTCGTTCGCGAACAAAGGTCGACATTAGGGGATTCGACTACACGACACAATCACTCGACTACTCGTTGAGGTTGGAGAGGGAGTGGGGCGTCACGCCCGGTCGGCCTCTGCGTCGCTTCGGGTAGTGGCGGTCGCCGCCGGCCGCCGGACGGAGGCGACGATGCTGCGTACGGGCCGGGCCGGCCTCGTCGGGGTGCTCGCGGCGGCCGGGGCGGTGGTCCCGGGCGCCGCGGTGAGCGCGGCGCCCGCACCCGCGGCCCTCGTCGCGAGCTGCGCCCCGTACCCGGGCGGCACGACGATCTGCTCCGCGCAGGTACCGAGCTTCGACGGCTCGCCGCTGGACGTGGACGTCACGCTGCCGATGCCGGGCACCGGCCCGGACCACCCGCTGGTCGTGCTGCTGCACGGCTTCGGCAACAACAAGCACGAGTGGGAGTCGACGACCGACGAGGCCGACGGCGCCGACAAGCAGCACTGGAACAGCCACTGGTTCGCCCGGCACGGCTTCTACGTGCTGACCTACACGGCCCGCGGGTTCCGGGACGACGGGCCGACCGCGGCGTACCAGCCCGCGACCCCGGCCGGCACCGCGCCGGGCTGCCTCCCGCCCGGCGGCTCGGCCTGCCCGCCGGCCGGCACCATCCGGGTGAAGAACTCCGACGTCGAGATCCGCGACACGCAGTGGCTGGCCGCGCTCACCGCCGCCGCGTTCGGCGACCTCGACCGCGACCGGGTCGCGGTCAGCGGCGGCTCGTACGGCGGCGGGGAGAGCTGGCTGCAGGCCGCCGAGCAGGCCGGGCGGGGCAGCTGGACCGACTTCCCCGGGCTGCCGCGGCTGCGGCTGCGGGTGGCGGTGCCGAAGTACCCGTGGACCGACCTGGCCTACTCGCTGCTGCCGAACGGCCACGGCCCCGACCGGTACGCCTCCGCGCAGGGCCGGCCCGACACGCTCGGCGTCGGCAACCCGTTCGGCGTGGGGAAGGCCAGCTATGTCGGCGGCCTGTACGCGCTCGGCACCGCCAACGGCGTCTTCGACGAGGGCACCCCGGCGCCGCAGACGAACGGGCCGGAGCCGTTCAGCGGCTGGCTGGCCCGGGTGAACGCGGGGGAGCCGTACGGGCTGCCCGGCCGGGTGGACGACCCGGTGATGGGCCAGGTCCGCCGCGACTTCAGCGGCTGGCACTCCGCGTACTACCAGTCCGGCTGGCGGGCCGGGCGGGACGCCGGGCGGGAGCCGGCGGTGTTCTCGGTCTCCGGCTGGACCGACGACCTGTTCCCCGCGGTCGAGTCGTTCCGGATGATGAAACGGCTCACCGCGCTCGACCCGACCTGGCCGGTAGAGGTCGTGGTCGCGGACGTCGGTCACTCCCGGGCGCAGAACCCCGAGCGGGTCTGGCAGCAGGTCAACGCCCGGGCCTGGGCGTTCCTGACCGACCACCTGGGCGGCGGCGGCTCCCGTACGCCGCGGGTCACCAGCTACCCGACCGTCTGCGGCGGCGGCTCGACGGACGCCGTCACCGCGTCCACCCCGGAGGGCCTGGCCGCCGGACGGCTCACCGTCGACTACGGCCGGTCCGCGGTGCTGCCGCCGACCAGCGGCGCCGCCGACCCGAACGGACCGGCCACGGACGCGGTCGCCCCCGCCGGCCCGGTTGCCCCGGCCGGCCCGACCGGGTGCCGCACGTCGCCCGGCCCGGTCCCGGACGGCTTCTCCGCGACCTCCGGCGCGCTGCCCACCGGCGTCACGCACGTCGGCATCGGGTACGCCGAGGCGGCGTACACCGCCACCCCGCCGCTGGCCACGGCCGTGCTCGCCGCGCGGCTCTGGGACGTCGCGCCGGACGGCACGGCGGTGCTGGTCAGCCGCGGCGTCTACCGCTTCGACTTCACCGGCTACGACCCGTACGAGGGGACGGTCCGGGTGCCGTTCTACGGCAACCACTGGCGGCTGCCGGCCGGGCACCGCGTCCGGCTCGACCTCGTCCAGGTCGACCAGCCGACGTACCGGCCGCCGAACGCGGCGGCGACCAGCACGCTCTCGCTGGCCCGCATCCGGCTCCGGCTCCCGACCCGGGAGAGCGGCTCCGCCACCCTCCGCTAGTCGCGAGTCGGCTCGTCAGGCTGCGCCGGGTTCGACACCCTGCACGACGGCCACCGGAGGGGTTGCGCCGAGCGCGACCAGTGCCTGGTCGAGGAGCCGGCGGACCACCGCTCTCAGGCGTGTCCCCGGGTTGACCGGCGGCGCCGGACCGGCTGCACTGGTCGGTGCCGACCCGGTCCGGGTGGGCACGCCGGCCGCGTTCGAGCAGGCGTACGCCGAGATCGAGCAGCGGGTCGACCGGCCGATCGGCGCCGTGCAGGCACCCGACGGCAGGAGCGAGATGACCGAGCGCAAGGACCGCGACGGCCGGCCGGCGGTGCTGTTCCTGTGCGTGCACAACGCCGGGCGCAGCCAGATGGCGCTCGGGTTCTTCCGGCAGCTGGCCGGCGACCGGGCCATCGCCTGGTCCGGCGGGTCGGAGCCGGCGCAGCGGGTCAACCCGGCCGCGGTGGCGGCGATGCGGGAGGTCGGCATCGACATCTCCGCCGAGGTCCCCAAGCCGTGGACCGGCGAGGTGGCGCGGGCCGCCGACGTGGTGGTCAGCATGGGCTGCGGCGACGCCTACCCGGTCTTGCCGGGCAAGCGGTACGAGGACTGGGTGCTCGACGACCCCGCCGGCCAGGACCTGTCCGCCGTCCGCCCGATCCGGGACGAGATCGAGCGGCGGGTGCGGGCGCTGCTGGCCGAGCTGGGCGTGCCGGCCCCGGACTAGCGGGAGCGACCCGGGACCGCGCGTCCGGACGGAAGGCCGGTTCCCTCTTGACCGGCGACCGTCCACCGTCCACCGTCGATCGACGATGGATGCCGAGGCGCTGGACCGGGATCTCGCCGTTACCGTGCGGCCGATGGATGACGGCGACTGGGCGTCGGTCCGCGCGATCTATGCCGAGGGCATCGCCACCGGGCACGCCACCTTCGAGACCGAGGTCCCGGCCTGGCCGCGGTGGGACGCCGGCCACCTGCCGGAGCACCGGCTCGTCGCCGTCTCGGGCGGCTGGGTCGTCGGCTGGGCCGCCGTCAGCCCGGTCTCCGACCGGTGCGCCTACGCCGGCGTGGTCGAGCACTCGGTCTACGTCGCCGAGCAGGCCCGCGGCCGCGGCGTCGGCCGCCTGCTCCTGGCCGCGCTGGTCGAGTCCACCGAGCGGGCCGGCATCTGGACGATCCAGACCGGCGTGTTCCCGGAGAACGCGGCCAGCCTCGCCCTGCACCGCGCCGCCGGCTTCCGGGTGGTGGGCGTTCGCGAGCGGCCGGGCCGGCTGCACGGCCGCTGGCGGGACGTCGTCGCCATGGAACGCCGCAGCGCCCGCGCCGGGGTCTGAGCTGCGTGGCCGGCGGCGCCCGGGCAGGCGGGCCCATCGACGTGCGGAGGTGGCGGTGACCGCTCGACCGACCAACTGGGCCGGCAACGTCCGCTTCGGCGCGGCGGAGCAGCACAGCCCCACCTCGGTGCCGCAGCTGCAGGCGCTGGTCGCCCGCACCCGCCGGGTGCGGGCGGTGGGCGGTGCGCACTCCTTCAGCGACATCGCCGACACCCCGGGATCACTCGTGTCGACCGTGAGCCTTCCTCGCCAGATCGACGTCGACAGTGCGGCAGCCTGCGTACGCGTCGCTGCCGGGGTGTCGTACACGGACCTCGCCCGGTACGTGGACGCGAAGGGTTTCGCGCTGCGCAACCTCGCCTCGCTGCCGCACCTGTCGGTCGGCGGCGCCTGCGCGACCGGGACCCACGGCTCCGGAGTCCAGAACGGGAGCCTGGCGACCGCCGTCACCGGCATGGAGCTGGTCACCGCGGAGGGTGACCTGGTCACGATCGGCCCGGAGCCGGGCGCCATCGTGCACCTCGGCATGCTCGGCGTCGTGACCAGCCTGACGCTGGAGCTGGTGCCCGCCTTCGCCATGCACCAGTACGTCCTCGACGGGCTGCCGCTCGACGCCCTCGACGACCACCTGGACGCGGTGCTGTCCGCCGCGTACAGCGTCAGCGTCTTCACCGACTGGGGCCCGGACCGGCGGGCCCAGGTCTGGGTCAAGCAGCGGACCGGCGAGCCGGCGCCGGCGCCGGACCTCCCGGCCACCCCGGCGGACGGGCCGCGGCACCCGATCGGCGGCATGCCGTACGACAACTGCACGGCCCAGCTCGGCCTCGAGGGCCGCTGGTACGACCGGCTGCCGCACTTCCGCGCCGACTCGCCGCCGAGCAGCTCGGGCGACGAGCTGCAGTCCGAGTACCTGCTCGCCCGCGCGGACGGGGTCGAGGCGCTGCACGCGCTGGACCGGATCCGGGAGCAGGTCCACCCGGTGCTGCAGATCTGCGAGGTCCGCGCCGTCGCCGCGGACGAGCTCTGGCTGAGCCCCTTCCACCGGCGGGACAGCGTCGGCCTGCACTTCACCTGGATCGCCGACCCGGGCGCCGTCCTCCCGGCCGTCGGCCTGGTCGAGCGCCACCTCGCACCCTTCGGGCCGCGGCCGCACTGGGCCAAGCTCTTCACGATCGCCCCGGACCTCGTCCGCGGGCAGTACGACCGCCTGCCGGACTTCGAGGCGCTGGCCCGCTCCTACGACCCGGCGGGCAAGTTCCGCAACGCCTTCACCGACCGCTACCTCGCCGGCTGACGGTCCGGCGGGCGGCCGGCCCGGACGGCCAGCGGCGACCGCGGACCGGCGCGTGACCACATGGTCATGGAGGCCCGTACCTCATCCGCTGGGTCCGCCCCGCGGCGAGACCACGGGTACGGCGCTTCAGGGGCTCTCCCAGTCACCGTCCACTTCGGATCAGGCGGCGTCCTCGGTGCCGCAGCGCAGGACGAGCAGCGCGACGTCGTCCTCGTTCGCCGCGCCGCTCGCGGCCAGCAGCGCATCGCCGACCTCGCCCGGCGCCCGGTCGCCGAGCTCGGCGAACAGCCGGGCCAGCCGGCGGATGCCGTCGTCGATCACGGTCTGCCGGCAGTCCACCAGACCATCGGTGTAGAGCAGCAGGCTGCTGCCGGCGGGCAGGTCGAGCGCGCGCTCGGTCCGCTCGATCCCGGGCCGGATCCCGAGCAGCAGGTCGTGCGTGTCGGCGAGCACCTGCACGGTGCCGTCCGGCTCGCGCAGCAGCGGCGGCAGGTGGCCGGCGTTGGACCAGCGCAGCCGGTGGATGCCGGCCTCCGGTCGCTCCACCCGGACCAGCACCGCGGTGGCCAGGGTGTCGACCTCCAGCCCGTGCAGCGCCCGATCCAGCCGGGCGAGCAGCACCGCCGGGCTGTCGTCGCTGTCGTACGCGAGGCCCCGCAGCAGGTCGCGCAGCTGCCCCATCGCCGCGCCGGTCCGGTCGTCGCCGGTGACGTCGCCGACCACCAGGATCGTCGCACCGGCGGCGGTGCCGAACGCGTCGTACCAGTCACCGCCGATCTGCCCCTCCTGCGCCGCCGGTCGGTGGCGCGCCGCGATCCACCGCGATCCGCCGTCCGGCGGCGGGGCGAGCAGGCTGCGCTGCGGCGGCCCGGACCGCCGCGGTCCGACCAGCGCGGCCTCCCGCCGCGCCTGCAGGTGCTGGATGCGGTCCAGTGCCTGCGCGCACTGCGCGGCGAAGGCGTCCAGGATGCCCACCTCGTCCGCGCCGAACTCCCGCTCCTCCCGCCAGCACGCGAGCAGCGCGCCGAGCAGCCGGCCACCGGCGCGCATGGGCAGGCAGGCCCAGGCGAGCCGTTCGGTGTCCTCGTACACGGAGCCCATCTCGGCGCAGAAGGCGAGCCCGGACGCCCGGGTCGGCAGCAGCAGCCGCTCCCCGGTCCGGGCGGAGTACGGCCCGGCCAGCGGGCTGTCCAGCGGCAGGTCGCCGTACCGGACCCGGACGTGCTCGCCGAGCCGGTCGCTGACCGCGAGCCGGAGCCGATCCGGCGGCTCCCGGACGGCGACCGCGCCGCCGTCCGCGCCGAGCACCGGCAGCGCCCGGTCCACCACGATCTCGGTGAGGTCGTCCAGCGTCTTCGCGCCGGCCAGCTCGAGCGCGACCCGGACCAGCCGGTGCAGCCGCTCGTCCGCCCGCCGCTCGGCCTCCCGGGCCGCGAGCGCGTCGGTGATGTCGAGGCCGCAGGCCACCAGCAGCGGCATCGTGCCCTCGTCACCGCGCACCCGGACCAGGCTCAGGTCCACCATCCGGGGCGTCTCGTCGCCCAGGAAGTAGCGGCTCGGCGCACGCAGCGACTCGCCGGTCCGCAGCGACCGCTCGCACCAGCCGCGGACCCGCATGCTGACCTCGGGCTCCTGGTTCCACCACGGGCAGTCCCAGAACGGCCGGCCGATCACCTCGTCCCGGTCCAGGCCGCAGCCCTCGACCGACAGCTCGTTCGCGTCCAGCAGCCGGCCCTGCTGGTCGAGGATGCCGGAGAACAGCAGCGGCGCCTCGTACAGCGCGCGGAACCAGGCGGTGACCAGCGCCGCGCCGGAGGGTCCGCCGGCGTCGACCACCCGGCGGCGTGCGGGTTCCGGCGACGTCGCGCGATCGGCCGCCATCGGCGCCGCCCCCTTCCGGAAGTCGACCCGCTGTTGATCCTAGGGAACCGGGACGGCGTTGCGCCGTTTCCCGGCCGATCAGTCGATCTCGGCGCCCGCGGTGATGTCGAGCGCGGGGCCGGTCGTCGTCGACCGCGCTGCCGACAGCTCCGGCGCGGCGGACCGGATCGCGCCACCCCCCGGCGCCGCTCGGCCTGGATGGTCCGCGGAAGATGGGCGGCATGAGTGAGCCGGCACCGCGCCTCCTCGGTCACGACGTGCACGGCCCGGCGGACGCCCCGACCCTCGTGCTCGGCAGCTCGGTCGGCACCGACCGGACCATGTGGGACGCGGCGCTGCCCCGGCTGGCCGAGCGTTTCCGGGTCGTCCGGTACGACCACCGCGGGCACGGGAGGTCGCCGGTCCCGCCGGGGCCGTACACGATCGCGGGGCTGGCCGACGACCTGGTCGGGCTGCTCGACGCGCTCGGCATCGAGCGGGCCCACCTCGGCGGGCTCTCGCTCGGCGGCATGGTGGCCATGCAGCTCGCGGCCACCCGCCCGGAGCGGGTGGACCGGCTCGGGCTGGTCAGCACCTCGGCGCACCTGCCGCCGGCCAGCATGTGGGCGGAGCGGGCGGCGACCGTCCGGACGGCGGGTCCCGGCGCGCTGGTGGACGCGGTCTTCGCCCGCTGGTTCACGCCGGCCGGGGCCGGTTCGGCGGAGGCGCTCCGGCTGCGGCAGGTCTTCCTCGCCCAGCCGCCGGAGGGCTACGCCGGCTGCTGCGAGGCCGTCGGCGCGATGGACCTGCGGTCGCTGCTCGGCCGGATCGCCGCGCCGACGCTGGTGCTGGGCGCCGCCGCCGACCCGGCCACGCCGCCGTCGCACGCCGAGGCCATCGCCGCCGCGATCGGCGGCGCGGAGCTGGTGGTGCTGCCCGACGCGGCGCACCTCGCCGCGGTCGAGCGGTCGGACTCGGTCGCCGACCTGCTGACGCGGCACTTCGCCGGCCGAGCCGACTGAGCCGGTCGAGCCGGTCGAGCCGGCTGGGCCGGCTGAGCGGCTTGAGCCGGCCGAGCCGGCCGAGCCGGTCGGGCCGGCCGAGCCGATCGGGCCGGTCGGGCCGGCCGAGCCGATCGGGCCGGCCGAGTCGACGGCGGCGCCTCGCCCGGTGCGGCGGGGAGCGGGTGGGGCCCTCGCTAAGATCCGCCGGATGCGGAGTGTCGTGGTGCTCAACGGGCCGAACCTCAACCTGCTGGGCACCCGGGAGCCTGAGGTCTACGGGTCCGGCACGCTGGCGGACGTGGAGCGGCTCTGCGCGGGCGAGGCGGAGCGGCTCGGGCTGACGCTCGACTTCCGGCAGTCCAACTCCGAGGGCGAGCTCGTCGGCTGGCTGCAGGAGGCCGGGGCCGAGGCCGCCGCCGGGCGGTGCGTCGGCGTCGTGCTCAACGCCGGCGCGTACACGCACACCTCGATCGCCATCCCGGACGCCATCCAGGCCACCGGGCTGCCGGTCGTCGAGGTGCACATCTCCAACGTGCACGCCCGCGAGTCCTTCCGGCACCACTCGTACGTCTCCGCCGTCGCCCGCGGCGTCATCGTCGGCCTCGGCGTCGCCGGCTACCCGCTGGCGATCCGCGCCCTGCACGACGCCGCCGGCTAGACACGCCCTACAGACCTCGACCCGGCGACTCCGGGTGGTCCAGCGTGATCAGCCCGAGCTTGAGCAGCCTGGACTGGATCGCGTTGGTGCTGCGGCCGTGCCCGGCGGCGATGCGGGCCACCGGCTCGCCGGCCGCCCACGCCTGCCGGAGCCGGTCCTCCTCGTCGTCCGACCAGGGACGTCGCGCGTTGGGCCGGCCGCCGCGGCCCGGCTCGTCGCGCACCCGCAGCGCCGCCTCGGGCACCGCGTGCAGCTGCGCGAGCCCGCGCAGCACCTGCGCGAGCAGCCGCTCGGTCGGCGGCAGCACCTCCGGCGGCAGCCGCAGCGCGCCCTCGCCCACCACCTCGCCGTCGCGGCCGGACACGGTCAGCTCGACCTGCAGCACCCCGTCCGGCTCGGAGCGCGCCGCCACGTCGAGCACGTGACCGCCCGCCCGGGACTCCGCGTGGTAGTCCACGATCGCGTCCACCCCGTCCAGCACGTCCATGTCGCAACCTCCTCGGTCGGCAGGTCCTGAATCCCAGCAGGTCCCGGGCCGATCCCGCTCCGGTCGTCCACAGGCCACCGGGGACGGTCCGGTTGCAGCGTGGCTCCTTGCCGCACGGCCGTACACCTCACGGTGTACGGTCGTGCGGTGACTCGGACGAACATCGACATCGATGACGACCTGGTCTTCCGGGTGATGCGCCGGTTCAACCTGTCCTCGAAGCGGGCGGCGGTCGACATGGCGCTGCGCCGGCTGCTCGGCGAGCCGATGACCCGAGACGAGATCCTCGCCCTGCAGGGCGTCGGCTGGAGCGGTGACTCGGACGCCGTCCGCCGCGCCGAGGCCGGCGAGCTCGGGTGATCCTCGTCGACACGTCCGCCTGGACGGAGTACCTGCGCGGCACCGGGTCCGGCACCCACTTCCGGCTGCGCGAGCTGCTGGCTGCGGACGCGGTGCTCGGCACCACGGACGTGGTGCACATGGAGCTGCTGGCCGGCTCCCGGACCGAGACCGACGACCTGTTGCTGCGCCGGATGCTGGCCGCGATGGACCACGTGCCGGTCGACCCGGTGGACTGGGAGACCGCGGCCCGGCTGCACCGGACCTGCCAGCGGCAGGGCGAGCAGGTCTGGGCGCTCAGCGACTGCCTGGTGGCCGCGGTCGCGATCCGGATCGGCGCGCCGGTGCTGGCGCACGACCGCGACTTCGTGCTGCTCGCCCGGCACACCGACCTCGAGCTGGCCTGAGCGCTACCCGGGCGTGCCGAGCAGCCGGAGCACCTCGTCGTGCAGCAGGCCGTTGGTGGCCATGCCGCTGCCGCCGGCCGGCCCGCGCCGCCCGGCCAGGTCGGTGAACCGGCCGCCGGCCTCCTCGACCAGCACCGACAGCGCGGCCAGGTCCCACAGCGAGACCTCCGGCTCCCCGGCGATGTCCACCGCCCCCTCCGCCACCAGCGCGTACTGCCAGAAGTCGCCGTAGCCGCGGGACCGCCAGACGATCGAGTCCAGCTCCAGCAGGCCGGCCCGGCCGGCGCCCTGCCAGCCCTGCAGCGACGAGTACGACAGGCTGGCGTCGGTCAGCTCCCCCACGCCGGACACCCGCAGCCGGCGCGGCTCGCCGCCGACCGTGCCGGCCCAGGCGCCCTGGCCGCGGGACGCCCACCAGCGTCGTCCCAGCGCCGGGGCGCTCGCTACCCCCACGTACACCTCGTCCGCCTCCATGAGCGCGATCAGGGTGGCCCAGACCGGGACGCCGCGGACGAAGTTCTTGGTGCCGTCGACCGGGTCCACCACCCAGCGGCGCGGCCCGCCGTCGCTCTCGCCGTACTCCTCGCCGATGACCGCGTCGCTCGGCCGCCGCCGGCCGAGCAGCTCCCGCAGCGCCCGCTCCACCGCCCGGTCCGCATCGGTGACCGGCGTCGCGTCGGGCTTGGTCTCGACCACGAGGTCCTGGGTCAGGAACCGGGCCATGGTGAGCTCGTCGGCCACGTCGGCCAGCGCGAGGGCCAGCGACAGGTCGTCGTCCGGGACGGGGCAGCCGTCCGGACGGGGGAAGCCGCGCGACTCGGTCACGCGGGCACGTTACCGTCGGCGGCGTGAGCAAGGGGTCGACCGGGGTCGTGGGCCTGCTGGCCGAACCGGCCCGGCTGCGGGTGGTGGCCGCGCTGGCGCTCGGCGCGACCACCGCCACCGAGGTGGCCGAGGCGTCCGGGTTGGACCCCCGGCAGGTCGGCGCCGCACTGCGCCGGCTGCAGTCCGCCGGCCTGGTGTCCGCGGCGACAGGCGAGCTGCGGCTGCACGAGGAGCGGTTCCGGGAGGCGGCGCAGGCGCAGGCGCCGGAGCCGGTGCCGGACGAGCAGCTGGCCGCGGACCGGGCCACCGCCGCGGTGCTGCGGGCCTTCGTCCGGGACGGGCGGATCACCTCGTTCCCGGCCGCCCGGGCGCGCCGGCTGCTGCTGCTCCAGCACGTCGTGGACACCTTCGAGCCGGGCGTCCGCTACCCGGAGCGCGAGGTGAACGCGCTGCTCGAGGCGTGGCACGACGACCACGCGACGCTGCGCCGCCACCTGGTCGACGAGCTGCTGCTGGACCGGGAGGACGGGGTCTACTGGCGGATCGGCGGCTTCGTCGACACGACCCGGCCGCCGGCCCCGCCGCGCCGCCGGCAGCGGGTCGCCGCGTACGGGCTGGTGCACGACCGGGACGGCCGGGTGCTGCTGACCCACCTGTGCCGCAGCAAGTACCGGGGCCGGTGGACCCTGCCCGGCGGCGGGCTCGACTTCGGCGAGCGGCCCCGGGACGCGGTGGTCCGGGAGATCCGGGAGGAGACCGGGCTGGACGTCCGGGCCGAGGAGCTGCTGGACGCCGACGCCGAGCTGGTCCGGTACGCCGGGGACGGCGGCGAGCAGGTCGAGACGCATCCGATCCGGTTGCTGTACCGGGTCCGGGTGGTCGGCGGCACCCTCGGCGTGCTGGAGGTCGACGGGTCCACCGACGACGCCGCGTGGTGGCGGCCAGGCGAGCTCCCCGCCGACCGGCTGACCCCGGTCGCGCTGCGGGTGCTGCGCACCGGCCGGCTCAACGGGTGACGGCGGCGGCGCCGCCCCGCGCGGCGAGCAGCCGGCGGAAGGACGCCAGCCGGCCGGCCGACGAGTGTCCACTCGCGACAAAGTCGTCCAGCCGGCAGCCGTCCGCTGCGGACAGGTGGGCGCAGTTGCGCGGGCAGTCCTCGGCGCCCTCGGCCAGGTCCGGGAAGGCGGCCAGCAGGTCGGCCGGGGTGACGTGGGCCAGCCCGAAGGACCGGATGCCCGGGGTGTCGATCACCCAGCCACCGCCGGGCAGCGGCAGCGCGACCGCGGAGGACGAGATGTGCCGGCCGCGGCCGGCCGCGCTGACCGCACCGGTGGCCCGGCCGGCCTCCGGCACCAGCGCGTTGACCAGAGTGGACTTCCCGACGCCGGAGTGTCCGACCAGGACGGACACCCGGCCGTCGAGTCGCTGCCGCAGCGGGGTCAGGTCACCACCGCGGCGCGTGGTCACCGCGGGCACGCCGAGGTCGGCGTACTCGGCCAGCCCGGTCGGGCCGCCGTCCGCTCCGGAGGCGACCAGGTCGGCTTCGTCGCCGGAGGCGACCAGGTCGGCCTTCGTGAGGCAGAGCAGCGGGTCCAGCCCGCCGACGTACGCGGCGACCAGGCAGCGGTCGATCAGCCCGATCCGCGGCGGCGGGTCGGCCAGCGCGGCGACCACGACCAGCTGGTCGGCGTTCGCGACGATCACCCGCTCGTTCGGGTCGCCGTCGTCCGCGCTGCGGCGCAGCACGGTCTCCCGCCGCTCGACCCGGACGATCCGGGCGAGCGTGTCCGCGACGCCGGAGACGTCGCCGACCAGCGCCACCCGGTCGCCGACCACGACCGAGTTGCGGCCGAGCTCGCGCGCCTGCACCGCGGTCACCTGGTGGTCGTCAACCAGCACGGTGTAGCGGCCGCGGTCGACGGCGACCACGATGCCCGGCGCCGCATCGGCGTACGCCGGCCGGGTGCGCGTCCGCGGCCGGGAGCCGCGCCCGGGGCGTACCCGGACGTCGTCCTCGTCCAGCCGAGACCCGGACCGCGAGTCCGCCCGCCCGGTCAGTGCGCTGCCCCGGCGGGGGCGGTGCCGAGCATGCCGGCCCAGCGGTCCACGAAGTCCGGCACCGTCTTGCCGGTGGTCGCCACGTCCTCGACCAGCACCCCGGGCACGGCCAGCCCGAGCACCGCGGCGAACATGGCGATCCGGTGGTCCGCGTACGTCCGGACGGTGCCGCCGTGCAGCGGCCGCGGCACGATCCGCAGCCCGTCCGCGGTCTCGGTCGCGTCCCCGCCGAGCCGGGTCAGCTCGGTCGCCAGCGCGGCGAGCCGGTCGGTCTCCTGGCCGCGCATGTGCGCGATGCCGCGCAGCGTGGACGGCGTCCGGGCCAGCGCGGCGAGCGCCACCAGCGCGGGCACCAGCTCGGTGCAGTCGGCGAGGTCGGCGTCCAGCCCGTCGACCCGGTCGCCGGCGGTCACCGTCAGCCCGCCGTCGTCGAGCCGGCAGGCCGCGCCCATCCGGGTCAGCAGCTCCGGCAGCCGGTCGCCGGGCTGCAGCGAGCGGCGCGGCCAGCCCGGCACCCGCACCCGGCCGCCGGTGGCCACCGCGGCGGCGACGAACGGTGCCGCGCTGGACAGGTCCGGCGCGACCGTCAGCTCGCCGCCGCGCAGCCGTCCCGGTTGGACCGTCCACTCGCGACCATCCGGGTCCGGCTCGACGGCGGCGCCGGTGGACCGGAGCATGTGGACGGTCATGCCGACCTGCAGCGCGCTCGGCACCGGGCCGGCGCCGGTGTGTCGCAGCCGGATGCCGCGGTCGTACCGGGGGGCGGCGAGCAGCAGCCCGGAGACGAACTGGCTGGACGCCGACGCGTCGATCGCGGCCGCACCGCCGGGCAGCCGGCCGACACCGTGCACGGTCAGCGGCAGGCTGCCGCCCCCGGCCGCGTCCACCCGGCCGCCTAGCGCGCGCAAGCCGGCCAGCAGCGGGGCCAGCGGCCGCTCCCGCGCCCGGGCGTCGCCGTCGAAGCGGACCGGCCCGTCGGCCAGCGTGGCCAGCGGCGGGACGAAGCGCTGCACCGTGCCGGCCAGCCCGACGTCGATGCTGCCGCCGCCGGTGAGCGGCGCCGGTGTCACCACCCAGTCGGCGCCGTCGCCGGCGACGTCGACGCCCAGGGCCCGCAGCGCGCCCGCCATCAGGGTGGTGTCGCGGGCCCGCAGCGGCGCCCGGAGCCGGGTCGGCCCGTCCGCCAGGGCGGCGAGCACGAGCGCCCGGTTGGTGACCGACTTGGAGCCCGGCACGCGGACGACGGCGTCCACCGGCCCGGCCGCGTACGGCGCGGGCCAGGGGCGGTGAAGCGTCGGCACCCGCCCATCCTGCCGCACGCCCTACGGTTGAGGTCATGTGCGGGCGGTACGTGGTCCGGCGCGACGCCGGCGACCTGGTCTCCGAGTTCGAGGCGGCGGACCTGCTGACCGAGCCGCTGCTGGCCGACTACAACGTCGCGCCGACCGACCCGGTGCCGGTGGTGCTCACCCGGCACCGGCCCGGCGACCGGGTGGACCGGCAGCTGCGGCTGGCCCGCTGGGGCCTGGTGCCGTCCTGGTCGCCGGACCCCAAGCGGGCCGCGAAGCACATCAACGCCCGGGCCGAGACCATCACCGAGCTGCCCGCCTTCCGGTCCGCGGTCCGCCGGCGGCGGTGCCTGGTGCCGGCCGACGGCTGGTACGAGTGGGCGCCCGAGCCGGACGGCGCCGGCCGGCAGCCGACCTACCTGACCCGGCTGGACGGCCGCGTCCTCGGCTTCGCCGGGCTGTACGAGATCTGGGGCCCGGACCGGCTGCTGACCAGCTCGATCGTGACCACGGCGGCGATCGGCGAGCTGGTCCGGGTGCACGCCCGGATGCCGCTGGCGCTGCCGCCCTCGGCGTGGGCGGCCTGGCTGGACCCGGACCGCGAGGACGTCACCGAGCTGCTGGTCCCGGACGCGGACCTGGTCGCCGGGCTGGAGCTGCGCCCGGTCGGTCCGGCCGTCGGCAGCGTCGCGAACGACGGGCCGGGGCTGATCGAGCGGGTCGACCCCGACCGGCCCGCGGTCGCCACCCTCTTCTGAGGCCGCCGGGGCTGCGCCGCCGGGGCTGCGCCGCCGGGGCTGGGGCCGCCGGGGCTGGGCCGCCGCGGGTCGGGGGTGTGCCGAGGTGGCCGTCCCGCCGGACTACCGTACGAGCCGTGCTGGCACTGCCGGCGGCCCGGCCGTGACCGCGAGGGTCCCGACACCGGCGGGGGACGCCCTCGTCGGCCTCGACCTGCCGGGGACGCCGCCGACCGCGCTGCTGGTGCTCGGGCACGGCGCCGGCGCCGGGGTCGACTCGCCGGACCTGGCCGCGGTGACCGAGGCGGCCGTCGCGGCGGGCCTGGCCGTCGCGCGGGTGACCCAGCCGTACCGGGTGCTCGGCCGCCGGGTCCCGCCGAGACCGCCGGTGCTCGACGCGGCCTGGATCCCGGCGGTCCGCAGCGTCCAGGCCGAGGTGGCCGCCCTGCCGCTGGTCCTCGGCGGCCGGTCCAGCGGCGCGCGGGTGGCCTGCCGCACGGCCGCGGAGCTGGCCGCGGTGGCGGTGGTCGTGCTCGCCTTCCCGACCCGGCCGCCCCGCACCCCGGACCGGGACCGGCTCGGTGAGCTGGCCGCGCCACCGGTGCCGGTGCTGGTCGTGCAGGGCGAGCGCGACCCCTTCGGGGTGCCGCCGGCGGCGCCCGGCCGGACCGTCCACGTGCTGCCGGGCGCGACCCACACGATCCGCGGGCCGGCCGCCCGGGCCGCCGGTGCCGCCGTCGCCGGCTGGCTCGCCGAGCGCGGTCTGACCGACCCGGGGTAGCCCGAGCCGGGCTCGGATGCCAGGGTGTCGGGGTGACCGCGACCGAAACCTTCCGGGCCGCCCGCGACTTCCTGCTCGAGCACCGGGCCGACCCGCAGCGGGCCTGCGCCGACTTCCGCTGGCCGGAGCTGCCGGAGTTCAACTGGGCGCTGGACTGGTTCGACGGCGTGCTCGCGGTCGAGCGGCCCAACCAGACCGCGCTGTGGCTGGTCACCGCGGACGGTGACACCAAGCTGACCTTCGCCGAGCTGTCCCGGCGGTCCACCCAGGTGGCCGGCTGGCTGCGCGAGCAGGGCGTCCGCCGGGGCGACCGGGTGCTGCTGGTGCTCGGCAACGTGGCGCCGCTGTGGGAGCTGACGCTGGCCGCGGCCAAGGTCGGCGCGGTGGTCATCCCGGCCACCACCCTGCTCGGGCCGGGCGACCTGGCCGACCGGGTGGAGCGCGGCGGGGTCTCCTTCGTGGTCGCGGCCAGCGCCGACACCGGCCGGTTCGAGGACGTAGCCGGCGACTACACCCGGATCGCGGTCGGCGAGCCGGTGGAGGGCTGGCTGCGCTACTCGGACACCGAGGCGTCGCTGGAGCACTTCGAGCCGGACGGGCCGACGGCCGGCAGCGACCCGCTGCTGCTCTACTTCACCTCCGGCACCACCGCCCGGCCGAAGCTGGTGCTGCACACCCACGTCAGCTACCCGGTCGGGCACCTGTCCACGATGTTCTGGATCGGGATGCGGCCCGGCGACGTACACCTCAACGTGTCCTCCCCGGGCTGGGCCAAGCACGCGTGGAGCTGCCTGTTCGCCCCGTGGGACGCGGGGGCGACCGTGCTGGTGCACGACCCCGGCCGGTTCTCCGCGCCCGCGCTGCTCGACGTGCTCGTCCGCTGCCAGGTGGACACCTTCTGCGCGCCGCCGACGGTGTGGCGGATGCTCGTCCAGGAGGACCTGACCCGGTGGTCGGTAGGGGTGAGGGAGCTGGTCAGCGCCGGCGAGCCGCTCAACCCGGAGGTCATCGAGCACGTCCGGTCGGTCTGGGGGAGGACGGTCCGGGACGGGTACGGCCAGACCGAGACCACCGCGCAGATCGGCAACCCGCCGGGGGTCGAGGTGGTGGTCGGGTCGATGGGCCGGCCGCTGCCCGGCTACCCGGTGCTGCTGGTCGACCCGGTCAGCGGCGGCACGGCCGACGAGGGGGAGATCTGCCTCGCGCTCGACCCGCGGCCGGCCGGGCTGATGGCCGGCTACTGGGACGAGAGCGGCAAGGTGGCCGACGCGATGTCGAACGGCTACTACCACACCGGCGATGTGGCGCGGTGGACCGAGGGCGGCACGATCACCTACATCGGGCGGACCGACGACGTCTTCAAGGCCTCGGACTACCGGATCTCCCCGTTCGAGCTGGAGAGCGTGCTGGTCGAGCACCCGGCGGTCGCGGAGGCCGCGGTGGTGCCGGCGCCGGACCCGCTGCGGCTCGCGGTCCCGAAGGCGTACGTCCTGCTGGCCGCCGGCTGGGAGCCGTCCCCGGAGACCGCGGAGCGCATCCTGCGGCACTGCCGGGAGTCGCTCGCGCCGTACAAGCGGGTCCGGCGGATCGAGTTCGGCGAGCTGCCGAAGACGATCTCCGGCAAGATCCGCCGGGTCGAGCTGCGCGGCGCCGAGGAGGAAGCCGGCGACCGGCGCGCCGGGGAGTATCGCGAGGAGGACTTCCCCACCCTGCGCGCCGACGGTCCGCCCGCCGGCTGACGGTGCGCCGCCCGGGTGGCGCTCCGGCTCGCGCCGGCGGTCGCCGGGCGTCAGCGGGCCGCGAGCGGTGCGAGGGTGGCGGCGGTCAGGCGGACCAGGTCGGCGGGGGCGAGCTCGACCTGCAGGCCGCGCCGGCCGGCGCTGACGTAGACGGTCGGCCAGCCGGTGGCGGACGCGTCGACCGCGACCGGCAGCCGCGACCTGAGGGCGAGCGGGCTGATCCCGCCGGTGACGTAGCCGGTCGCCCGGGCCGCCGCGGCCGGGTCCGCCATCGCCGCCCGCTTGCCGCCGAGCGCGGCCGCCAGCGCCTTGACGTCCAGCGAGCCGGTCACCGGCACCACCCCGACGGCGAGCGCCCCGTCCACCGTCGCCACCAGCGTCTTGAACAGCCGCGCCGGGTCGACGCCGAGCGCGGCCGCCGCCTCCTCCCCGTACGACGTGGCCCGCGGGTCGTGCTCGTACGGATGCAGCGTGTGCGCCACCCCCTCCTTCGCCAGCAGAGCCGTCGCCGGCGTGCCCTGTCCCGCCACGGCGGGCAGCTTACGGAATGCGGCCCCTGACCGGGGCGTTCGGAGCTGGCGTGACAGTGTCCGAGCGCATCGACCGCCGTGACCCGCGGTCGTGGCCCGCCTGGCAGCCCGGCGACACCGCCGAGCGCTGGCCGGCCGGCACCCGCGTAAGCTCGCCCTCCGGGGGCAGAGTCGCTGGGACCCCCTCCGGGGGCAGAGTCCCCGAGACATCAGGAGGGCCGGTGGCGGAGGAGACCGCGGAGCAGCGCCGAGCGCGCTTCGAGCGGGACGCTCTGCCGTTCCTCGACCAGCTCTACGCGGCGGCGATGCGGATGACCCGCAACCCGGCCGATGCCGAGGACCTGGTGCAGGAGACGTTCGTCAAGGCGTTCGCGGCCTTCCACCAGTTCCAGGAGGGCACCAACCTCAAGGCCTGGCTCTACCGGATCCTCACCAACACGTTCATCAACACCTACCGCAAGCGCCAGCGTCAGCCGAAGCAGTCGACAGCCGAGACGATCGAGGACTGGCAGCTCGCGGCGGCCGAGTCGCACACCTCCTCCGGGCTGCGGTCCGCGGAGATGGAGGCGCTCGACCACCTGCCCGACTCGGACGTCAAGGACGCCCTGCAGCGGCTGCCGGAGGACTTCCGGCTGGCCGTCTACCTGGCCGACGTCGAGGGCTTCTCCTACAAGGAGATCGCCGAGATCATGGGCACCCCGATCGGCACCGTGATGTCGCGGCTGCACCGGGGTCGGCGGGGGCTGCAGAGACTGCTCGGGGACTACGCTCGGGACCGCGGCCTGGTCAGCGCGAGCGCGACGGAGGAGGAAGCGTCGTGAGCTGCGGCCAACCTCACCGGACGGACTGTGGCGAGGTGCTCGCCGAGGTGTTCCTCTACCTGGACGGCGAGATCACCAGCGAGCGGCACGACCTGATCCGCGAACACCTCGACGAGTGCTCGCCGTGCCTGCGGAAATACGGCATCGAGCAGGAGGTCCGCGCTCTGGTGGCGCGGACCTGCGGGGGCGACCGGGCGCCGCAGGGACTGCGGGCCAAGGTGCTCGGCCGGCTGCGCGAGGTCGTGGTCGAGTCGACGGTGGTCGAATACCGCGTCGACTGAGCCGCCTGCCGGCCCGGATAGGGTCCTGGCGTCGCCGTCGACGTCGGGAGGGTCGGGAAGTGTTCGAGACCGTGCTGGTCGCCAACCGCGGGGAGATCGCCGTCCGGGTGATCCGCACCTGCCAGCGGCTCGGGATCAAGGCGGTGGCCGTCCACTCCGAGGCCGACGCCGGCGCGCTGCACGTGCGGCTCGCCGACGAGTCGGTGCTGCTCGGCCCCGCGCCGGCCGCCCGGTCGTACCTCGACGTCGAGCGGGTGGTCGAGGCGGCCCGGGTGAGCGGGGCGCAGGCCGTGCACCCGGGGTACGGCTTCCTGGCCGAGAACGCGGGCTTCGCCCGGGCGGTCGCGGCCGCCGGGCTGGCCTGGGTCGGGCCCTCCCCGGACGCCATCGAGGCGATGGGCGACAAGGTGGCGGCGCGGGACGCGATGGCCGCGGCCGGGGTGCCGGTCGCGCCGGGTACGGACCCGCTGCCGGACGCCGACACGGCGGCGCGCGCGGCCGCGGAGATCGGCTACCCGGTGATGGTCAAGGCGGCCGCGGGTGGCGGCGGGATCGGGATGGCCGCGGTCCGGGACGAGGCCGAGCTGCGAGCGGCGTACGAGACCGCCCGGACCCGGGCGGAGCGGTTCTTCGGCTCACCGTCGGTCTTCCTGGAGCGGTACCTCTCGCCGGCCCGGCACGTCGAGGTGCAGGTGCTGGGCCTGGCCGACGGGCGGGTGGTCGCGCTGGGGGAGCGGGACTGCTCGGTGCAGCGGCGGCACCAGAAGGTGGCCGAGGAGACCCCGTCGCCCGGGGTGTCGCCGGCGCTGCGGGCGCGGATGCTGGCGGCGGCGGTGCGGGCGGCCGAGGCCGTGGACTACCGCGGGGCCGGAACCGTCGAGTGCCTGGTGCCGGCGGACTCGGCCGAGGAGTTCTTCTTCCTGGAGATGAACACCCGGCTGCAGGTCGAGCACCCCGTCACCGAGCTCGTCACCGGCGTCGACCTGGTCGAGGAGCAGCTGCGGGTGGCGGCCGGCGCGCCGCCGGTGCTGGACCCCTCGGCGCTGCCCGAGCCGTCCGGGCACGCCCTGGAGCTGCGGGTGTACGCCGAGGACCCGCGCCGGTTCCTGCCCGGTCCGGGGAAGATCACCGTGTGGTCGCAGCCAACCGGGGAGGGGGTCCGGGTCGACTCCGGCTACGAGGCCGGCGACACCGTGACGCCGTACTACGACCCGCTGATGGCCAAGCTGTGCGTGTGGGGCCCGGACCGGGCCACCGCGCTCTCCCGGGCCCGGGCCGCCGTGGCGGACTTCCGGGTGGAGGGGCCGAAGTGCAACCTCCCGTTCTTCACCGAGTTGCTGGATTCGCCGGACTTCGTCTCCGGGCAGTACGACACCGGGTTGGTGGAACGGATGCGCCGCTGAGTATGGGTAGTGTTCAGGCCGACTCCAGGGAGGTGCCGTGGCCGACGAGATCCGTGCCGAGATGGTCGCGAACGTGTGGAAGGTCGTCGCGGCTGCCGGCGACCAGGTCACTGACGGCGACACGCTGGTCATCCTCGAGTCGATGAAGATGGAGATCCCGGTGGTCGCGGAGTCCGACGGCACGGTCGCGGAGATCGCGGTCAACGAGGGCGACGTGGTCCAGGAGGGCGACCTGATCGCCCGCGTCGAGTAACCCGCCTGCCCCGCGCCGCGTGCCCGGGGTTGTGCGACTTCGTGTTGTTGGCGCAGCAGTTGTTCGCACCAGCTTCTGTCCACAGGCCGGCTCGCCGTCCACAGCTTGACGTACGGGCCTGGTGGCGCCTTGCTTGCGCCACGAGGGTCGTGGGGTGGACGCCCCGAGGGGCTCGCTGAACGGCAGTGCGGCGCGCTGTCGGCACGCCAGGCGCTCGTCCGGCTGACTCCGGCCGCGCTGCGATGGCAGGTCGCGAGTGGGCGCTGGCAGCGGCCGGCCCGCGGCCTGCTGGCCACCCACAGTGGTCCGGTGCCGTGGGAGACATGGTTGTGGCTGGCCGTCCTGGCCGGAGGGCCGGACGCGGTGCTCGCCGGGCCGACCGCGGCCGGGCTCGGTGGCCTGCGCGGATACGAGGAGGACCGCATCCACCTGCTCGTCCCTCCGGGCCGCCAGGTGACGGCGTTGGCCCTGATCTGCTCCGCCGGACCGGACCGCGGGGCGGCGGCGGTGCCTGGGTCGACCGGTCGCGGTGGGCACCGGCCGGGTGCTGGAGCGCCGGTCCGCGGCGCTCCGGGCGGAGCCCGGGCCGGCGGGGTCGTGGTGCACCGGTCCGGCCGGCTGCCGCCGCAGGACGTGCACCAGTCGCTCGCGCCGCGGCGTACCGGGATAGCTCGGTCGGTCGTGGACACCGCGAGCTGGGCTCGGGACGAGCGGACGTCCTGCGCCGTCGTCGCCGCGGCCGTGCAGCAGCGGCTCGTCCGGCCGGCGCAGCTGCGGGAGGTGCTGGAGCGGCTGCCCACAGCCCGCCGCCGCAAGGTACTGCTGCAGACTCTCGGCGACGTCGCCGCCGGGTCGCAGTCGATCGCCGAGCTCGACCTCGCCCGGCTCTGCCGTCGGGCCGGGCTGCCGCTGCCGGCTCGGCAGGCGGCGCGCACCGACGGGGCCGGCCGGCGGCGCTGGCTCGACGCCTGGTGGCCCGAGTGGCACCTGCAGGTCGAGGTCGACGGCGCGGCACACACGGAGGTCGGCGCCTGGTGGGCGGACATGCGCCGGCAGAACGAGGCATGGATCCGCGGCGAGCGGGTGCTGCGCTTCCCGGCGGTGGTGCTGCGCCGCGAGCCGGCGGCGGTGGTGGAGCAACTGCGTACGGCGCTGGCCGTCGCCGGCTGGCCGGGCCATGCCGCCGGTTCATGCGGGTTGGTGTCGTGATGACGACACCAACCCCGCACGAACTCGATGAGCTTACTTCTCGGTCAGCTCCGGGATCTCGTGCACACGGGGGTCACCGGCGTCCGCGTGGTAGTCGCTCGGCTCGGTCTGGTCGAGCCCCTCGGGCACTCCCGTCGCACGGAGCACGAACGTCAGGACGACCGCAACCACGACGTTGAGTGTGAACGCGGTGAGCGCGATGTAGCCGAGGTCGCCGATGAACGGCACCTCGTCCAGAGGTCGGCCGAAGTGGCTGGTCGCCGGGCTGCTCTGCTGGTACGCCGTTATCGTGCCGTAGATCATCCCGGCCGCCCAGCCGGCCAGCAGCGCCCACCGGTGGAACCAGCGGGTGTAGAGGCCGACCACGAGCGCCGGGAACGTCTGCAGGATCCAGATGCCGCCGAGCAGCTGGAAGTTGATCGCGTTCTGCCGGTCCATGGTGAGCACGAAGATCAGCGCGCCGAGCTTGACCAGCAGCGAGACGATCTTGGCCACCGATGCCTCCCGGCCCGGGGACGCCTCCCTCTCGAAGTAGGCCCGGAAGATATTGCGGGTGAAGAGGTTGGCCGCCGCGATCGACATGATGGCTGCGGGCACGAGCGCACCGATTGCGATCGCGGAGAAGGCGACCCCGGTGAACCAGCTCGGGAAGGCGTCCTCGAAGAACTGCGGCACCACCAGCTGTGGATTGGGCTTGCCGTCCAGCCCGATCGGCTTGGTGCCGGCGGCGATCGCGGCGAAGCCGATCAGCGCGAGCAGGCCCAGGACCAGCGAGTAGGCCGGGAGGATGGCCGCGTTGCGGCGGATCACGTTGCGGCTGCCGGACGACAGCACCGCGGTGATCGAGTGCGGGTACATGAAGAGGGCGAGCGCGGAGCCCAGCGCCAGCGTGGAGTACGCCAGGTACTGCGACGGCGGCGGGATGAAGACGCCGGTCGGCTTGCCGGTCGCCGGGTTGGTCGAGGCCATCTTCTTCTCCGCCGCGTCGAACATCGTGCCGAAGCCGATCTTCACTGCGATGTAGATGATCGCCACGATGATCACCAGGTAGATCAGGGTGTCCTTGACGAAGGCGATCAGCGCCGGCGCTCGCAGGCCGCTGGAGTAGGTGTAGGCGGCGAGCACCGCGAAGGCGATGAGGAGCGGCAGGTCGCGGGCGATCACGTTCTGCGAGCCGCCGATCCCGACCACCTCCAGTACGGCCTGGATGCCGACCAGCTGGAGCGCGATGTAGGGCATCGTGGCGAGGATGCCGGTGATCGCCACCGCGAGCCCGAGGCCGCGGCTGCCGAACCGGCCGCCGACGAAGTCGGCCGGGGTGACGTAGCCGTGCCGGTGGGAGACCGACCACAGCCGCGGCATGAAGATGAAGATGATCGGATAGACGATGATCGTGTACGGCACGGCGAAGAAGCCGCTCACCGCTCCGGTGGCGAACATCGCGGCCGGCACGGCCACGAACGTGTAGGCGGTGTAGAGGTCGCCGCCGAGCAGGAACCAGGTCACGAAGGTGCCGAAGCCGCGGCCGCCGAGGCCCCACTCGTCCAGGCTGGCCAGGCTCGGCGCCCGCCGCCACCGGGCCGCGGCGAAGCCGACCACGGTGACGAAGACGAACAGCAGGATGAGGATGGTCAGCGCGACCGCGTCGACCCCGGTCACCGCTTCTCACCCCGGCTGCGCGCGATCAGCTGGTAGGCCACCCAGGTGCAGGCGGAGGCCAGGAAAACCCAGACGAACTGGTACCAGTAGAAGAACGGGAAACCCCACAGCTCCGGCCCGTGTTTCGCGTAGCTGCCAACCCACATCAGCGCCACGATGGGCGCCAGGACGAGCACCAGGACGGCGACGAGCACGCCGGGCGGTAGATCCCGCCGACGGTCGGTGCCTTCGGGTTCGGCCACCTCGACCTCCTCCATTGCGCTGGCGGGCCCCGTGCGGCCGCACCGTACTACCCGCCGCCGACGAACCCACGCAAGTACTCGCCGGGCGGTGGTCGCGCCGCGCCGGACGGTCACGCCGCGCCATCGGACCTGCCCGGCCGGCGCCGTCCGGGCAGGAGGTCGTCCTGGGCTCGACCGGCCGAGGCTCGGTTGCGACGAATGTCGGGTCTCCGCGCCAAGGTGCGACCTGCGCCGCCGGCGCGGCCGTGACTGCCAGGCGGCCGGCGCGGTCACCCTCTGTGTGGCACGCTCGGGAACGATGTCGACGCTCTACGAGCTGCTCGCCGAGCACACCGCCCTCTCCCCAGAGGACGTCGAGCACCTGCAACGCCTGGTGGGGGAGTGGCAGCTGCTGTCGGACCTGTCCTTCGCCGACCTGCTGCTGTGGGTGCCGGTCGCGGAGGGCGAGTTCCTCTGCGTCGCGCAGGTGCGGCCGACCACCGGCCCGACGGCGTACCAGGACGACCAGGTCGGCCACCGGCGGTTCGGACCGGCCGCGGAGCCGCAGACGGTCGCGGTCGTGGAGGGCCGGATCTTCCGGGAGGCCGACCCCGAGTGGGACGGCCCGGTGCCGGTCCGGCGGGAGGGGATCCCGGTGCGCCGGGATCCCGGCGGGCGGGTGCTCGCGGTGGTCGGCCGGGACACCAACCTGGTCGCCACCCGCAGCCCGTCCACGCTGGAGCTGGCCTACCTGCGGGCCGCGAACGACCTGTGCCGGATGATCAGCGAGGGCTCGTTCCCGGCGGCCGGGCCGGCGCGCGAGGTGCTCGGCGGCCCGCGCGCCGGGGACGGGCTGATCCGGCTCGACGCCTCCGGCCGGGTGGCGTACGCGAGCCCGAACGCGCTGTCGGCGTACCGGCGGCTCGGTGTCACCGGCGACGTCCTGGAGGCCGAGCTGGCTCCGCTGACCCGCCGGTTGGCGCGCAACCCGTTCGACGGGGAGGAGATCGCGGCCCGGATCACACGGGCGCTCGCCGGCGAGGCGCCGCTGCGGATGGAGGTCGAGGCGCGCGGCGCGATCGTGCTCTTCCGGGTGCTGCCGCTGTGCCCGGGCGGCGAGTCCGGCGGCGCGCTGGTGCTGGTCGGCGACGTCACCGAGGTGCGCTCCCGGGACCGTCAGCTGCTCAGCAAGGACGCCACCATCCGGGAGATCCACCATCGGGTGAAGAACAACCTGCAGACGGTGGCGGCGCTGCTGCGCCTGCAGGCCCGCCGGGTGGAGTCGCCGGAGGCGCGGACCGCGCTGGAGGAGTCGGTCCGCCGGGTCGCGTCGATCGCGATGGTGCACGAGACGCTAGCGGTGTCACTGGACGAGCGGGTCGACTTCGACGGGATCGTGGACCGGCTGCTCGGCTCGCTCGGGGAGGTGGCCGGCGCCGGTACGCGGGTGCGGCTGCGCCGCGAGGGCAGCTTCGGGGTGCTGGCCGCGCACGTCGCGACGCCGCTGGTGATGGTGCTGACCGAGACGGTGCAGAACGCGGTGGAGCACGGCTTCGAGGACGCCGGCACCGGTACGGTGACCGTGTCCGCCCGCCGGGCCAACCGGCGGATGGAGGTGGTGGTGGCCGACGATGGCGTCGGGCTGCCCCCGGACTTCTCCCTGCCGGAGAGCGACCGGCTGGGCCTGCAGATCGTCCGCACGCTGGTGCAGGCGGAACTCGGCGGGACGATCCAGGTGCGGCCCCGGACCGACGGGCGCGGGACGGAAGCGGTGCTCGACGTGCCGCTCAGCCGACGTCGCTAGCCGCGCCGCCCGGTCGGGCACCGTGGCATCGGTGCCGGGTCAGGCAGTCCCGCGCAGGGTGGACAGCCAGAACATCGTCGACCCGGCTCAGCACCTCGACCTATGGCCACAGGCGGCGTCCGGGCTGGCGAAGTCCGGGTCGAGCTCCGCGGTCGGCTCCGTCACCGGCGCTCCCCGGCTGGCTCTGGAGGGAAGGCCAAATGGGTGCGGCTCCGCGCGCCGGGCGCCGGGCCGCTGCTGTGCGCCGGCAGAGCGCCTAGCCCAGGCGCGCTCTGGCGGCGCGCGCTCCACGGCGCTTGAGTGCCCGGCGCTCGTCCTCGCCCATCCCGCCCCAGATGCCTGCGTCCTGCCCCGACTCGAGCGCCCAGCTCAGGCACTCCTCAGTCACCGGGCAGCGGCGGCAGACCGCCTTCGCCTGCTCGAGCTGCACGATCGCCGGGCCCGTGTTGCCGATCGGGAAGAACAGCTCCGGGTCCTCGTCGCGGCAGAGCGCGCGGTGGCGCCAGTCCATTACGTAACACTCCTCGCATCTCACACGTCGGTCACAGTCCGTACCCGAACGATCGGTGACGAACACTCCTCCTGCTTGTGAAGCATTTCACGAGTGCTGGCGGTGTCAAGCCTGCCCTCGGTCACCGTGTCATACCCGTGAGTGATGGCATCCCTGTTCAGGTGACTCGGCGTAGCCTTTCAGCCGAGCCGCGGCCGCACAATGCTCCCTTCAGGCGTATTTTTGCGCCGGGAGTGGCGGCGACTCGTCACTGTAAGGGTTCATACGATGACATGGAGAACGTCCGGGACCGCCCGGAACAGCACCGACTCCCGCTCGCCTATCCAGTCCCCGTCGACCTGCAGATTGGTCGGCCGGTCGGCGCGGAGGACGAACTCGGCCACGTCGTGCAGGCGGAGCAACCGGCGGTGGCGAAGCGGTGGCTTCGACAGCAGAGCGCGACGGAGGTACCGGAGGGTGGTGACGGTCCGCATCGACCGGGGCGCGAAGAGGTCGAGGCCGGTGTCGAAGGACGCGTCCGGGCTCGGCTGGACCGGCCGGCCCCCCAGGTACGTCCACGGGTTGGTGTTGGTGACCAGCGCGAAGTGCACGCCCTCGACCGGGTCGTGCCCGGGTCGCTCGACGGTCAGCGCCGGGTGCCGCCGCGACGTGGTGAAGAACTGCGCGACCGCCGCCCGCACGATCCGTGCCTGGCCGGTCTCCTCGCCGGCCCGCCGGCGCCGCTCGATCCGGCGCACCACGTCGGCGTCGAAGCCGAAGCCGGCGTTGAAGGTGAAGTACCGGTCGCCGGCCAGCCCGAGCCCGATCCGGCGGGTACGCCGCGCGCGGAGCGCCTCGAGGATGACGCCGGTGGCGTCGAACGGGTGCACCGGCAGGCCGAGCGCGCGGACGAAGACGTTCGTGGAGCCGCCCGGGACCACGGCGAGTGCCGGCACCTCCGGCCGCGGGCCGTCGGTGAGCAGGCCGTTGACCACCTCGTTGACGGTGCCGTCCCCGCCCAGGGCGACGACGATGTCCACCCCGTCGCGGGCGGCGCGCACCGCCAGGGCGGCGGCGTGGCCGCGGTGGCTGGTCTCCTCCACCTCGACCTTGAGCTCGCTGGCCAGCGCGCGCTTGAGCACCTCGCGGCCGCGGGGTGTCGTGGTCGTGGCCTTGGGGTTGACGACCAGCAGAGCGCGCACACCAGCCACCCTAAGCGGTCCCGCCCGCCGCCCATCGGGGACGGACGGACCGCGTCGGTAGGCCGTCAGCAGGCCGTCGGTAGGCCGTCGGTAGGCCGTCGGTAGGCCGTCGGTAGGCCGTCAGTAGGCCGTCAGTAGGCCGTCAGTAGGCTCAGCCCGTGCCGGACGCCGACCCCCCGGAACCGCCGCGGCCGGTCCGGCTGGCTGCCGCGGTGGTCGCCGCCGAGGGCGTCGCGCTGATCCTGCTCGGGTTGGCCGAGGCGGTCTCCACGCTCGTGTCCGATCCGGCCAGCATCGGCCTGGCGCTGGTCACCGCCGCCTTCGCGGTCGGGACCGGCGCGCTGCTGCTCTGGCTTGCGCGCGCTCTGATCGGGCTGCGCCGCGCGGCCCGGACCCCGGTGGTCGTCCTGCAGCTGATCGCCCTGCCGGTCGGCTGGAACCTGGCCGGCACCTCCGGCCGGCCCGAGCTGGGCCTGCCGGTGATCGCGCTGGCCGTCGCGGTGCTGGTGCTGCTCTTCGGCAGCGAGGAGGCCCGCGCCGCGCTCCGGCGGGACTGACGCAGACCCCGACACCGGCCGCCGGACTGACCCGGCGGGACCCCGGCGGGCCGGGGGTTACTCGTCCTGCATGAGCCGCTCGCGCAGCTGCGCGAGGGTCCG
>JBJMII010000171.1:0-5759 GCA_045806925.1 Mycobacteriales bacterium
CTCGACCGGGTCACCGGCGTGGCCGAGCTGGTCGACCTGCCGTGCGGGGCGACGCTGGCGAGCAAGTGCCCGTCCTGCGCGGAGCGCGCGCGGCGGCTGCGGATCGCCCAGTGCCGGGAGGGCTGGCACCTCGACACGGAGCCGATCCTGGACGCCGAGCCGGCCAGCCAGGAGCAGCGCACGCTGGCCACGGTCCGCGCACACCTGGAACGGGCCCGGGTCGACACCGAGGACGCCGGCGAAGACCCGGCCGAAGTCGAGGCGGTCATCGGCCAGGTGGACGAGCTGGTCGCCGAGGCCGGCGTCCGCGGTCGGATCGGCGCCGGTGCAGCTCCTCGCCGGGTGCGGTCGACTCGCCGGCGCCAAGACGTCGCCGATCTACCGCGGCGGCGGGTCGACGCGCGGACGGTAGGCCGGGTCTACGGGGAGCGGTTCCGGCCGTCGTTGTTCGTCACCGCGACCCTCGGCTCGTACGGGCCGGTGCGGTCGGACGGCACACCGGTCGACCCGGACCGGTACGACTACGTCCGCGCGGTCCGGGACTCGATCCACTTCTCCCGGCTGGTCGACCGGTTCGTGCAGAACCTTCGCCGGTTCGTCGGCTGGGACGTGCAGTACTTCGCCGCGGTCGAGCCGCAGCGACGGCTGGCGCCGCACCTGCACCTGGCCATGCGGGGGACCGTGAGCCGGGTCGAGCTGCGGCAGGTCGCGGCGGCGACGTACCACCAGGTGTGGTGGCCGCAGTGCGACCGGGTCGTCTACGACTGCGTCCTTCCGGTCTGGGACCCGGACCGCGGGACGTATGTCGACCCGGAGAGCGGCGAGCCGTTGCCGGCCTGGGACGAGGCGGTCGACCAGCTCGACGAGCCGGCGCACGTCGCCCGCTTCGGCGTCCAGGTCGACGCCCAAGGCGTCCTCGCCGGCTCGCCGGGCGCGAACCGGGCGATGGGCTACCTGGCCAAGTACCTGACCAAGTCGGTCGCCGACTGCCACCAGCCGGAGAGCGACCGGCAGCGCCAGCACGTCAGCCGGCTCCTGGACGTGCTCAGGTGGGAGCCGTGCTCCGAGCGGTGCGCCAACTGGCTCCGGTACGGCGTCCAGCCGCGCAACGCCCGCGACGGACTCCGACCCGGGTCCTGTCGGGGTAAGGCGCACCGGGCCGAGCACCTCGGCTACGCGGGCCGGCGCGTCCTGGTGTCCCGGAAGTGGTCCGGCAAGACGCTCGGCGATCACCGGGCCGACCGCCGCGACTGGGTCCTCAGCCTGCTCGGCACCGGGGCGGAGCCGACAGACCCCAACCGGTACGCCTGGGAGCCCGTCCGCACTGGCGATCCTGATCAGCGCTCGCTCGACCGCCGGCTCCTGCTCGCTATCGCCCAACGCACCGTCTGGCGACAGGCGCTCGACGAAGCGAAACGTCGGGCCGGCCTCGACCCGCCCGACTGCTCGGCAACTGCGACCACCGCCGCCTGAGGGGAGGGACACGATGACTTGGAAGCTGTTGACCGTCGAGGAGACAGCCGACCACCTCGGGACCTCGGCGCGGTTCGTGCGGCGGCTGATCGCGGAGAGGCGCATCGCGTTCATCCGAATGGGCCGGCCCGGCGCGCCGGTGCGGATCGCCGAGGACGACATCATTGCCTTCGTGATGTCCTCTCGGGTCGAACCGACGCCACGACGCATCACGCGTCGAGGTGTTGCCTGATGGCCGGCAAGCGCCACTTCGGTTCGATCCGCAAGCTGGCCTCGGGTCGATGGCAGGCGCGTTACCTGGGACCGGACGGCATCTTCCGGCCGGCGCCGGAGACATTCGAGCGCAAGCGTGAAGCGGCTGAGTGGCTGGCCGAGATGGAGACCGAGATCGCCAAGGGGGAGTGGCGGGATCCGGAAGCGGCTGAGCAGCTCGTCAGTGAGTACGCGGCGACGTGGATCAGGGAGCGGCCCGGACTACGCCCCCGGACGGTCGAGCTGTACGAGGGGCTTCTCCGCCTTCACATCGCGCCGTACTTCGTCGGCGTGACGCTTGCGATGGTCGACAACAAGCCGGCGCGCATCCGGGCATGGCGCGCCGAGCTGCTCGCCGCTGGCGTGTCGGTCAGCGTCTCGGCGAAGGCGTACCGGCTGCTCCGGGCAGTGCTGCATACCGCGGTCGACGACGATGTGATCCGGCGGAATCCGTGCCGGATCAAGGGCGCCGATCAGGAGCATGCGGCCGAGCGACCCACGCTGACGCCGGCGCAGGTCGCCGAGCTGGCCGGGCGGATGCCGCCGCGACTGGTCGCGCTGATCCTGCTCGCGACGTACGGGAGTCTGCGGTGGGGCGAGCTGGCGGCGCTCCGGCGGGCCGACCTGGACCTCACCGCGGCGACGGTCCGGGTCGAGCGGACTCAGGTCGAGGTGGCCGGCCGCGTCACCGAGGGTCCGACCAAGTCTCGGGCCGGGCGGCGGCTCGTCGCCTTCCCGCCGGCGCTTGTGCCGCTGCTCCGCCGACACCTGGCGGAGTACGTCGGGGAGGAGCCGGACGCGCTGGTCTTCACCGGCCCGAAGGGTGCCCGGCTGCGTCGCAACAACTTCGGCAAGCTGGTCGGTTGGGCCGAGGCGGTCGCGGCTATAGGCGTGCCGCCGCTCCACTTGTTGAGTCGGCCCGGGGCGCGGTGCCGGTGTTGCCACCGGTCCGTTTCCCCGGACCGCTCGCCGAACCCGCCGTGCCGATTTCTCGGCAGCGGGCTCTCCACGGTGTCTGCCGTCAGGCGGGGTTCGTGGTTGGCCAGGGGGTTGGGATCTTGTTGCCCCGGTAGGTGTAACGGGAGACCGTCACCTTCTCGATCCGGAAGAACTCGACCCCATCCGCCGCGATCTGCCACTGCCCGGTGGCGGTGGTCAGGTGGCGGCGGAGCTGACCCCAGTTCCAGCCGTGGCGTGCCCTCAGCATGTGGGCGAGTCTCCAGAACGTGAAGTCGTCCAGTTTGCCGAAGGTGTTCTTGGCCACGGCGTGTTTGAAATAGTTGGCCCAGCCTCGCATGATCTGACCCAGCCGGGTCAGGATCGATGCCAGGTCCCACTGCGATGTCTTGTGTGTCAGGGCACGGATCTTCGCCTTCAACGACCGGACTGGCCGGTCGGCGATGAAGGTGTAGACGTACCACTTGTTCGTCCCCCTCTTGCGTTTCCACCGGATGCGGAAGCCGAGGAAGCCGAACCCGTCGCTCATGTGGACCACCTGGGTCTTGGCCGGTGACAACCGCAGACCCATCGGGGCCAACACACGGGCGGCGTCTTCGCGTAGCGCTTCGGTGTCCTCACGCGAACCATGCACCAAGATCACGAAATCGTCGGCGTAGCGGGTGATCCGCCACGTCGGCGCTCCCTTGGAGCGACGGTAGGCGCGTTTGCCTGGGGTGGACATCGGCCCGCCGCGCTTCCACGGCTCCATCACGTGCTCATCGAGCGCGGACAGAGCGATGTTGAAGATCAGCGGGGACAGAATCCCGCCCTGAGGCGTGCCGGTGAGAGTCTCACGGTACTCACCGAGTTCGGTGAGCACCCCGGCCTTGAGGAACGCCCTCACCAGGGCCAGCACGCGCTTGTCCTTGACTCGCGTCCGCACTCGCTCCAAAGCGAACGAGTGTGAAAGGTTGTCAAAGGCCGCCTCGACATCCGCGTCCAACACCCAGCGGTAGCCTCGGGTGCCGAAGTGGTGGATCTCGGCGATCGCGTCGTGTGCCCGTCGTTTGGGCCGGAACCCATAGGAGACCGGCAGAAAGTCAGCCTCGAAGATGGGTTCCAACACCAGCTTCAGCGCCGCCTGAACGACCCGGTCCGCGACCGTAGCGATGCCCAGCCTGCGAACCTTCCCCGACCCACCCGGTTTCGGGATCTTACGTTCCCGCACCGGCAAGGGCCGGAACGAGCCGTCCTTCACGGCGGCCCGCAGATCGTCCAGGAACCCGGGCACCCCGATCTGCTCCTCGACGCCGGTGACCGTCAGGCCATCGACGCCGGCAGTGTTGGCGCCCCGGTTACCCGCGACCCGGTCAAACGCCACAATCAGCGTCGCCGGGTCGTACACGAAGTTGAACAAGTCATCGAACCGGCGGCCCGGATCGGCCACCGCCCAACGGTGAAGCTTGACCTGCATCTCCGATACCCTCGCCCACGACCACGCAGGTCCCGGACGCGGAGCACCGCCATTCAGCGGCGCATCTTCCGGCATTGCAGCATCCCTCTCCTCTCGACCCCGCTGCCGCCCTTCCCCATGTGCGCGGGCTCTCCCCGGCCCGGAGTACTACGGCGGCTCCGCCCCGCCCCGGATCGATCGGCGGTCGATGCGCCCAGCCCCACCCATCCCGTCGGCGACGAGCGGCAGGGCAAGACCCGGAACGGTTCCCGTGTTCACAGTGACTCGCTCGACGAAGTAGGAGCCCGACTATGCCCCTGCGGCCTCGCTGCGAGTACGCCGCAGACCTTCCTCGCAGCCTCCCGGGCAGCTCATGCCCACCACCCTGGGAGTTCCCCGCCACACACGACGGGTACGCGCCGCTCCCGGCCCAGATCCACCAGGTTCGAGCCGGTGCCGCATCAAGGGGCTGTCACACGCCGGTTCCTCGCGTACTCCTCTCCATCCCGCTCGCCGAACCCGGACCATCTGGCAGTACTGGCCCGTCCCGGCTTTGTCAGGGCTGCTCCCACCCTCCCCGGCACCACCCGGATCAGGCTGCCCCCAGCTCCACCCCCCTGCTGCGACAGGGCCGGCGGCGAAAGGTCTCTCACCTCCACTCGAACCACTGCACCTCACGGCGCACGCACGACCTGCGCCACACCGCCGCGTATCGGATGGCCCGCGACCCGCTGGTGCCGTTGACCGATGTGCAGTGGGTCCTGGGACATGCCCAGTTGTCCACCACGCAGATCTACCTCACGCCGATGCCGGGCGACGTGATCGCCGGAATGCTCGCCCACCATCGCCGCGGCGAGCAGACCCGTCCGGCCGAGCATGTTGATCCTGGCGGCGAGGCGGCGGCCGCGTATCGCCGCGAGACGCTGGACGTGCTGTTCGCGGGCCGGTCCCGGTGACCGCCGCGGTCCTGTCCGGCCCGGTCATGTCCGGCCCGGCCGCCGCGACGTCGGCGGCCGGTGTGGTCGACGTCGGCCCGGACATGCAGCAACTGTGGCGTTCCTACCCGCCGCGGGTCCGCGCGCCGCGTTGGCCGTCGACCGAACTGTCCACTGAGATCGTGCTGGCACGGCTGCTCACCGCCCCGTTCACCGCCGGCGTCGAGAGCAACCGGGAAGCACTGCAGCGGCGCCGACGTGGCCTGCAGCGCGTGTTGGGCTGGCTGGGCGACCAGCCCGGCGACACGTGGCAGGCTCGGTGGCTGGCCAGCGGCGCGGACGCGATGGGCAACGCCGACTGGTGGCCGCCGGTGGTGGCGTCGGTACGGCCACGCCGAGCAGGCTGCGGGGTGACCGTGTCGAGCAACCTTCGAATGTGCGCGCAGATCCTCGTCTCCGCCGACGTGATCCGTCCCAGCCTGGACTGGGTGCTGACTCCACGCGGGCCGCAGAATCTGGTCGCCTTGATGGCCCAACTGCGCGACCCCGCCGGGTTCGCCGAACTCTCGGCGCTGTGCGACGCCTCCCCTGCCGGGCGGACGATGAAGACCGCCGCGCTGCGCCGTGCGGCGACGATCCTCGCAGTCAAGGGCGGCACGCTGCGCGAGATCACTGTCGGGGACTGCCTGGAGCTCTCGGCCGCGGTC
>JBJMII010000172.1:0-13177 GCA_045806925.1 Mycobacteriales bacterium
GCCGGGACAGCGCGGGCCGGGACAGCGCCGGCCTGTGGACGGCGGGTACCCGGCGGGAGGCGGCGGGCACCCCGCGCGGCCCGGCGCGCCCCCCGACCGACGCGGCGAGCGCCTGGCCCGGCACGGCGGAGAGCCGGCAGGCCGGCGCAGGCACCTGGCGGGACGCGGCAGGCGGCTGGCCGGCCGCCGCCGGCCGGGAGGACGAGGGCACCCCGCACGACACGGCGACCACCACGCCCGACGGACTGGGCACCCGGCGGGGAGCGCGGCACCCGGTCCGGCTCGGGCTCTACGCGCTGGTCCTCTTCGGCCTGCTCGCCGGCAGCGCAGCCTGGCTGGCGGTGGACAAGTCCGTCCGGCTCACCGTGGACGGCGAGCCGCGCACCATCTCGACGTATGCCAGCACCGTCGGCGGCGTCCTCGACGACGCCGGCATCACCGTCTCCGACCGGGACGTGCTCGCCCCTGCCAAGGAGGCGCGGATCTCCGACGGCGCGGAGATCGTGCTGCGCCGCGGGCGGCTGCTGCGGCTGACCATCGACGGCAGGTCGCGCCAGGTCTGGGTCACCGCGACCACCGTGCAGGAGGCGCTGGACCAGGTCGGCTTCCGGCAGTCCGGCCTGTTCGTGTCGGCCACCCGGTCCGCGCGGCTGCCGCTGGAGGGCTACGACCTGACGGTCCGCACCCCGAAGACCGTCACCGTTCTGGCCGACGGTCGCCGCCAGCGGGTGGTGACCACGGCGGCGACCGTCGGTCAGATCCTGGACGAGGCCGGCATCCGGGTGGACGGCGACGACAAGGTCTCCCAGCTCGCGACCGCCCCGGTGGTCACCGGCATGACCATCACCGTCACCCGGGTGTCGCGGAAGACGACCACCACCCGGACCGTGCTGAGGTACGACACCGTCGAGAAGACGGATGCCGGCGCGGCGGTCGGCTCACGCATCGTGACGACCAAGGGCGCGGACGGGGTGCAGCAGGTGACGTACGTCGAGACGTATGTCGACGGCAAGCTGACCAGTCGCAAGATCGCGAAGGTGACGGTGCTCAAGCAGCCCGTGGACGAGGTCGTGGTGATCGGGCCGGAGCCGCCGGCGGCGCAGCCGGCCGGGTGCGCGGCCTTCCCCACCACCGGCGGACTGAACTGGTGCGGCCTGGCGAAGTGCGAGTCCGGGCTGAACCCGGACGCGTACAACCCGGCCGGGCCGTACTACGGGCTCTACCAGTTCGACCAGGGCACCTGGACCGCCAACGGTGGTACCGGGTCGCCGAGCGGGAAGTCGATCGCCGAGCAGACCCGGGTGGCCTACAACCTCTACCAGGTCCGGGGGCGAGCCCCCTGGCCGGTCTGCGGCCGGTACCTGTAACACCCCGGGGGCGGAACCCCCGGGGCGGCGGGTCCGTCCGGCTGGTCCGGCTGCGTCGCGCGGTCGCCCGGCGACGTGCCGGGTGCCTCCTCGCGGGCTCGGAGGTCCCCGGCGGGCCGGGTCCCGGTGAGACCAGAGCCGCGGCCCCCCGGGGATCACGTTCACGAGCCGGGCGACCGGTTGGCGGGGGCGGGGGCGGCGTGTCGTGGTCGCCTGCTTGGTGAACGTGATCGGGACGGGAGCTGGTGGTCGGTGGTGGGTGGTCGGTGGTCGGTGGTCGGTGATCGGTGGGCCGAGGGTGTCGGCGGTCGGTGGGGCCGATGCCGGCGGGAGCGTGGTCGCCCGCCCGGGCGGCGGGCCGGCCCGCCGCCCGGGGCGGCAGGGCTGACCGCGCCGCCGGCCCCCGGCTACGGTTCGGCGATGACCGCGCGGCTGCTCGGACCGGCCGAGGTCCGCGCGCTCGCGGACGGGCTGGGCGTCCGGCCGGCCAAGGGGCTGGGGCAGAACTTCCTGCACGACCCGAACACGATCCGCCGCATCGTCCGCACCGCCGCGCTCGCCCCGGACGACGTCGCCCTGGAGGTCGGCCCCGGGCTCGGCTCGCTGACCCTGGGCCTGCTGGACGCCGTCCGGCACGTCACCGCGGTCGAGGTCGACCCGGTGCTCGCGGCCGCGCTGCCGGGCACGGTCGCCACCCGGCGGCCGGACCGGGACGGGCACCTCACCGTCCTGGCCGCCGACGCGCTCCGGCTGGACGCCGTCCCGGAGCCGCAGCCGACCGCCCTGGTCGCGAACCTGCCGTACAACGTCGCGGTGCCGGTGCTGCTGCACCTGCTCGAGCTGCTGCCCACGCTCCGGCGCGGGCTGGTCATGGTGCAGGCGGAGGTGGCCGAGCGGCTGGCCGCGGCGCCAGGCTCCCGGGCGTACGGCATCCCGTCGGTCAAGGCGGCCTGGTACGCCGACGTCCGCCGGGCCGGCGCGGTGCCGCGCACGGTCTTCTGGCCGGTGCCGAACGTCGACTCCGGGCTGGTCTCGCTCACCCGCCGCGACCCGCCCCCGGTGCCGCCCGGAGTCACCCGCCGCGATGTCTTCGCGGTGGTCGACGCCGCCTTCGCGCAGCGCCGCAAGACGCTGCGAGCGGCGCTGGCCGGCTGGGCGGGCTCGCCGGCGAGAGCCGAGGAGCTGCTCAGGACCGCCGGCGTCGACCCCGGCCTGCGCGGCGAGGCGCTCGACGTCGCCGCATTCGCCCGGGTCGCCACCGCAGGAGCCGACAACCGGGGCGCACTACCCTGCTGACGTGCCCCCGACCCGACTCCTCGGCGTGCCGGAGCCGGTCACCGTGCGGGTGCCGGCCAAGGTCAACCTGCACCTGAGCGTCGGGCCGCTGCGCGAGGACGGCTTCCACGAGCTGAAGACGGTCTTCCACGCGGTGTCGCTGCACGACGAGGTCACCGCCACCCCCGCCCGGGACCTCAGCCTGGGCATCCGCGGCGAGGGCGAGGGCGAGCTGCCGCTGGACGGGGACAACCTGGTCTGGCGGGCGGCGGTGCTGCTGGCGGAGAAGGCGGGTGTGCAGCCGGCGGTCCGGCTCGACGTGCTCAAGGGCATCCCGGTGGCCGGCGGGCTGGCCGGCGGCAGCGCGGACGCGGCGGCCACCCTGGTCGCCTGCGACGCGCTGTGGGGCACCGGGATGGACCGGGCCGACCTGCTGGAGCTGGCCGCCGAGCTGGGCAGCGACGTCGCCTTCTCGCTCACCGGCGGGACCGCGCTGGGCACCGGGCGGGGCGAGCGGCTCACCCCGGTGCTGGCCACCGGCCGCTGGCACTGGGTCTTCGCGGTCGCCGGGGCCGGGCTGTCCACCCCGCGGGTGTACGGCGAGCTGGACCGGGTCCGGATGCTCGGCGAGGCGCCGTCCGCCGGCGAGCCGGACCGGCTGATCAACGCGCTGCGCACGCACGACCCGGCCGCGCTCGGCCGGCTGCTGGCCAACGACCTGCAGGCGCCGGCGCTGGCGCTGCGCCCGGAGCTGCGCCGCACGCTGCGGGTCGGCGTCGACCTCGGCGCGCTCGGCGCGGTGGTGTCCGGCTCCGGGCCGACCTGCGCCCTGCTGGCCCGGTCCCGGGAGGCCGCGGTCCGGCTGGCCGCGGCGCTCGCCGGCGCCGGGGTGTGCCGGACGGTCCGGGTCGCGTACGGCCCGGTGGCCGGCGCGCGGGTGGTGGCCACCGCAGGGGCCGGCTTGTGACCGCACCGGAGGCCGGCCGGTGACCGCTCCCGGCGGGCCGCTGGTCAGCCTCGAGGCGGTCGGCAAGGCGTACGCGACGACGGTGGTGCTCGACCGGGTCTCGCTCGGCGTCCTGGCCGGCGAGCGGACCGGGGTGGTGGGCCGCAACGGCGGCGGCAAGACCACGCTGCTGCGGCTGCTGGCCGGGCGCGAGCGGCCGGACTCCGGCCGGGTGGCCACCGCCGGTGGGCTGCGGGTGGGCTACGTCGACCAGCGGTCCGAGCCCGCCCGGGACGGCGCGACCGGTGGGACCGTCCGGGACGCGGTGCTGTCCGGCTACGGCCGGACCCACGAGTGGGCCGGCGACGCGGCGGTCCGCACCGTCCTGGACGGCCTCGGCCTGCTCCGGATCGGCCTGGACGCCGCGACCGGGGAGCTGTCCGGCGGGGAGCGTCGCCGGGTCGCGCTGGCCGCGGCCCTGGTCGCCCGGTCCGACCTGCTGGTCCTGGACGAGCCGACCAACCACCTCGACGTGGAGGGCGTGGCCTGGCTGGCGGCCCACCTCAAGGGCCGGCGGGAGGCGCTGGTCGTGGTCACCCACGACCGGTGGTTCCTCGACGAGGTGTGCGCGCAGACCTGGGAGGTCGGCGACGGGACGGTCCGCCGGTACGACGGGGGCTACTCCGCGTACGTGCTGGCGCGGGCCGAGCGGGCCCGGCAGGCGGCCGCGGCCGAGGCCCGCCGGCAGAACCTGCTGCGCAAGGAGCTGGCCTGGCTCCGGCGCGGGCCGCCGGCCCGGACCAGCAAGCCGCGGTTCCGGATCGAGGCCGCGCAGGCGCTGATCGCGGACGAGCCGCCGCCGCGGGACTCCACCCGGCTGCAGGCCTTCGCCACCCGCCGGCTCGGAAGGAGCGTGTACGACGTCGAGGACGTCACGCTGAAGCTCGGCGACCGGATCCTGCTCGACGAGGTGACCTGGCGACTCGGCCCGGGCGACCGGGTCGCGGTGGTCGGCGTCAACGGCGCCGGCAAGACGAGCCTGCTGCGGCTCCTGCTGGGCCAGCAGCAGCCCGACGCCGGCACCGTACGGACCGGCCGGACCGTCCGGGCCGGCTACCTGTCCCAGGACGTCGCCGAGCTGCCGCCGCAGCTGCGGCTGCTGGAGGCGGTCGAGGAGATCGGCCGCGTCGCCAACCTCGGCGGGGTCGACCTGTCCGCCTCGCAGCTGGCCGAACGGTTCGGCCTCGGCGCCAGCCGGCAGTGGACCCCGGTCGGGGAGCTGTCCGGCGGCGAGCGGCGCCGGCTGCAGCTGCTCCGGCTGCTGATGGCCGAGCCGAACGTGCTGCTCCTGGACGAGCCGACCAACGACCTGGACACCGACACGCTGACCGCGCTGGAGGACCTGCTCGACTCCTGGCCGGGCACGCTGGTGGTGGTCAGCCACGACCGCTACCTGGTCGAGCGGGTGTGCGACTCGGTGGTCGCGCTGCTCGGCGACGGGCGGCTCGCCGCACTGCCCGGCGGGGTCGAGGACTACCTGGCCCGGCGGGCGGCCGCGGCGGCACCGGCGGCGCCCGGCCGGTCCCGGGCCGGCGACACCCGGGCCGAGGCACGGGCGGCCCGCCGGGAGCTGCTGCGGCTGGAGCGGCGGATCGCCACCCTGGAGCGGCGCGAGGTGGCGTTGCAGGAGCAGTTGGCCGAGCACGCCACCGACCACATCCGGGTCACCGAGCTGGACGCGGAGCTGCGCGCGGTCGGCGCGGACCGGGACGCCGCGGAGAGTGCCTGGCTGGAGCTGGCCGAGTCGAACCCCGCTGTCGCGGGGAGGTAGCGGACCGGCCAGAATCAGGGTCGGCGACCCGCCGGGAGTAGGGAGCGGCCATGACCGTGTTCGGGATGAGGAACATGCCCGAGGACCACCGGCTGAGCCGGGTCTACCGGTTCGGCGGGGGTCTGGTCGGCTCGGTGCTGCTGGTCTTCGGGGTGCTGGGCTTCTTCGACCAGCTGGCATTCCTCGACACCGGGGGTGACCGGGTCGCCGGGCTGTCCACCAACGCGGTGCTCAGCACGGTCTCGGTGGTGGTCGGCGCGGTGCTGATCGCCGGCGCGGTGATCGGCGGCAACACCGCGGCCAACCTCAACACGATCGTCGGCGTGGTCTTCCTGGTCTCCGGCTTCGCCAACATGTGCGTGCTGCGGACTTCCTGGAACGTGCTGAACTTCAGCATGACGAACGTGATCTTCAGCTTCGTCGTCGGCCTCGTGCTGCTGACGTTCGGCTTCTACGGGCGGGTCAGCGGCGGGCTGCCGCTGGACAACCCGTTCTACCGGGTCCGGCACGGGCGCGACCCGGAGACGGGCGAGGTCGTCGACGAGGCGAAGGCGATGGAGGACTAGGGCAGGCCTCAGCGCTCCCGGGTGACCAGCCCGGGCCGCGGCTCCAGGTGGGACAGGCCGTACCAGGCGAGGTTGACCAGGTGCGCGGCCACCTCGTCCCGCTTCGGCTTGCGGGCCTCCAGCCACCACTGCCCGGTCAGCGCGACCATGCCGACCAGCGCCTGGGAGTAGAGCCCGGCCAGCTTCGGGTCGTACCCGCGGGCCTTGAACTCGCCGGCCAGGATGTACTCCACCTGGCTGGCGATGTCGTTGAGCAGGCTGGAGAAGGTGCCGCTGGTGCTCGCCACCGGCGAGTCCCGGACCAGGATGCGGAAGCCGTCGGACTCGTCCTCGATGTACGTCAGCAGCGCCAGCGCCGCCTGCTCCAGCAGCATCCGCGGCTCGCCGGCGGTGAGCGCGCCGGTGAACAGGTCGAGCAGCCGCTGCATCTCCCGGTCGATGACGACCGCGTACAGCCCCTCCTTGCCGCCGAAGTGCTCGTATACGATCGGCTTGCTGACGCCGGCCCGGCTGGCGATCTCCTCGGTCGAGGTCGCCTCGAAGCCCTTCTCGGCGAACAGGGCACGCCCGACGTCGAGCAGCTGCTCCCGCCGCTCCTTGCCGGTCATCCGGACCCGCGGCCGCCCTCTGTCGGCATCGCTCACCGCGCCAGCCTAGGGCGTGGTCCAGGACGAACCGGACAGCGCGGCACCGGTCAGGCGGGGACGCTCACCGGCGGAGCCGGCGCCCCCTCGGCCGCGTCCACCCGGCGGGCCGCGATCCGCTCCGGGGTGGGCCACTTGACGTCCCACACCCAGCCGAGCTTCTCGAAGGCCCAGATCACCCGGGCGGAGATGTCGAGCTGCCCGGGCAGCACGCCGTGCCGGGCCATCGACGGGTCGGCGTGGTGCGAGTTGTGCCACGACTCGCCGAAGGACAGGATCGCCAGCGGCCAGAAGTTCGCCGACTTGTCCCGGGCGACGAACGGGCGCTCCCCGATCGCGTGGCAGATGGAGTTGATCGACCAGGTCACGTGGTGCAGCAGGCCGACGCGGACCAGGCTGGCCCAGAAGAAGGCGGACACCGCGCCGGTCCAGGACCAGGTGATCAGGCCGCCGAGCACGGCCGGCGCGACCAGGCTGACCACGATGAGCCTGTTGAACTCCCGCTCGATCCGGACCAGGTCCGGGTCGGCGAGCAGGTCGGGGGTGAAGCGCTGCTGGTTGGTGTGCTCGATGTCGAAGAGCCAGCCGATGTGGGCGAACCAGAGCCCCTTCAGCAGTGCCGGCACGCTCTCGCCGTAGCGCCACGGGGAGTGCGGGTCGCCGTCCCGGTCGCTGAACGCGTGGTGCCGGCGGTGGTCGGCCACCCACCGGATCACCCCACCCTCGATGGCGAGCGAGCCGGAGATCGCCAGCAGGATCCGCAGCCAGCGCTTGGCCTTGAAGCCGCCGTGGGTGAAGTAGCGGTGGAACCCGACCGTGACCCCGAGCCCGGATACCAGGTAGAAGGCGACCGCGAGGCCCGCGTCGACCCAGCTCAGTCCCCAGCCCCAGGCCACCACGGCGGTGCCGGCCAGGGCGAGGAACGGGACGATCACGATCACGTAGAGCAGACCCTGCTCGATCCGGTTCTTGCGGTCCGAAGTCAGGGGTTTGGGGCCGCGCGGTGGCGAGGCAACGGCAGTCGGCATAGGTCCTCCCGGGTTTCTGTGGGGGCGGGGGGCGCTCGGCTGTCGAGCCGGACGATGCTGGGGTTCCTACCCTGGCTACGCCACCGTAACCTACGGTCTCGTAACTTGCGAGCCCACGACCATGCCATCGGGTCGGGCAGCCGGTCCGCGCCGGTCCGGCTAGGCTGGGCGGCACCCCGGGGGACCCGGTGGGGGATGGGGTAATCGGCAGCCCGCCGGCCTTTGGAGCCGTGCAGTCTCGGTTCGAGTCCGAGTCCCCCAGCCACGTCCCCCCAGCCACGTCCTCCAGCCAGGCCCGGCGCGCCAGGTGCGGCACCGGGCCTGTCCGCCCCCCCGAGACATAACATGGATCGACTCGGAGGGGAGGCCATGACCGTCGACCTCGCGCAGATGCTGGGCCGGCAGGAGCGCGACGACCTCGAGTTCAAGGGTGACTTCTCCAGCCGTGATCAGGTGCGTCGGGCACTCTGCGCGCTGTCTAACGATCTGCCGGCACGTGGCTCGGGACATCTCGTCATCGGCGTCGACAAGTCCGGAGCGCCGACTGGACTCGCGGTGACCGACTCCCAGCTTCTCGATGTGGTGAACTTCCGCAACGAGGCGCGGATCCTGCCTCCTCCGGTGATGACCGTCGAGCGGGCCGGCTACGACGGCGCAGCGTGCATCCACGTCACCGTGCTGCCCTCACCGTCGCCGCCGGTAGCGCTCGACGGTCAGGTGTGGGTACGTGTCGGCCCGTCCACGAGGCGTGCCACCCGCGACGAGGAGCGCCTGTTGTCCGAACGCCGCCGGTCGGCGGACGTCCCGTACGACGAACGCGCGGTTCTCGGTAGTCAACTCTCAGACCTCGACCTCGAGCTGTTCCGATCCACCTACCTGCCGGCCGCCGTGGCACCCGACGTTCTGGCGGAGAACGAACGCAGTGTCGAGCACCAGCTGGCTGCGCTTCGCCTCTATGACCCCGTCGGGTCAACGCCGACAGTGGTCGGTCACCTCGTGGTGGGTCTCGATCCCCGGGACTGGATCCCGGGCGCGTACCTGCAGTTCGTCAGGTACGAGGGCGCAGATGAGAGCTCGTCGGTCGTCGACCACGAGGAGTTGAGCGGAAACCTGGTGGCACAGCTCGACTCGCTCGGTCGGCTCCTCGCCTCCAACGTACGGACCGCCGTGGTGCCGGTAGACTCACTGCGGCAACAGTGTGACGGCGGAAAACTTTCGGCACCGGAACGACTACAGGAATCCGGCCATAGCGGCCGCGCTGAAGACTCTGGGCTACGTCAACCGGTTCGGGCGTGGCATAGCCCTCATCGATCGCGCCTTGGAGCAGAACGGCAACCCGCCTCCGGAGTACCAGATCGAGAGCGAGTGGTGGGGAGTTATCGTGCGGAGCGCCGGATGACGCAGATCCTGACGCTCTTCAACAACAAGGGCGGCGTGGGCAAGACAACCCTGGCCTATCACCTCGCGCACATGTTCGCCCGGCTCGGTTGGACCATATTAGCCGTGGACCTCGACCCGCAAGCAAACCTGACGTCGGCATTCTTCGACGAATCTGAGCTAGAGAAGATCTGGTCTGCCGAACACCCGGAGACCGTCTACTCGGCGGTTCAGCCGATTGTCCGCGGACTTGGCGACGTCCAGCCTCCCGAACCCAGGGAAGTGGCCGATCGGCTTCACGTCGTGGCCGGCGACATCGGTCTCAGCCGCTTCGAGGGTCGACTGTCCGACTCCTGGCCGAGGGGATACGAGGGCGACGAAAGCGCCCTGCGCGCGACGACAGCCTTCTACCGCCTGATCAGGGCGGACGTGCGCCAGGTCGGCGCTGACCTCGCAATCGTCGATGTGGGGCCGAATCTGGGAGCCATCAATCGGTCGGCACTGCTCGCCTCGGATCGAGTCCTGGTGCCGTTGGCTGCGGATCTCTTCTCTCTGCAGGGCCTCCGCAACCTCGGCCCGACACTCCGGGAATGGCGGGCGAACTGGCAGGGAAAAGGGCGGGCGATGGCGCCGGCGTCCCTCGACGTTCCAGCCGGGACGATGGATCCACTGGGATATGTCATTCTTCAGCACGCGATGCGCCTCGATCGTCCGGTCCAGGCGTACACGCCGTGGCTGCGTCGCATCCCCACCGAGTTCCACGAAGCGGTGCTCGGCGAGAAGGGCGCCAGCTGGGACGAGGGGACCGACCCGTTCCGACTTGCCAGCCTCCGCAACTACCGCAGTCTGATGCCGCTCGCCCACGACGCCCGCAAGCCCATGTTCGACCTCCGGGCCGCCGATGGCGCCTTGGGCAGCATGAGCCGGCTTGTCCAGAGATGTCACCAGGACTTCGCGGACCTCGCGCGGACCGTGGCCGAGCGGGCCGGGCTGGGACCGCCGCGAGCGGCCACCTGACCGGGGGATCCGGTCGTGGACGGTCGCTCACCGGCGGCGGCAGGGCAGCGCCTAGGCTGGGTATCAGTCCGGTGTCGACAGCGAGGAGTGCCCAGTGACGGACGCCCGCCCGACCGCGGTCGTCGTGCTCGCCGCGGGGGAGGGCACCCGGATGCGGTCAGCGATCCCCAAGGTGCTGCACGGGTTCGCCGGCCGGTCGCTGGTCGGCCACGTGCTGGCCGCCTGTGCCCCGCTGGACGCGGACGCCACGCTGGTCGTCGTCGGAGCGGGGCGTGCGGCGGTGACCGCGCACCTGGCCGAGGTGGCGCCGGCCGCGGCGCCGGTCGTGCAGGCCGAGCAGCGCGGCACCGGGCACGCCTTGCGGGTCGCGCTGGCGGCGGCGCCGGCGGTGGAAGGCACCGTGCTGGTGCTGCCCGGCGACACCCCGCTGCTGCACCCCGGCACGCTGCGCCGGCTGGTCGAGGAGCACCAGAGCGGCGGCGCGGTGGCGACGCTGCTCACCGCGGTGCCGGCCGACCCGACCGGCTACGGCCGGGTGGTCCGCGGACCGCGGCGCGAGGTGCTGCGGGTGGTGGAGCACCGGGACGCCTCGGACGACGAGCGGGCCATCGGCGAGATCAACACGAGCGTGTACGCGTTCGAGAGCGGGCCGCTGCGGGACGCGCTGTCCCGGCTGTCGACGGCCAACGACCAGGGTGAGGAATACCTCACCGACGTGGTCGGCCTGTTCGTCGCCGCCGGCCTGCCGGTCGGCGCGGTGGTCGCCCCGGCCGAGGAGACCGCGGGGGTCAACGACCGGCTCCAGCTCGCCGCCGCGCACCGGGTGCTCAACGACCGGCTGCTCGCCGACTGGATGCGGGCCGGGGTCACCGTCCTCGACCCGGCGACCACCTGGCTGGACGCCGGCGTCCAGCTGGCCCCGGACGTGACCCTGCACCCGGGTGTGCAGCTGCACGGCGGCACCCGGGTCGAGACCGGCGCGCAGGTCGGCCCGGACAGCACGCTCACCGACACCGTCGTGCGAGCCGGCGCCCGGGTGGTCCGGTCGCACTGCGACGGCGCCGAGGTCGGCCGGGGCGCCACCGTCGGCCCGTTCGCGTACCTGCGGCCCGGCGCGAGGCTCGGCCCGGCCGCGAAGGTGGGGACGTACGTCGAGGTCAAGGCGAGCGAGATCGGGCCGGGCGCCAAGGTGCCCCACCTGTCCTACGTCGGGGACGCCACCATCGGTGCCGGGACCAACCTCGGCGCGGCCACCATCGTGGCCAACTACGACGGAGTCGCCAAGCACCGGACCGTGGTCGGCGAGCAGGTCCGGACCGGCAGCGACACCGTGCTCGTCGCCCCGGTGACGATCGGCGACGGGGCGTACACGGCGGCCGGTTCGGTGATCACCGAGGACCTGCCTCCGGGCGCCCTCGGGATCGGCCGGGCCCGGCAGGCCACCAAGACCGGCTGGGTGGAGCGGCGACGGCCCGGAACGCCGGCCGCCGAGGCCGCGGCGGCTGCCACGGCAGCGGCGGCGGCGGCGGCGGATGCGGCCGGTCGGGACGAGCAGGGAGACAGGTGACGCCGTGAACGCTCTGCAGGCGCAGAACCGGAAGAGCCTGATCCTGGTCTCCGGTCGCGCCTACCCCGAGCTGGCGGAGGAGATCGCCCGCGAGATCGGGGTGAGCGTCACCCCGAGCTCGATGTACGACTTCCCGGACGGGGAGATCTACGTCCGCTTCGAGGAGTCGGTCCGGGGCAGCGACGCCTTCGTGCTGCAGAGCCACACCGCACCGATCAACACCTGGCTGATGGAGACGCTGATCATGGTCGACGCGCTGAAGCGCGCCTCGGCGAAGCGGATCACCATCGTCACGCCCTACTACCCGTACTCCAGGCAGGACAAGAAGCACCGCGGTCGGGAGCCGATCTCGGCCCGGCTGGTGGCGGACCTGTTCAAGCAGGCCGGCGCGGACCGGATCATGTCGGTGGACCTGCACACGGCGCAGATCCAGGGCTTCTTCGACGGCCCGGTGGACCACCTCTTCGCGCTGCCGCTGCTCACCGACTACGTGGAGCAGAAGTACGCCGGGGCGGAGCTGACCGTGGTGTCGCCGGACGCCGGCCGGCTGCGGGTGGCGGAGCGGTGGACCGACCGGCTCGGCGGCTGCCCGCTCGCGTTCATCCACAAGACCCGCGACCCGATGGTGCCCAACCAGGTGGTGGCTAACAAGGTCGTCGGCGAGGTCGAGGGCCGTACCTGCGTGATCGTCGACGACATGATCGACACCGGCGGCACGATCGTGAAGGCCGCCGACGCGCTGTTCGCTGCCGGCGCCCGCGACGTGGTGGTGGCCGCCACCCACGGCGTGCTGTCCGGCCCTGCCGTGGACCGGCTGAAGAACAGCCGCATCCGCGAGGTCGTGATCACCAACTCCGTGCCGGTCACGCCGGAGAAGAGGTTCGACAAGCTCACGGTGCTTTCGGTGGCGCCGCTGATCGCCCGCGCGATCCACGAGGTCTTCGCCGACGGCTCCGTCACCAGCCTGTTTGACGGGCAGGCGTAGCGTCGGCATGGAGGGGCCCGGACCGGGTCGGAAGGGGCCGATTTCCCGCCTGCCCGGGGCCTCCACTAGACTTTCGAGGTCGCGCCGCGCTATAGCTCCTGCTGGCCTGCCCGCCTGACGGTGGGGGGACGTGCGGGACGCGGCCGCTGACTTCCAGCATTCCGCCGTAGACGTCTTACGAGGAGAGCACGACCGTGTCCGTGGTACGCATCGTCGCCGAGCCCCGCACCGAGTTCGGCAAGGGTGGCGCGCGGCGCACCCGTCGGGCCGGCAAGGTTCCCGCCGTCGTCTACGGCCATGGCACCAAGCCGCGCCACATCGCGCTGCCGGGCCATGACCTGATGATGGCGTTGAAGACCCCCAACGTCCTGCTGAACGTCGAGATCGACGGCAAGAGCGAGCTCACGCTCCCGAAAGCCGTCCAGCGCGACCCGATGGTGCCCAACCAGGTCGTCGCCAACAAGGTCGTCGGCGAGGTCGAGGGCCGTACCTGCGTGATCGTCGACGACATGATCGACACCGGCGGCACGATCGTGAAGGCCGCCGACGCGCTGTTCGCTGCCGGCGCCCGCGA
>JBJMII010000173.1:0-8220 GCA_045806925.1 Mycobacteriales bacterium
CCGCCGCGGCCGTCACCGCCCCGACCGCGCAGGCCGCCCCGGCCCCCGCGGGTCCGGCCGCCGCGGACGCGGTGCAGCTGAGCAGCTCGCTGGTGGCCCGGCTCGGCGCCCGCAGCGGTGGTGCGTATGTCGACCGCGCCGGCCGGACGGTCGTCACGGTGACCGACTCGGCCGCCGCCGGCACCGTCCGCGCCGCCGGCCTCACCGCCCGGCTGGTCACCCGCAACGCGGGCACGCTGAACGGGATCGTCGGCAGGCTGAACCGGCAGTCCGGCCCGGTGGGCTCGGCCTGGGGTGTCGACACCGCCGCCAACCAGGTCGTCGTCACCGTCACCCCGCAGGCCAGGGGCGCGAAGCTGGCCGCGCTGCTGGCCACCGCGAAGCGCTTCGGCACCGCGGTCCGGCTGGAGCGGCTGTCGACGAACTTCACCAGCTACATCTCCGGCGGCGACGCGATCTACGGCGGCAGCAGCCGGTGCTCGCTCGGCTTCAACGTCCGCAACAACGCCGGCGCCTACTTCTTCCTCACCGCCGGGCACTGCACGAACATCGCCAGTTCCTGGTATGCGAACAGCTCGCACACCACCCTGCTCGGGACCCGGGCCGGCACCAGCTTCCCGGGCAACGACTACGGCATCGTCAGCTACTCGAGCAGCTTCACGAACCACCCCGGCACGGTCGGCAGCCAGGACATCACGGGCGCCCGGACCCCGTCGGTGGGGGAGCCCGTCAGCCGGCGCGGCAGCACCACCGGCATCCACAGCGGCACGGTGACCGCGCTCAACCAGACGGTCAACTACGCGCAGGGCACGGTCTACGGGCTGATCCGGACCACGGTCTGCGCGGAGCCCGGTGACAGCGGCGGCTCGCTCTACCGCGGAACCTCCGCGCTCGGGCTGACCTCCGGCGGCAGCGGCAACTGCAGCTCCGGTGGGACGACCTTCTTCCAGCCGGTGACCGAGCCGCTGGGCGTCTACGGGGTGAGCGTCTACTAGAGGCGAATGCCAGCTCCGCAGGGGAGGGGCGCCGGTCGCGACGCGGCGGGCGCCCCTCGTCCGGTCCGGCCTGTCACCAGGTGCGGTGTTCCTGCGCCGTTCGGGTGATTGGTCATGACCCACGGTTGACTGGCCCCCGACCGGTGACGAGGGTGGGTTCGGCACGGCGAAAGCCGCGACCACGCCGAACGGCGGAGCGCGAGGTGCTCCGCCCGTACGGGTCTCGCCGCTCCGGCGCGACGGGGCGACCTGCGACCGGGGCGACCTGCGACCGGGTCCGCCGCCTACCTCTCCCGGGCGGCGGGCCCGGTCGTGCCTGGTCGCCCAGGCCGAGGGGTCAGCCGACCGGCAGCGGCAGGTCCCAGACCAGCACCGGGCCGTCCCGGGTCGGCACCCCGTCCGGCCAGCTGCGCCGGACCAGCCGGGCGACCCGGTCGTTCTCGGCCAGCGCGTGTATGCGGACCTGCCGGGCGCCGCGGGCCATGGCCAGCTCGAGCACCGAGCGGGTGAGCCGAGGGCCGAGGCCACGGCGCTGCCAGCGATCGGCGACCACCACCCCGAGCTCGACGGTGACGCCGTCGCCCAGCCGGGAGGCGTCGGCCAGCCCGATGACCTCGCCGTGCCGGACCGCGAGGACCGCTTGGCGCCGGTCGTGGTCCACCTCGACCAGGCGGCGGACCAGCGCCGAGGACGGCGAGCCGAGGCCGGTGAAGAAGCGCCGGTACGCCGAGTCGGGCGACAGGCCGGCGAGGAAGCCACGGACGGCCGTGCTGTCGTCCGGAGTCGCCGCGCGGAGGGTCAGCGCCGGCGCCGCCGGCCGCTCCAGCAGGCCGGTCATCGCCGGCGTCCCGGGCTGAGCGTCACCGCGTCCTCCTGAGTGTGAAAGCCGGACTCAGCCTCGTCCTCTCTTGCTCAGTCTGTCAAGTGAACTTAGCCTGGGGGCATGCCGGACGTCGAAGCGCTGCGGTACGACCCCGACCCCTGCTCGATCGCGCGCACCCTGGACCTGGTCGGGGAGAAGTGGTCGCTGCTGGTGCTGCGCGAGGTCTTCTCCGGCGTGCGCCGCTTCGACGACCTTCGCCGGCGTACCGGCGCGCCGCGGCAGGTGCTGTCCGCCCGCCTCGGCACGCTCGTCGACGCGGGGGTGCTCCGCCGCCACCCGTACCGGGAGCCCGGCCAGCGCACCCGGTACGAGTACCGGCTGACCGGCGCCGGGATGGACCTCTACCCGGTGCTGGTCTCGCTGCTGCGCTGGGGCGACCGCTACCTGGCGCAGCCCACCGGTGGCCCGTCGGTCGAGCTGACCCACCACGACTGCGGCGAGCCGGTCGACCTCGTGCTGCGCTGCCGGGCCGGGCACGAGCTGACCTCGGCGCGGGACGTGCGGCCGCGGCCGGGTCCCGGGGCGCGGCTGCTCGACCCGGACGACCCGCGGGCGGTCCCGACAGCCCGGCTCATGGCCACGCCCGCCGGCACGGCCGCGTCCGCAGGCCGATGACGTAGTCGTCCGGCGCGCCCGCCCTTTCCGCCGCGTCGGCCAGCACCCCGAGGTAGCGCGCGGACGGCAGCCCGCCCTCGAAGGCGTCCAGCACGTACACCCAGGCCAGCACGTCCGAGTCCAGCGTGTGCACCCGCAGCTTGACCTTCCGGTAGAGCCCGGTGTCGGCACCCTCCCAGGAGTCCAGCTGGGTCGCGTCGTACGCGGTCACGTCGTAGAGCCCGACGAAGACGTGCTCCCCCGGCGCTTCCACCAGCGTGGCGAGCGCGCTCTCCCCGCCCAGGTCCTCGCCGCCGAAAGTGAGCCGCCAGTCGCTGATCCAGCCGGTGCCGGCGGCCGGAGAGTGGGGGCAGCGCCGGGTCATCAGCGCGGGGTCCATGGTCGACCCGTAGGCGGCGTAGAGGGCCACGGCGGGCCATCGTACGGCGCCGCCGCCCGGCCGGGCCGCCGGACCTTGCCCCTACCGGTCGGGCGGCGGCGCGCCGGACCCGGACCGCCCGCCGGGCGCAGGTCGGCGAGCGCGCTGAGCCGGCCCGCACTGCGCAACGCCCGCACCGCGGTCACGCCCCGGTCGGCGCTGATCCGGCCGGTCCGGACGCAGAGCTCGACGCGGTCCGCAGTCCGCAGCCAGCGCACCGAGAGGTTGGCCGCCCGGCGGCCGAGGGCCAGGTCGTTGGTGACCAGCAGGCCGTATCGACGACCGACCGCGAGCACCGCCTCGTCGACTGTCCGCGTCCCGGCCGGACCGGTGGTGGTGAGCATGCGAGATGTGCAGGCGCTGGCGGGGAGGAGAATGGGCGCGTGATGCGGATCGTGGTGGTGGGCGGGGGGCCGGCCGGGTACGAGGCCGCGCTGGTGGCGGCGCAGCTGGCCGGCGACGTTGCGGTGGTCGAGCCGGACGGGCTGGGCGGGGCCTGCGTGCTCTACGACTGCGTGCCGTCCAAGACGCTGATCGCCACCAGCGAGACCATGACCACCTTCCGCGGCGCGCCGGCGCTCGGCGTGCGCACCAGCGGCGGTGCCGGCAGCAGGGCCGGTGAGTCCGGTGAGGTGCTGGTGGACGCGCCGGTGGTCAATCGGCGGGTCAAGGACCTCGCGGTCTGGCAGTCCGAGGACGTCCGGCAGCGGCTGTCCGGCGAGGGCGTGCGGCTCGTCACCGGCCGCGGCCGCTTCGCCGCCGAGCAGCCGGGCGCCGGGCGCCGGGTCGAGGTCGTCGACGCGGCCGGCCGGGTGACCGCAACGCTGGACGCGGACGTGGTGCTGATCGCCACCGGCGCCACCCCCCGGGTGCTGCCGGACGCCGTGCCGGACGGGGAGCGGATCCTCACCTGGCGGCAGGTGTACGACCTGGTGGAGCTGCCCGAGCACCTCGTCGTGGTCGGCTCCGGCGTCACCGGCGCCGAGTTCGCCAGCGCGTACCTGGAGATGGGTGTCCGGGTGACGCTGGTGTCCAGCCGGCACCGGGTGCTGCCCGGCGAGGACACCGACGCCGCCGAGGTGATCGAGGAGGTCTTCGCCGAGCACGGCGGCGAGATCGTCAAGCGGGCCCGCGCCGCGTCCGTCCGCCGCTCGGAGAAGGGCGTCGTCGTCGCCATGGAGGACGGCCGCAGCGTCGAGGGCAGCCACGCGCTGATGACGGTCGGCTCGGTGCCGAACACCGGCGGCCTCGGGCTGGACCGGGTCGGCGTGCAGCTCGGCAAGGGCGGCTTCATCGAGGTCGACCGGGTGTCCCGGACCGCCGCGCCGGGCGTGTACGCGGCCGGCGACTGCACCGGCGTGCTCATGCTCGCCTCGGTCGCGGCGATGCAGGGCCGGATCGCGATGTGGCACGCGCTCGGCGAGGCGGTCACCCCGCTGCGGCTGAAGACGGTGTCCGCGACCGTCTTCACCCACCCGGAGATCGCCACCGTCGGCATCCAGGAGAAGGCCATCAGGGCCGGCGAGGTGCCGGCCCGTACGGTCACGATGCCGCTGGCCACCAACGCGCGGGCGAAGATGCAGGGCCTGTCCACGGGCTTCGTCAAGCTCTTCTGCCGGCCGGCGACCGGGGTGGTGATCGGCGGTGTGGTGGTCGCGCCGTCCGCGTCCGAGCTGATCCTGCCGGTCACCATGGCGGTGCAGAACAGCCTGACCGTCGCCCAGGTGGCCTCGACCTTCGCGGTCTACCCGTCGCTGTCCGGCTCGCTGACCGAGGCCGCCCGCCGGCTGATGGTCCACGACGACCTGGACTGAGAAAATTGTCGGTGCCGCAGGGCAGCATGGTTCCCGTGCTCCCCTCGTCCTACCGCCTCCTGCTGCGCACCCCGCACGTCGCCAGTGCGCTGGTGACGTCGCTGCTCGCCCGGACCGGGATGCCGACGGCCGGCCTCGCGGTGGTGCTGCTGGTCGTCCACCGGACGGGGTCGTACGGGTCGGCCGGCCTGGTCAGCGCGGTGTGGGTGAGCGGGGCGGGGCTCGGCGGGCTGGCCACCAGCCGGCTCATCGACCGGGGCCGGTCGGCCGGTCGGGTGTTGCTCGCCGCGGCGGTGCTGTCGGCGGCCGGGTTGACGGCGTTGTCGTTGGTGGAGACGTCCTCGACCGCACTGCTTGCGGGGTTGACCGGGGTCGCGGCGGTGACCACACCACCGGTGACGCCTTCGGTGCGGACGCTGTGGCCGGTGCTGCTGGCCGAGCCGGACGCCCGGGCGTCGATGTACTCGCTGGAGGCCACCGTCCAGGAGCTGACCTTCATCGTCGGGCCGTCGGCGGCGGGAGCCGCGGCGGCGGTCTCCTCGCCGGAGCGGTCCGTGCAGCTCGCGGCGGCGATCACGCTGGCCGGGGTGGTGTTCTTCACCCGGACACCGGGCCTGGACCGGCTGGCCGCCGGCTCGCGGTCCGGGGTCCGGCGGGCCGACCTGCTGCCACTGGTGCCGCTCTACCTGGCCGGCGGGTTGCTGATCTGCGGGCTGTCCTCGGTGGAGGTGGGCGTCGTCGGCGCGGCCGGGGCGGCCGGAGCGACCGCGGCGGCCGGGCTGCTGCTCGCGGTGTGGAGCACCGGCTCCCTGGTCGGCGGGCTGCTCGGCGGGGTGTGGCCGGCCCGGCGCGGGCCGGCGCGGCGGCTGATGGTGCTGCTGGCTGCCGTGGCGGCGGCGCATCTGGCGCTGGCCGCGTCCCGGGGGCTGTGGCCGCTCGGCGTCGCGCTGGTGCTGGCCGGCGGGCTGGTGGCGCCCGCGCTCGGCGGGATCTACACGCTGGTGCAGGCGCGGGCGCCGGCCGGCGCGGTGACTCAGACCTTCGCCGGGCTGACCGTCTTCCTGCTCGGCGGGGCCGCGCTCGGCTCCGCGGTGGCGGGCGCTGTGGTGGACGCGCGGGGCTCGACGGCGGCCTTTGCGCTCGGTGCGCTGCCGCCGGCGCTGGCCGCGCTCGTGGTGGTGCTCGGGCTGGTCCGCCGGGCCCGGGGCGCGGAGGTCAGCGCGGGGGCGGAGGTCAGCGCGGGGGCGGAGGTCAGCGCCGCGGCGGAGTGAGCCCGTGCTGGCGGAGCCGGCGCGCCCGCAGCTCGTCGCCGTAGGCCGCGCCGACCGACAGCGACCCGATCAGCACCAGCGCAGCCATGAAGGCCCGCAGGGCGGCCGGCGCCGGGAGCAGTGCGATGACGAGGACCGGCAGCGCCGACTGCACGAGCACCCGGAGGATCTGCCGCCAGCGCCAGTCGGCGTCGGTGAGGTCGTGCCGCACCCAGTCGTGCAGGGGCTCGGGCAGCCGGCCGCCCAGCGCGTACCGCAGCCACTGCAGCGCCGACGGCCGACCGGTCACCCCACGATTGTGGTCCCCGGCGCGGCCCCGGTCAGCCGGTGGCCCGCTTCACCTCCATCAGACGCGCGGCGTCCCGCCACAGCTTGTGGAAGGACGCCGACCGGGCGCGGGCGGCGGCGAGGTTGAAGCGGGCGGCCAGCGCCGCCTGGTCCACAGTCGGCTTGTACGGGTGACCGGTCATCCGGTCCGTGAGCCACTTCTTGGCAGCTTTGCTCCCATCGAAGTCAGGGGGCCATCCTAGGTGCGCGCGGCGGCTTCCGGTGTGCCGTGTCGAGCGGACCCGGCCGCCATGGCTGACTAGCCTGCGGGAGTGGGGTGGGTGGGGCGGCTGCGGGCGGAGGGCGAGGAGCCGGACCCGCGGTTCACGCTGGCGAACGAGCGGACGTTCCTGGCCTGGGTGCGGACCGCGCTCGCGCTGGTGGCCGGCGGGATCGGGCTGGAGGCGTTCGTGCCGTCTCTGGCGGTGCCCGGGCTCCGGCAGGCGCTCGCGCTGTGCCTCGTGGTGCTCGGCGCCGGGGTCAGCGCCACCGCGTTCCGCCGTTGGCAGTCGACACAGCGGGCGATGCGGGTGGGGGAGCCGCTGCCGGTGCCGCGGCTCGCGCCGGTGCTGGCGTACGGGGTCGCCGGGGTGGCGGTGGTGACCGTGGTGCTGCTCGTGGTCACCAGGCGGTGAGCGGCGGCCACCCGCCCCGCCCACCCGGGCCGGCTCAGCCGGTGGCGGTGGCGCCGGAGCGGACCGCGCTCGCCTGGACCCGCACCGTCCTGTCGTACGGGGCCTGCGTCCTGCTGTGCCTGCGCCTCGCCCGCGGCTCGGCCGCCCTGCTGGTCGCCGTCGCGGCGGTCGGCGGGCTCGCCGTCGCCGCCCTCGGCGTCACCGCCCGCCGCCGGCGGCGCGCCCTACCGGACGGTGCCGGCCGCGGGCTGGCCGACCTCGAGGCCGCGGTCGTGGCCGGCCTGACCGTGCTGCTCGCGGTCGGCGCCGGGACCCTGGTCCTCCTCCACTGAGCGATCAAGGATCGCTAGGAGGGATCGGCGGTACGAGCGGCGAAACTCGGTCGGGCTGATCTCTCGGTCATCGTGATTGGCCTTCCTATCTGCGGTTATGCCCCTGCCGGGGCCGATCGGTGGCCCGGGACGGCCTCTGGCGGGGGCGGTCGGGGTCGATTCTGGCCTACGGGCATGCCGAAGTGCCCGCTCTCGGCGGGCTGTGCGGCCGGGTCTACGCGGCCAGCAGCTTCCCGCCTTTGGACAGGTACCGCGGCCAGTTCGCGTACGCGGGCAGGTCCGAGCCGTCGATCGCGACGGTGCGGCCGATCTCCGGGTTCGCCTTCCACAGCGCGGCCAGGACGGGCGGAGGGCCCCAGCCCTGCGGTTCGGCGACCCTCGGGTCCAAGCCCTGCCCGGCGCCCTGTGCCACAGCCTGTTCGCCGTCACCGGCATCACCAACAAGAGCCTGCGCGCCTTGATGACCGGACTGCTCGCCGACAGCTACAACGCCAACCGGGCCAGCTACGACCTCACCCGCCTACGCCGCAACGGCCTGATCACCCGCGTCCCCGGCCGCAACACCTACCACCTCACCGCCGACGGCCTCGCCTTCGCAGTCTTCTACACCAAGCTCCACAACCGAGTCCTGCGACCGCTCCTGGCCACCGCCGCACCGCAAACCCCACCGCCACTACACGCCGCGCTGCGCACCATCGACCAACACATCAGCGCCCGCCTCGCCGACGCACGGCTACCCGCAGCGGCTACCTGAAACCCTGCCCAAGTGCCAAAGACCTAGCGACCAAGGATCGCGACCAAGGATCGCTAGGAGCCGGCCGGCGGGCCGGCGGCGTCATCGACCAGGTGGCACAGCACCGTCCCGCTGCTCACCACCTCGCCGACGGTCGCGGTCAGGCCCTTGACCGTGCCGGCCTTGTGCGCGGTCAG
>JBJMII010000174.1:0-6097 GCA_045806925.1 Mycobacteriales bacterium
CCCGTCGAAGACGGCCAGCTCGGCCAGCGCGGCGCGCAGCTGCCCGGGGTCCAGCGGCGGGAACTCCGGCACCCCGGAGTCGAGCAGGAAGCACTTCACCCCGACCACGCCGGCGTCGTGCAGCGCCCGGAGCCCGCCGAGGCTCGCCGGCACCGCACCGCCCCAGAAGGCGACGTCGACGTGCACCTGCCCGGCCGCCGCGGCCCGCTTGACCGCCAGCGCGGCGGTGTCCACGGTCGGCGGCACGCTGTTGAGCGGCATGTCGACGATCGTGGTGATGCCGCCGGCCGCGGCGGCCGCGGTGCCGGTCGCGAAGCCCTCCCACTCCGTCCGGCCGGGCTCGTTCACGTGCACGTGCGAGTCGACCAGGCCGGGCAGCAGCACGGCGTCGCCGTCCAGGGTCACCGTCCGGGCGGCGTCCAGCTCGTCGGCGTACGGGGCGACGGCCGCGATCCGGCCGTCCCGCACCCCGACGGCGGCGGGCGCCGCTCCGGTCGGGGTGACGATCCGACGGGCCCGGACCACCAGGTCCAGCCCGGTCACCGGACCGGCCGTCCCGGCGGCGTCCCGGCGCGGCCGGCGAGCCGGTCCAGCCCGGGCCGGTCCAGGCCCAGTGGGACGAGCACCTCCGGCTCGTCCGCGGCGCCGCAGTCCAGCGCCCGGACCAGCACCGAGGCCAGCGCCCGCGCGGTCGCCGGCTCGTCCAGCACGCCCGCCGCGCCCCCCGCCCGGTACGCCCCCAGCCGGTGCAGCGCCGCCGGCAGCGCGGCCCGGAAGAACGCGTACGTGGCCAGGTAGCGGGTCGGCAGCTGCCCCGGGTGCAGGTCCCAGCCCTGGTAGAAGCCGCACCGCAGGGCCCGGGTGACCAGCTCCGCGTGCCGGCGCCGGGCCGCGTCCCGACCGGGGCCGACCGGCAGCAGGTTGGACGAGCCGTCCACCGCCCGGGCGCCGGTGCCGGCGACCGCGACCTGCAGCACCGCCTTCGCGTGGTCGGCGGCCGGGTGGTCCGAGGCCTGGTGCGCGGCCGCGATGCCGAGCGCCGCGCTGTAGTCGTACGTCCCGTAGTGCAGGCCGCGGCACCGCCCGGCGGCCGCATGCACCATCGCCGCCGCGGTGGCCGTGCCGTCCGGGCCGAGCACCGCCTGCGGCGTCTCCACCTGCAGCTCGAGGCCGAGCCGGACGCCGTGGGCGTCCTCCAGCGCGCCGAGCAGCGCGACCATCGCCTCGACCTGGTCGGTGTCGGTCACCTTGGGCAGGGTGACCAGCACCTCCGCGGGATGGCCGGCCAGGACGCGCAGAAAGAGGTCCAGCGACCGGACGCCGCGGCGCCGGGTGGCCGGCTCCAGCGACTTCGCCCGGATGCCGAAGAACGGCGGCGCCCCCTCGGCCAGCGCCTCGGCCGCGGCCAGCACGTCGGCGTCCTCGGTGTCGCCGTCGCGGGCCCGGTAGCCGTCCTCGGCGTCCACCCGCAGGTCCTCCACCGGCTCCCGGGCCAGCTTGGCCAGCACCCGCGGCATCACCGCCGGGTCGAGCCCGGTCAGGGCGGGCAGGTCGACGCCGTCGAGCGACTCCAGGGCCGCCGCGCCCCAGCCGGCGGCCAGGCCCGGCCGGACCCGGTCGGCCGGGACGTAGACGGTGTGCACCGGCTGCCGGCCGGCCGGCTCGCCCGGGTAGCGCGCCGCCCGGGCCGCGTCCGACGACGCGAGCCGCCGGTCCAGGTCGGCCAGCACGGAGTCGGGCAGCACCGGCCCATCGTGGCACCCGCGCGGGCCTGCCGGTGCGACGATGGACCGCGCACCGGCCGAGGTCGAGGAGGAAGCCGATGGACGGGGACCGGACCGAGGAGAAGCGGCTCCCGCGCAAGCAGTACGAGACGGAGCTGGCCCGGCTGCAGGCCGAGCTCGTGCTGTTGCAGGAGTGGGTGCGGCAGCAGGGCGCCCGGCTCGTCGTGGTCTTCGAGGGCCGGGACGCGGCCGGCAAGGGCAGCGCGATCAAGCGGGTCACCGAGTTCCTCAACCCCCGGGTCGCCCGGATCGCCGCGCTGCCGGCGCCGACCGAGCGGGACCGCACCCAGTGGTACTTCCAGCGCTACGTCGAGCAGCTGCCGGCCGGCGGCGAGATCGTGCTGTTCGACCGGAGCTGGTACAACCGGGCCGGTGTCGAGTGGGTGATGGGCTTCTGCACCAAGCAGGAGCACCAGCGCTTCCTGCACCAGTGCCCGATCTTCGAGCGGCTGCTGGTCGAGGACGGCATCCTGCTGCGGAAGTACTGGTTCTCGGTCAGCGACGCCGAGCAGGAGCGCCGGTTCGCCGCCCGGCTGCACGACCCGATGCGGCAGTGGAAGCTGTCCCCGATGGACCTCGAGTCGATCACCCGCTGGGAGGACTACTCGCGGGCGAAGGACGAGATGTTCGTGCACACCGACCTGCCGGAGGCCCCCTGGTACGTGGTCGAGGCGGACGACAAGCGGCGGGCCCGGATCAACATGATCGCCCACCTGCTCTCCACCGTGCCGTACGCGCCGGTGCCGCGGCCGAGGCTGGACCTGCCGGCCCGGCCGCCGGCGAAGGGCTACGAGCGGACCCCGCGGGAGATGCAGACGTACGTGCCGGACCATGCCTCGGCCCTGACCGCGCCGCCGGACGGGTCGAAGCGGAGCCGCGCCGCCCGGCGGTGACCGGCGCGGTCAGCCGCCGCGGGCCGCCGACCCGGACCCGGTAGCGTTCGCCGGGTGGCGGGCCGACTGGCGTGGTTCAACGAGCTGCCGGTCGACGCCGCCGAGCGGGAGCTGCGGGCATGCAACGCCGCGCCCCGGTTCGCCCGGGAGGTGGCCGCGGCCCGGCCGTACCCGGACGAGGCCGCCCTGGCCGACGCCGCGCAGCGGGTCAGCGCCGGCCTGGACTGGGCCGAGGTGGGCGAGGCGCTGGCCGCCCACCCGCGGATCGGCGAGCGGGCCGCCGGCGATTCCGCCGAGGCGGCGGCGTCCCGCCGCGAGCAGGCCCCCCTCGGCGCCGCGACCGACGAGCTGCGGGCCGAGCTGGCCGCCGGCAACCGCGCGTACGAGGAGCGCTTCGGGCACGTCTTCCTCATCCGGGCGGCCGGCCGGACGCCGCCGGAGCTGGTCGCCGAGCTGCGCCGCCGGCTCGGCCAGGACCCCGCCGCCGAGCGGGCCGAGGTCACCCGCCAGCTGGCCGAGATCAGCCGCCTGCGGGTGCAGCGGCTGGTCGCGCCGGAGTCGGCACGGTGAGCCTGTCCACACACGTCCTGGACGCGACCACGGGCCGGCCGGCCGCCGGGGTCCGGGTCGAGCTGCGCGGCGTGCTGACCGCGGCGACCGACGCCGACGGCCGGTGCGCGCTGGTGCCCGGCGACCTGCCGGCCGGGGACTACGAGCTGAGCTTCGACACCGGCGGCTACTTCGCCGCCGCCGGGGTCGAGACCTTCTACCCCCGGGTGACCGTGGCCTTCACCGTCCGGGACGCGACCGCGCGCCACCACGTCCCGTTGCTGCTCTCGCCCTGGTCTTACACCACCTACCGCGGGAGCTGACGATGGGCATCGTGCTCGGCCCGAACCAGTACGGGAAGGCCGAGGTGCGCGTGGTCACGGTCGACCGCGCGACGCCGCGGCACGCGCTGAAGGACCTCAACGTCTCGACGGCGCTGCGCGGCGACTTCACCGCCGCCCACCTCGCCGGCGACAACGCGCACGTGCTGGCCACCGACACCCAGAAGAACACCGTCTTCGCGTTCGCCCGGGACGGCGTCGGCGAGATCGAGGACTTCGGGCTGCGGCTGGCCCGGCACCTCGCCGGGGCGTACCGGTGGATCACCGGCGCCCGGGTGCAGATCGAGGAGTACGGCTGGGACCGGATCGCGGTCGGCGGCCGCCCGCACGAGCACGCCTTCGTCCGGTCCGGCCCGGAGACCCGCACCGCGGTGGTCACCGTCGACGGCGGCCGGGAGCACGTCCTCAGTGGACTGACCGGGCTGGTGGTGCTCAAGACCACCGGGTCCGGCTTCGGCGGCTTCCCGCGGGACCGCTACACCACGCTGGCCGAGACCGACGACCGCATCCTGGCCACCGCGGTCACCGCCCGCTGGCGGCACGCCGACCCGCACGACCGCAGCCGGTACGACCAGGTCCGCGCCGCGCTGGTGGAGACGTTCGCCGCGGTGGACAGCAAGGCCCTCCAGCAGACCCTGTACGCGATGGGCGAGGCCGTCCTGGACCGGCACCCCGGCATCGCCGAGATCCGGCTGTCGATGCCGAACAAGCACCACCTCCTGCTGGACCTGAGCCCCTTCGGCCTGGACAACCCGAAGGTCGTCTACCACGCCGACGACCGGCCGTACGGGCTGATCGAGGGCACCGTGCGGCGCGACGACGCGCCGCCCGCCGGGCTGGCCTGGGCGGGCACGCCGGGCTTCTGCTGACCGTCACCCGCCGCGCAGCACGGCCGCCAGCCGGGCGGCGCGGTCGGAGGCGAATACGTCCTCGAGCAGCATCGGCTTCCCGTCCGGGCCGGCCAGCGGGACCCGCCAGTTCGGGTACTCGTCGATCGTGCCCGGCTGGTTCTGGGTGCGCCGGTCGCCGACCGCGTCGGTGAGCGCGACGCTGAGCAGCCGGCACGGCGTCCAGGTCAGGTAGCGGTGCAGCGCGGCGACCGTCTCCTCCTCGTCGGCGTCCTCACCCACCGCCCGCCGCCGGCGCAGCTCCCGCAGCCACGCATCGCGCTCGGCGGCGGCCGCGGCCAGCTCCTCGGCCAGCGGGCGGGTGAGCAGCCCGAGCGAGTGCCGCAGCCGGACGTGGTCGCCGGCCAGGTAGCCCGCGGTCGGTGGCAGGTCGTGCGTGGTCACCGAGGCCAGGCAGTACTCCCGCCACCGCTGCGGCGGCAGCGGCCGGCCGTCCCCCTCGAAGTCGAGCTCGAACCAGAGGATCGAGGTGCCGAGGATGCCGCGCTCGGCCAGGTACGCCCGGGCGGACGGCTGCACAACGCCGAGGTCCTCGCCGACCACCACCGCGCCGGCCCGGTGCGCCTCCAGCGCGAGGATGCCGACCATCGCCTCGTGGTCGTAGTGCACATATGTCCCGGCCACCGGCGGGCTGCCGGCCGGCACCCACCACAGCCGGAACAGCCCGATGACGTGGTCGACGCGCAGCCCGCCGGCGTGCCGGAGCACGGTGGCCAGCAGGTCCCGGACCGGCGCGTAGCCGGCCTCGGCCAGCCGGTCCGGCCGCCAGGGCGGCTGCATCCAGTCCTGGCCGAGCTGGTTGAAGGCGTCCGGCGGAGCGCCGGCCGTCACCCCCGGCGCGAAGAAGTCCTGCAGCGCCCAGGCGTCCGCGCCGGCCGGGTGCACACCGACCGCCAGGTCGTGCAGCACCCCGAGCGCCATCCCGGCGTCCCGCGCCGCGGCCTGGGCCGCGGCGAGCTGCTCGTCCAGCACCCACTGCAGCCACCGGTGGAAGTCGACCGCGTCCTCGTGCTCCGCCCGGAAGGCGGCGACGGCGGCGGAGCGCGGGTGCCGCAGCTCCTCCGGCCACGCGTGCCAGTCGGTGCCGTGCTCCTCGGCCAGCGCGCACCAGGTGGCGAAGTCCTCCAGTCCCGGCCCCTCACGCCGCCGGTACGCCGCGTACGCCAGCTCCCGGCCGGGCCCGCGCGGGACCGCGTGCAGGCGCCGCAGCGCGGTCCGCTTCGCCGCCCAGCTGGCGTCCCGGTCCACCGTGTCGGCGCCCTCCAGCCGGGCCTGCAGGGAGCCGCGCAGCGCGTCCAGCTCGGCCCGGTCCGGCGGTGCCAGGTCGCCGTACTCGGGGATGCGCTCCACCCGCAGGTACAGCGGGCTGGCGAAGCGCCGGCTGGTCGGCAGGTACGGCGACGGTTCCATCCCGGCGGGTGGCATCGATGGCGCAGCGGCGTGCAGCGGGTTGACCTGGACGAAGCCGGCGCCGAGCCGGGCGGCCCAGCCGGCCAGGTCGGCGAGGTCGGCCAGGTCGCCCACCCCCCAGGACTGCTGGGACCAGACGCTGTTGAGCTGGGTGGCCACGCCCCAGCTGCGCCGGCCGCCCGTCTGCTCCGGCGGGCCCATCTGCTCCGGCA
>JBJMII010000175.1:0-5540 GCA_045806925.1 Mycobacteriales bacterium
CGGCGCCGCCGCCGCGACCCGGCGGTCCGCCTCGGCGCCCACCGCCGCCGCCTGCTCGGCCAGCGCGACGGCCTCGTCGGGATCCTCGGTGGCGGCCGGCCCGCCTGGGCTGGCCGGCGCGGCGTGTGGCAGGCCGTAGCCGGCCAGGTCGGCGAGCGCGCCGCGGACCGCTTCCGGACCGGTCGCGGCGCGGAGGTCGGCGACCGCCGTCGCGAGGCCGTTGGCGGCGTCCTCCGCCGCGGTCGTCACGTCGGTCAGGTCGACGGCGGCCGACGGTCGCAGCCCGCGCGGGCCGGCCAGGTCGGCCGAGGTCGCCGCCCGGGCGCCGCCGACCAGCTCCCCGGCGGCGGCGGCGACCGTGAACAGCTCCGGCACGGCCAGCGCGCGGGCCGGCCAGCCCGGGTCCGGGCGCAGGTCGAGCAGCAGCGGGCCGGCGGCGCCGGCCGGCGGGTCGGTGGCGGCGTACCGGGCCAGCAGCCGCTCGGCGTCGGTACGGGCATCCGGCCGGGTCGCCGGGGTCTCGGCGGCGTCCGCGACCGGGCTGGCGGCCAGCGCGAGCACGTCCAGCGGGCACAGCCCGACGTCGGCCAGCGTGTACTCGCGCTGCACCCCGGCCTCCGGCCAGGCCGCCCGCCACCGGACCGCCGCCGGGTCGCCGAGCACCGCGGCGGCCCAGGCGTTCAGCCGCGGCTCGGCCAGCGCCCGCGGCCGGCCGGCGGCCCAGTTGGCCAGCTCCGGCACGACCGCCGGCTCGGGCAGGGTGAGCAGCACCCGGTGGCTGATCCCGATGCCGCCGCGCGGGGTGCGGGTGACCTCCGGCTCCGGTGGCGGCACCTCGGCGCCGGCCAGCACGTCCAGGCTGCCGCCGGCCGCGGCCGGGCTGCCGGTCACCGCCTGGTGCACGGCGTCGGCGACCAGCACGTCGCCGACCGCGTCGACCGCGTCCCGCAGGTCGTCGATCGCCGCGGCGATCGCGGCGCCATCCGGGTCGGCGCGGGCCGGCAGCGCGACGACCGCGCCGGCCGGCGCCGTACCCCACGGGATCGGGCGGGCCGTGCCGGGCGCGGCGGCCCGGAGCAGCGCCAGCCCGTCCACCACGTCGGTCGCCGCGACCGCGTCCACCGGCACCCCGGCCGGCAGCGGCTCCCGCTTGCCCGCGACCAGCGGCGCGACCTGGCGCAGCGCGGGCAGGTAGCGGCCGAGGCCGCGGGCCGGGTCGGCGAGCAGCCCGCGCTCGAACCGCGCGCCGAGCAGGGCGCCGAGCGGGTGGCCGGCCCGTACCCCGTCGGCCAGCTCGGTGGCGTCCCGGACCCGCCGCGAGGTCAGGTCCAGCGCGAGCGTGCCGCCGACCGGGTCGCCGGCGTGCGCCAGGTACCCGGAGCGCAGCACGGCGGCCGTGCCGGCCTGCGCGGGGGACGGCAGGTGCAGGTACCCCTCCGTACCGGGGTCCCCGGCCGGCCGCTTGCGCAGGTCGACGAGCACGCCGTACCCGCCGAGGTGCAGCCCGTCCGGCCGGGCGGCGCGCAGCGTCCGCAGCCGCTCGGTGGCCACGGCGGTCAGCCAGGCGTCCAGCCGGTGCGCGGCCACGTCCAGCGTCTCGCCGAGCAGCCGGGCCAGCGTCTCCGGCGGCCGGCCGGCCAGCAGCCGCAGCGCGGCGCGCAGCTCGGCCAGCTCCACCACCGCCTGCCGGGCCGGTCCGAAGCTGCTGACGTCCCCGCCGGACTCGACGGTCTTCAGCAGCCGGGCGACACCCTCCCGGACCCGGCGGCCCTGCCACGGGTGGCCGACCGGGAAGGTCTGCTCGTCCAGGTGCCGCCAGGCGGTCGGGGTGCGGGGCGGGGCGACCGGGTCCGGGGAGGTCAGGTCGGCCAGGTCGACCAGCTCCGGCTCCGCCCACGGCGGCTGGTCGACCGCGGCGTCCGGTGGCCGCAGCAGCAGCCCGGCGTCCGCCCAGGCCTGCAGCGCGGCGTGCCGGACCAGCCGGTCCAGCAGCGCGGCGCCGGCGGCGAACGCCTGCTGGTGCAGCGCCTCCGGCAGCGCGTCCGCGGCCGCCCGCAGCGCCGCCGGGCTGCCCTCGTCGGCCAGCGGCACCGGGACGTCGGTGGCCACCTCCTCGAACCCACCCAGCCCGAGCCGTGGCTTGCCGGCCGGATCGGCGGCGTCCGGCGCGGCCGGGTCGACCAGCTCCCAGTCGACCAGCAGGGTCCGGGTCGCCTGCCACAGCTCGCGGGGGAGCCGGGCCTGGTCCACCGCCGTCCCGGCGGCCAGCCAGGTGTTGAGCAGCAGCCGGGAGCCGAGCAGGCCGCGGGCCCGTACGGCGCCGGAGACCGCGTCGCGGGAGAACAGGTCGAGCAGGTCGTCGGTGGGGTCCGCGGTCCGGCCGAGCCGGGGCACCTGCGGCACCGCGGCCGACCAGGTGTCCCTGGCCCGGCCGAGCAGCTCGACCAGCCCGCCCGGGAGCGCGGTGCTGACCGCGTGCCGGCGGCCCAGCCGCCCGGCCGCGATGCCGGTGGCCAGCACCCGGCGCCGCGGGGTCTCCCCCAGGTTGCCGGTGTTGTACGGCCCGGACCAGCCGTCGACCGCGCCGTCGGCGGCGAGGCCGGTGCCGACCCAGTAGCTGCCCACCGGCTGGGCGCCCACCTGCGCGGCGAGGTGCACGACGAGCGCGACCCGGCCGCCGAGCCGCGCCAGCGCGACCCCGCCGCCGGCCAGCTGCCAGCCGGCCGGGATCGGCACGGTGTGCGGGGCGGCCCACCGGGCGTCGCCGGTCTCGGTCAGCCCCTGGCCGACCCGGTACGCCACCTCGTCGCCGGCAGTGCCGGCCCGCGCCCAGGCCAGCACGAGCGCGAGGTCGCCCTGCCCGGTCAGGTCGCCGGCGGCCGCGCCGGCCAGCCGGCCCGCGCCGGCCGAGTCCGGCACCTCCACCGGAGTCGACCAGCCGCCGACCGCGCCGCCGGCGTCCAGGCCGGCGCCCACCTGGACGGTGGTCACCGCGTCCGCCGGCCGCCGCCCGCCGGCCGCGGCCACCTGCAGCGCGACGACCAGCGCCGGGCCGCCGCCGAGGTCGGCCACCGCGACGCCGACCGCCCCCGGGCCCGGCCCGGCGGCCGGGTCGACCGGGACCGGCGCCGGGTCGCTCCACCGGCCCGGGGCACCGGCGGTGTCCAGCGGCCGGCCGACCCGGTACGCCACCGCCGGGGCGGCCGTCACCGTGGCGGCCACCACCGCGTCCGGCCGGCCGTCCCGGTCCAGGTCGGCGAGCGCGACGTCCAGGCCGGTCGCGTCCGGCTCGACCGGGACCTCGCCGGCCCCGGTCCAGCCGCCGGTCCAGCCGCCGACGGCGTCCAGGTCCCAGCCGATCCGCAGCTCGGCGTCGGCCGGCTGCGCCCGCGGCCCGCCATGCAGTGTCGCGACCAGCACCTCCGGCTGGTCCGGCCAGGGCTCCCAGTCGTCGACGGGCAGCGCCGGCAGCACCCCGTACGGCTGGTCGCGGACCCGCAGCGCGGGCAGCGGCCCGCGCCCGCGCACAGTGTCGACCACGAACCGGCGCCAGCCGGTCAGGTCGGCCGCCGGGCCGAGCCCGGCCACCCCCGGTGCGAACTGGTGCAGGTAGTAGCCCCAGGTCGCCGGCCACAGCACGGTCGCCATCGCGGCGGCGTCCCGCTGGTCGACCGCGGCGGCGTTCGGGAGCCGGCCGAGGACGTACCGCTCGCCGGCGCCGGCCGGGTCCGGGTCGCGGTCGGGCAGGCCGAGCGCGGTGGCGAGCAGCGCCGAGTCCGAGCCGTCGGACCGGGTCGCGGCCGGCGGGCCGAACGGGTCGCTGCCGGTCCCGGTGCCGTCCCGGCGGCGCGGGCTGCGTGCCTGCGGGGTGTTGTTCGTCGGCGTGCCGGGCGGCAGCAGGTCCAGCCCCGGGCCGGTCAGCCCGGCGGCGAACTGGTGCGCGTCCAGCAGGTCGCGCAGCGACCGGCCGCCCTCGGCCGGATCGTCCGTACCGCGCACCCCGGTCGCGGTCACCAGGTCGACCCGGTCCAGGTCGGTCGCCGGCTCCGGGCGGACCAGCACGGCCATCCCGGCCGCGAGCGCGGCCGGCAGGTCGACCAGCCAGCGGGTCGGCGCGGCCGGGTCGTCCGGGTCGGGAGGCGGCGCCACCGGCAGCGGCCGCGGGATCAGCTCGCCGCGGCCCTCGCCGATCCGCTGCCCGTCCCGCCACAGCCGCACCACCCAGCGGTCCGGCAGCCCGGCGGCGTAGCTCGGCCGGCCGTCCGCGGCGCGCATCTGGGCCGCCGGGAAGGCCGGCGGTACGCCCGGCGCCGGCGGCAGGTTCGAGGGGGTGAGCATCCGGGCCACCCAGGCCGCGCGGGCCGGGGTCAGCCGGGTGGCGAGCTGTTGCCAGGCGGCCTGCCGCAGCGCGTCCGCGTCCGGGCCGGCGGACGCCTCGGCGCCCCACCGCTGCCGCCAGTAGTGCTGGCCGAGCGCGACCTCCGCGTCGGTGAGCGCGCGGTCGTGCGCGTCGGTGTGGATGTCGTCCGGGTAGACCCGGCAGAGCAGCTCGTCGCCCGGCTGGCCGTCGGTGCGCGGGCGGATCCGGGTCTCCAGCCGCGCCGGCAGCAGCGCGCACGGGACCTCCGGGTCCAGCGCCTCGGGCAGCGCGTCCAGTGCCGCCAGGTAGGCCGCGCGGGCCGCGGCGGCGGCCGGCCGGGCGGTCCCGAGCTGGCCGGTCAGCTGGGTCAGCGCCCGGCGCAGCCGGGCGATCCGGAGCCGGTCGCCGGGCGGCGCGGTGGCCAGCTCCTCCTGCAGCCCGGCCTGCCGCCGCTCCAGGTCGACGACCTCCGCGGCCAGCCGCTCGGCGTCGGCGCGCTGGCTGGCCAGCGCCGGGTAGCCGGTCACGGGGTGGTCCCGCCGGGGAGCAGCCGGCGGGCGTGCAGCGCCACCCGGAACGGGCGCTGCTCGGCCGCGGCGGCGACCTGCGCGCTGGTCGCGGCCGTGGAGAAGTGCAGGCCGCGCGGGTCCTTGGCCGGGTCGACGGAGATCGCCGGGTCGGCCGCGCCGAGCGTGACGTGCCCGGTCGCGCTGACCTGCACCGCCGCCCAGGACAGGTCGGCCCAGGTCCCCGTCGGGACGGCCGGCGCGGTCTCGTCCAGGCCGAGTCGCGGTTCGGTCGGCGGCTCGGCGAAGACCACGTACCAGCCCGGGTCGCCGGCCGTCCCGCGGGCGTCCTCCGGGCTGAGGTCGAAGCCGAGGAACGTGACGTCCGGCGGCAGCGACCCGCCGAACTCGGCGTGCTTCTCCGCGCCGCCGGCGGCCAGCCCGGGCACCGGGTCGCCGTTCGCGTCGGGGTCGCCGGTCCACTCGGCCCGGGCCAGGTAGACGACTGTACGGGGGTAGCGGCGCAGCACGTCCCCGCGGTTGGCGAGGACGAGCTGCGCCCCGCCGCCGGCGACCGCCCCGGCGACCCCCAGGTCGGCGGCCGGGCCCCAGTCCGGGATCGGGGTGATGTCGTCGGCGGCCGCCCCGGTCTTCGGCGGCACCGCAGCGGCCCG
>JBJMII010000176.1:0-12291 GCA_045806925.1 Mycobacteriales bacterium
CGACCCGAGCAGCGGCGCCCAGGGCGTCTACGGCGACTACCTGCAGAACGCCCAGGGCGAGGACGTCGTCGCCGGCATCCGGAACACCGTGCCGCTGAAGGACCTGGAGACCATCGACAAGGGCGCCTACGACGAGCTCATGGCGATCATGGCCCGGCTCGAGGGGCACTACCGCGACCTGTGCGACATCGAGTTCACCGTCGAGCGCAACAAGCTGTGGATGCTGCAGACCCGGGTCGGCAAGCGGACCGCGGGCGCCGCGTTCGTGATCGCCTCGCAGCTCGTCGACGAGGGCCAGATCGACGTTTCCGAGGCGCTGCAGCGGGTCACCGGCGCGCAGCTGGCCCAGCTGATGTTCCCCACCTTCGACGAGCAGGCGGACAAGCAGCAGATCGCCAAGGGCATGAACGCCTCGCCCGGCGCGGCCGTCGGCAAGGCGGTCTTCGAGTCGCACCGGGCCGCCGAGCTGGCCGCGAAGGGCGAGCAGGTCATCCTGGTGCGCCGGGAGACCACCCCGGACGACCTGGTCGGCATGATCGCCGCGCAGGGCATCCTCACCTCCCGCGGCGGCAAGACCTCGCACGCGGCGGTGGTCGCCCGCGGCATGGGCAAGACCTGCGTCTGCGGCGCCGAGGAGCTGGAGGTCGACCTGCGCGGGCGGAAGTTCACCGCTCCGGGCGGCGTGGTGGTCGAGGAGGGCGACGTGGTGTCCATCGACGGCACCACCGGCGCGGTCTACCTCGGCGAGGTGCCGGTGCAGCCGTCACCGGTGGTGCAGTACTTCGAGGGCACCCTGGACGCAACGCCCGCGCCCGGCTCCGCCCGGGAAGCCGACCCGCTGGTGGCGGCGGTGGACCGGCTGGTCTCGCACGCGGACAAGGTGCGCCGGCTGGGCGTGCGGGCCAACTCCGACACCCCGGAGGACTCCGAGCGGGCCCGCCGCTTCGGCGCGCAAGGCATCGGACTGTGCCGGACCGAGCACATGTTCCTCGGCGACCGGCGACAGCTGGTCGAGGACCTCATCCTGGCCGAGACCGGCGAGCAGCGGCAGGCCGCGCTGGACGCGCTAGAGCCGCTGCAGAAGGAGGACTTCGTCGGGATCTTCGCGGCGATGGACGGCCTGCCGACCACCGTCCGGCTGATCGACCCGCCGCTGCACGAGTTCCTGCCGGACCTCACCGAGCTGTCGGTCAAGGTGGCGCTGGCCGAGGAGCGCGGCGAGGACCCGGGTCGGGACAAGACCCTGCTCGACGCGGTGCACCGCCTGCACGAGCAGAACCCGATGCTCGGCCTGCGCGGGGTGCGGCTCGGCCTGGTCATCCCGGGCCTGTTCGGCATGCAGGTCAAGGCGATCGCCGAGGCCGCGGTGCAGCGGAAGAAGGCCGGCGGCGACCCCCGCCCGGAGATCATGATCCCGCTGGTCGGCGCGGTGCAGGAGCTCGAGGTCATCAAGGACGAGACCGAGCGGGTGCTCGCGGACGTCGCCCGCGAGTCCGGCGTCGAGGTCGACACGCTGATCGGCACGATGATCGAGGTGCCGCGGGCGGCGCTGACCGCCGGGCAGATAGCCGAGGCCGCCCAGTTCTTCTCCTTCGGCACCAACGACCTGACCCAGATGGGCTGGGGCTTCTCCCGGGACGACGTCGAGGCGGCGTTCTTCTCCAAGTACCTCGACCTCGGGATCTTCGGGGTGTCGCCGTTCGAGTCGCTGGACACCGAGGGCGTCGGCCGGCTGGTGAAGATCGCCACCGAGGAGGGCCGGGCGGCCCGGCCGGACCTCAAGGTCGGCATCTGCGGCGAGCACGGCGGCGACCCGGACTCCGTGCACTTCTTCCACCAGGTCGGGCTGGACTACGTGTCCTGCTCGCCCTTCCGCATCCCGGTGGCCCGGCTCGAGGCCGGCCGGGCCGCGGTGGAGTCCGCCGGCTCCGACTCCCGCTGATCGCCCGGTGTGGTGGGCGGCGGGCCGCTGCCCACCACACCGTCACCGGCTAACGGGCACCTCGCTGCCGCAGGACTGTGCGAGCCTGCTCGCTCAATCGCGCGATCAGGCGATCCAGCAACCCCTCGACCCAGAGTTGCAGCTTCAGCTCCAGCGCGCCGCTGAAGGTCGGAAAGATCTCACGGATCTCCACCGGCAAGTCGGGGTCTTCGTCGAGTGAAGTCCTGAGCAGGAGGGCCGGGGCTGTCTCGTGCCAGGTGACGAGGCACGTGACGGCGGTGACGAGGCTGGTGTCGGCAGGCGGGTCGGTGTCGAGCTGGATCACCAGCTGCGCCACCCCGCCGAATGACCGGACCTGCGGTGCGGTGTTCTGGATCGACATCCGCACGCCGGGTGGCAGTCCGAGCGACGCCATTCGCTCCCGAAGGTAGTCGTAGGCGCGATCGAGCAATCGTGCCGCTAGCGCGTCGGTCTGTTCACGGGAGAATTGCTCGGCTCTCATGAGCACGTCCTGCAACTCGGCCATGCTGGCCGAAGCCGGTTGGGCGCCCCCTTGCGCCGAGACTTGGACCAGGCCCACCACGTCGGCGACCCGCTCCTGCACGAATCGTACGAAGCGGTCCGGCCGACCTCGGTCAGCCTCTTCCAGGCTGTCCAGATACCCGTCCTTCTGGTCGGCGAAGATGACCAGCGGCACCCCTGGCCGCCGGTACAGGAACACCGAGGCGAGCGCCCGGGCCACCCGACCGTTCCCGTCGGCGAAAGGGTGCACCGCGACGAACGCGTAGTGTGCCCACGCCGCCTGGATCACCGGATGCGCGGAGCGAAACCCCGCCGACCGCAACTCCCGTACCAGCCGGCTCATCTCGGCCGGGACGTCGAGCGGTGGCGCGTACAGGTGCACCTCACCGGTCACTCTGCTGGTCGGGTTGTTGGGCGTGTCCTTGTAGGTGCCCTTGGGCAGCGGCCGTTCTTGCCAGCCGGCCGAGGTCACGACCCGGTACGTCTCCTGGCCAGCGCAGATCAGCTCATGGATTTCCCGGATCGCCTTCTCGCTGAGCTCTGTCCGGGTGGTCGCCAGATCCAGCACGAAGTCGTACGCCCGGAGCGCATCCTCGAAGGATCGCCGCACGACCGGCTCCCGGGAGGCGATGACCTTCTCCCAGGCAGCGACGCCGCGGGCGACGGTCATGGTGAACCCCCGGTCCACCTCATAGAGACCCTCGATGGCGCCGGTGTCGATCGCGGCCGCACGAGTGGCGAACTCCACGGCTCGGGCCAGCGGCTTCGGATCGGGACGAGACCTGAGGTCGTCCAGGACAGCCGTCAAGCGATCGAACACCGTGGTGTCGATCTCCATCTCGGACCAGTCAGCAAACGCCGGGAACGGACGGTAACCCCCGCCAGCCGTCTCATTCACGGCCCCAGGGTAGGGCGTCGTTCTCGCCAGGGACGGTCTCCGGCGAGTGGAGTCGTGTCCCTGGGGTCGCTCGCGTCGCTCCGCGTGCTCGGCTCCGACCCGGACGTTGTCGACGCCCCGTACGGCGCTCACATGAGCGCCTGCGCTATGCGGTCGACGGCTTCGGTGAGGAGGGTGCGGGAGGTGCCGATGGTGAGTCGGGCGTGCCCGGCGCCCTGCCGGCCGAAGGCCGGCCCCGGCTCGAGCGCGACCCGCCCGCGCTCCAGCAGGACGCGGGCCGGGTCGTCGCCCAGCCCGTACGCGGAGAAGTCCAGCCAGGCGAGGAAGCTCGCGTCCGGCGGCCGGTATCCCACCTCCGGCAGCCGCTCGGCCAGCAGCGCCCCGAGCAGCCGCCGGTTGCGGTCGAGGTGCCCGAGCAGCGCGTCCAACCACGGCCGGCCCTCGGTGAACGCGGCCGTCGCCGCGGCCACCCCGAGGATCCCGGCCCGGTAGCGCAGCTCCGGCGGCAGCCGGCCGAGCAGCTGCCGCCCGCGGGCGCCGCTGCTCACCGCCACCGCGCACTTCAGCCCCGCCAGGTTCCACGCCTTGGACGCCGACCAGAACGCCACGCAGCGGTCTCCGGCGACCGTGGCCAGCGGGCGGTGCGTCGCGCCGGGCAGCGTGAGCGGTGCGTGGATCTCGTCGGCGAGCAGCCACACGCCGTACCGGTCGGCCAGCTCGGTGACCGCCCGCAGCTCGGCCTCGCTCCACACCCGGCCCAGCGGGTTGTGCGGGGAGCACAGCAGGTAGGCCCGGGCGCCGGCCCGGAACGCCGACGCCAGCCCGTCCAGGTCGAGCGACCAGCCGCCGGCGTCCCGGGCCAGCGGCACCTCGACCACCCGCCACCCCGACTCGGCCAGGTCGAGGAAGAACGGCGGGTAGACCGGCGGGTTGATCACCACGGCGCCGGGCTCGCCGGCCGCCCGCAGCACCTCGACGATCCCGTGCATCACGTCCGGCACCAGGTGCACCTCCGCCGGGTCGACCGGCCAGCCGTGCCGCTCGGCCGCGAACGCCGCGAACGCCTCCGGCAGCCGGTCCGGCTCGGTGTAGCCGAGGTCGCCGGCGTCGACCGCCCGGTGCAGCGCCTGCCGCACCGGGTCCGCCGGCGGCACGTCCATCTCGGCGACGAAGGCCGGCAGCACGTCCGGCGGGTGGGCCAGCCACCTCGTGCTGCGCCGGACCCGCAGCCGGTCCAGCGTCACCCCGTCGAAGTCGTCGTCGTCCATGCCCGCATCCTGCCCGCGGGGTCCGACAGTTCGGGCCCGGCGGCCCAACCCCGGCCAGGCCCTAGGCTCGGGGAAGTGGACGCGTACGGGCAGCACGAGCGGGCGCGCCGGGTGGCGGAGCCCGGCAAGCGGGCCCAGCCGGCGGCGGGCAGGGTGGTGCCGCGCACCGAGTTCGAGCGGGACCGGGCCCGGGTGCTGCACTCGTCCGCGCTGCGCCGGCTGGCCGCGACCACGCAGGTGGTGGAGGCCGGCTCGGCCGACTTCCCGCGCACCCGGCTGACCCACTCGCTCGAGGTCGCGCAGATCGCCCGCGCGCTGGGCGCCGCGCTCGGCCTCGACCCGGACCTGGTGGACGCGGCCGGGCTCGCGCACGACACCGGCCATCCGCCGTTCGGGCACAACGGGGAGGCGACGCTGGACGCGGTCGCCCAGCCGTGCGGCGGCTTCGAGGGCAACGCGCAGACGCTGCGGACGCTGACCCGGCTGGAGGCCAAGGTCCTCGACGCCGGCGGGAGTCCGGCCGGGCTCAACCTGACCCGCGCGGTCCTCGACGCCACCGTGAAGTACCCCTGGCCGCGCCGCCCCGGCCAGCGCAAGTACGGTGTGTACGACGACGACCGGCCGGTCTTCGAGTGGCTGCGCGACGGTGCCCCGGACGGCCGGCGCTGCCTGGAGGCGCAGGTCATGGACTGGGCCGACGACGTGGCGTACTCGGTCCACGACGTGGAGGACGGCGTGCACACCGGCCATGTGAAGCTGGCCGCGCTGGCCGGCGAGGACGAGCGGGCCGCGGTCTGCGAGCAGGCCGCCGGGGCGTACTCGACCGAGTCCGCCGCGGACCTGGCCACCGTGCTGACCGACCTGCTGGCGCTGCCGACGCTGCACGACCTGGCCGGCTACGACGGCAGCCGCGGCGCGCAGGTGGCGCTCAAGCGGGCGACCAGCGAGCTGACCGGGCGCTTCGTCACCGCCGCGGCGACCGCGACCCGGGCGGTCGCCGGGGACCGCCCGCTGGCCCGCTACCAGGCCGACCTCGTCGTGCCGCGCCGCGAGGCGGCCGAGTGCGCGCTGCTCAAGGCGGTGGCCGCGCGGTACGTGATGTTGCGCCGGGAGCTGGCGGTCCTGCAGGCGCGGCAGCGCGAGGTGGTCACCGAGCTGGTCACCGCGCTCGCCGACCGCGCGCCGGACGCGCTGGACCCGGCACTGCGCCCGGACTGGCTGGCCGCCACCGACGACGCCGCCCGGCTGCGGGTCGTCGTCGACCAGGTGGCCGGCCTCACCGACCTGTCCGTCCCGACCTGGCATGCCAGGCTGACCGCCGGTTGAGCCCACCCGAGGAGGACGCAGTGGACCCGTACGTGATCGTGGGCGCCGGCCTGGCCGGCGCGAAGGCGGCCGAGACGCTCCGCGAGGAGGGCTTCGACGGGCCGGTCGTGCTGCTCGGCGACGAGGACGAGGTGCCGTACGAGCGGCCTCCGCTGTCCAAGGGCTACCTGCTCGGCAAGGAGGAGCGGGACTCGGCGCGGGTGCACCCGCCGGGCTGGTACGGCGAGCACGACGTGCAGCTGCGGCTCGGCACCCCGGCGGCCGCGCTGCACCCGGCCGAGCACGAGGTCGAGCTGGCCGGCGGCGAGCGGCTGAAGTACGCGAAGCTGCTGCTCACCACCGGCTCGGTGGTCCGGTCCCTGGACGTGCCCGGCGGCGACACGCCGATGACGCTGCGCCGGCTGCCGGACGCCGACCTGATGCGGGCTGCGTTCCGCCCGGGCGCCCAGGTCGTCGTCATCGGTGCCGGTTGGATCGGCCTGGAGACGACCGCGGCGGCGCGCTCGCACGGGGCGGAGGTCACGCTCGTCGAGGCGGACCCGGAGCCGCTGCACCGGGTGCTCGGCGCCGAGATGGGCCGGGTCTTCGCCGACCTGCACCGGGAGCACGGGGTCGACCTGCGGCTGGGCTCCGGCGTGCGGGAGGTGACCGTCGAGGGCAGCCAGCCGACCGCGGTGATCCTCACCGACGGCGCCTCGCTGCCGGCGGACGCGGTGGTCGTCGGGGTCGGCATCCGGCCGGACACCCGGCTCGCCGCCGAGGCCGGGCTGGAGGTGGACGACGGCGTCCTGGTGGACGAGTCGCTGCGCAGCTCCGACCCGGACATCTACGCCGCCGGCGACGTCGCCCGGGCCTACCACCCGCTGCTGCGGCAGCGGATCCGGGTCGAGCACTGGGCGAACGCGCTCAACGGCGGTCCGGCGGCGGCCCGGTCCATGCTCGGCCAGCAGGTCAGCTACGACCGGGTGCCGTACTTCTTCTCCGACCAGTACGACCTCGGCATGGAGTACTCCGGCTGGGCCCCGCCCGGCTCGTACGACCAGGTGGTGGTGCGGGGCGAGGTCGCCGGCCGCGAGTTCGTCGCCTTCTGGCTGTCCGGCGGCCGGGTGCTGGCCGGCATGAACGTCAACGTCTGGGACGTCACCGACCCGATCCAGGACCTGGTCCGCCGCGGCACCCCGGTCGACCCCGCCCGCCTCGCCGACCCCGCCGTCCCCCTGGAGGAGGTCTAGAGGTAACCCTGCTGCCGGAGCTGCGACCTGGCTCGACGGTCCAGCTCCGCGACCATCCGCTCCACCAGGCCCTGCACCCGGTACCGCAGTCGCCAGGTCGAGGACGAAGTCGTACGCCCGGAGCGCGTCCTCGAAGGACCGGCGCACGGCGGGAATGGTCGGTAGACGGCGGTCCCGGCTCGGTCACCCGGTCAGGGTAGGCGGGTGCGGCGGGTGCGCCCCAGGACCTTGGCGCGCAGCTCGGGGACCAGGTCGTCGCCGGCGGTGAGCACGCGCGGCAGCAGCGCGGAGTCGGTGGTGACCGCCCGGAAGACGACGCCGATGGTGACGTCGTGCGCCGGCCGGTGCTCGACGGTCACCGGGTCACCGGCCTGCAGCGAGCCCGGCTCGAGCACCTGCAGGTACGCGCCCGGCGCGCCCCGCTCGGTGAAGCGCCGCTGCCAGCGCTGCTCGCCGAGCCAGGCCGCGAAGGTGCTGCAGGGGATCCGGGCCGAGGTCACCCGCAGCAGCACGGCGCCGATCCGCCACCGCTCCCCGAGCAGCGCGCCGGTGACGTCCAGGTCCGCGGTGGTGAGGTTCTCCCCGAACGAGCCGGGCGGCAGCGGCCGGCCCAGCAGCTCGCTCCACCCGGCCAGGTCCTCCGACGCGTACGCGTACGCCGCCTGGTGGTCGCCGCCGTGGTGGTGCAGGTCGACGATCGGGTCGCCGGCCAGGCCGCTGCCGCCGCCGACCCCTTTCGGGCCGGGCGCGCGGACCGCCACCGGACCGGTCACCGGCCGCTTGTCGATGCCGCTGATCCCGGCGTCCGCGCCGGCGTTGGGCCGCACCCGGCCGATGTTCACCGACACCAGCCGGCCGGCGGTCCCGGTCGGCGGCTCGGTCACCCGCACCAGGGTAGGGCCGGCATAGGATCGCCCGGTGGCGGGGCGGATCCGGGACGAGGACATCGCGCTGGTCCGTGAGCGGTCCCCGATCGAGGACGTGGTCGGCGAGCGGGTGGCGCTGCGGTCCGCCGGCGGCGGCAACCTCAAGGGGCTCTGCCCGTTCCACGACGAGAAGTCGCCGTCCTTCAACGTCACCCCGGCCCGCCGGCTGTGGCACTGCTTCGGCTGCGGGCTGGGCGGGGACGCGATCGCCTTCGTGCAGCGGGTGGACGGGCTTTCTTTCGCGGAGGCGGTCGAGCGGCTGGCCGACCGGGCCGGGGTGCAGCTGCGGTACGAGCAGGGCGGCGCGGCGCCGAGCCGGCCGCAGGGCCAGCGCACCCGGCTGGTGGAGGCCAACCGGGTGGCTGCCGAGTTCTACGCCGGCCAGCTGCGGAGTCCGGAGGCGCAGGTGGCCCGCGACTTCCTCACCGCCCGCGGCTTCGACCCGACGGCCGCGGCGACGTACGGCTGCGGCTACGCGCCGGCCGCCTGGGACGCGCTGACCAGGCACCTGCTGGACCGCGGCTTCAGCCAGGCCGAGCTGGTCACCGCCGGGCTGGCCAGGCAGTCCAGCCGCGGGTCGCTGATCGACCGCTTCCACCGCCGGCTGCTCTGGCCGATCCGGGACGTCTCCGGCGACGTCGTCGGCTTCGGCGCGCGCCGGCTGCACGACGACGACCCGGTCGAGGCGAAGTACCTCAACACCCCGGAGACACCGGTCTACCACAAGGGCCAGGTGCTCTACGGCGCGGATCTGGCGAAGAAGGAGATCGGCCGGCGCCGGCAGGCGGTCGTGGTCGAGGGCTACACCGACGTCATGGCCTGCCACCTGGCCGGGGTGCCGACCGCGGTGGCGACCTGCGGGACCGCGTTCGGCGCCGACCACATCGCGGTGCTGCGCCGGCTGCTGCTGGACTCGGACTGGGCCAACGGAGAGGTGATCTTCGTCTTCGACGGCGACGAGGCGGGTCAGCGGGCGGCGCTGCGGGCGTTCGAGGAGGACCAGCGCTTCGTCACGCAGACCTTCGTGGCGGTCGAGGAGTCCGGACTGGACCCGTGCGACCTGCGGCTGTCCAAAGGCGACACGGCGGTCCGCGACCTGGTGGCGCGCCGGCAGCCGGCGGTCGCGTTCGCGCTGCGCGCGCTGCTGCGCGGCTACGACCTGGACACGGTCGAGGGCCGGGTCCGGGCGCTGGACCGGACCGCGCCGATGGTGGCCCGGATCAAGGACCGGGCGCTGCGCCCGGAGTACGCCCGGCGGCTGGCCGGCGAGCTCGGCATGGAGGTCGAGCCGGTGCTGGCCCGGGTGATGGAGCTGGCCGGGGACCCGCGCCCGGGCGCTGGTCGCCGGGCGCCGGCCGGGCCGAGTCCGGACGACCCGGCGGTGGCGGTGGAGCGCGAGGTGCTCAAGCTCGCCGTGCAGGTGCCGCAGCTCGCCGGCCCGGTCTTCGACGCCATCGACGACAGCGCCTTCACCGAGCCCGGGTACGCGGTGATCCGGCGGGCGATCGCGAGCGCCGGCGGCGCAGCCCGGGCCCGGTCCGGGCCGGAGTGGCTGGAGCGGATCTCCGAGTACTGCCCGGACCTGCTGACGAAGTCCACCCTGACCGAGCTGGCCGTGGAGCGGCTGCGCAAGCAGGCCGGCCAGCAGATCGAGTGGTACGTCGTCACCCAGCTCTCCGCGCTGCAGGAGCTGGCCGTGTCGCGGCAGATCAAGGTGCTGCGCTCGAAGCTGCAGCGGGTCAATCCGCAGGAGGAGCCGGACCAGCATGTCCGGCTGTTCGGCGAGCTGGTCGCGCTGGAGCAGTACGGGCGGGGGCTGCGCGAGCAGGTGCTGGGCTCCGGATGAGGCTGTTCGGTCACCGGGAGCGCCCGCCTGCGGAGGCGCTGGCGCCGCTGGCCCGGGACGAGCGGGTGGTCTCCTGGGCGACCGCGGTGGACGGCGGCGCTGTGCTCGCGACCCCGCTCGGGCTCTGGCTGCCGGGCGCCGCCGAGCGGATCCCCTGGCACCTGGTCGACAAGGCGACCTGGCGGGACGGCGCGCTGACCGTCGTCGCGGCCGAGGACGCCGGTGCCGGTGTGCTCGACGAGCTGCCGCCCCGGTCGGTCCGCATCGCGGTCCCGCGCGACCTGCCGCAGACCGTCCGGGTCCGGGTGGAGCGGACGATCGTGTCCACTCGGCACTACCGGCTGCCGGACGGCGGTGGCGTCCGGGTGGTCGGCCGGCGGGTGCCCGGCCGGGACGGTGTGACCTGGCAGCAGGTCTTCGACCGCGACGTGGACCGGGACGATCCGACCGTGCGCGGCTTCGCCACCGAGATGGTCGAGCAGTCCCGTTCGCTGCTCGGCCTCTGACCACTCTCCGGCCCCCGCCGCCGGGCCCTGCCGACGGCCGCCAGGCGCGGCGGGCGTGACGGGCGGCGGTACGGTGCAGCATCATCGGCGCCGTGACGCTGGTTGCCGGGGTCGACTGCTCGACCCAGTCCACGAAGGTGGTCGTCTGCGACGCCGACTCCGGCGCCGTGCTGCGGTCCGGGTCGGCGCCGCACCCGGACGCCACCGAGGTGGACCCGGCGGTCTGGGCGACGGCGTACGCGACCGCGACCCGCGGCGGCCTGCTCGACGGCGTCGAGGCGCTGGCCGTGGGTGGCCAGCAGCACGGCATGGTGACGCTGGACGACGCCGGCGACGTGGTCCGCCCGGCGCTGCTGTGGAACGACACCCGCTCCGCCGGCGCCGCCGTCGACCTGATCGCCGAGCTGGGCGGCCCGCGGGCGTGGGCGGAGGCGGTCGGACTGGTGCCGGTGGCCAGCTTCACGGTGACCAAGCTGCGCTGGCTCGCCGAGCACGAGCCGGACCTCGGCCACCGGGTGGCCCGGGTGCTGCTGCCGCATGACTGGCTGACCCTCGGGCTGGCCGCCGAGGCCGAGCCGGCCACCGACCGGGGTGACGCCTCCGGCACCGGCTACTGGTCGCCGGCCTCCGGCGACTACCGCCCGGACCTGCTCCAACTGGCCTTCGGCCGGGAGCTCGAGGTGCCCGCCGTCGCCGGCCCGGCCGAGCCGGTGGGCCGCACCGCCGGCGGGGCGCTGCTCGGTCCCGGCACCGGCGACAACATGGCCGCCGCGCTCGGGCTCGGCGCGGTGACCGGCGACGTGGTGGTGTCGATCGGGACCAGTGGCACCGCCTTCGCGGTCAGCGAGACGCCGACCGCGGACGCGACCGGTGCGGTGGCCGGTTTCGCCGACGCGACCGGACGGTTCCTGCCGCTGGTCGCGACCCTCAACGCGGCTCGGGTGCTGACCGCGACGGCGTCCCTGCTCGGCGTGGACCTGGCCCGGCTGGACGAGCTGGCACTGTCCACTCAGGACAGCGACGGGCTGGTCCTGCTGCCGTACCTGGACGGCGAGCGCACGCCGGACCTGCCGGCGGCCCGCGGCCTGCTGCACGGGCTGACCCGGACCAACGCGACGCCGGCGCACCTCGCGCGGGCCGCCGTCGAGGGCCTGCTGTGCGGCCTCGCCGACGGGGTGGACGCGCTGCGCGCGCAGGGCGTGCGGATCGACCGGGCGTTGCTGATCGGTGGGGGAGCGCGGTCGGCCGCGGTCCGCGCGCTCGCCCCGGCCGTGCTCGGCGTGCCGGTCCTGCTGCCGGAGCCGGCGGAGTACGTCGCGCTGGGCGCCGCGCGGCAGGCGGCCTGGGCGCTGTCCGGCGCCGCCGAGCCGCCACCGTGGTCGGTTCCGGCCCGGTCGCTCCCGGACGCACCGCCGGCGAGCGGGCTGCGCCAGGCGTACGCCGCGACCCTCGCCGCCGCCCAGTCCCTCCTCCGCTGACGCCGCCCGCCGACCAGCGGCTCGGGTGGACGCTCGCCCGGAACGGGAAGCCAGTCCGGGTGACGCGCCGAAGGGCGGACCGCTCGGGTCCGCCCTCCGGGTTGCTCGCGTCGCCGGGTGCTCAGCGCTCGCAGCGCCGGCGGCTCACGGGTTGGAGCGGTTGGTGTTCGACGGGTTGGTCGGGCTCAGCGGGTCCGACGTCGTACCGCTGGGCTCGAAGAGGTCGCCGCTCGAGGCCCCCGGTGTCGTCTCCGTCACGTACGTCGCCGTGGTCGGGGCCGGGTAGGTCGAGCTCGAGGGGGTGCCGGACGAACTGCGGCCCACGGCCTGCTTGGCCTTCGCCACCA
>JBJMII010000177.1:0-7940 GCA_045806925.1 Mycobacteriales bacterium
AGCCGGCTGCGCTCGACGGCGACCCGGCTGGCCACGCGCGCCGGTGCCCGGGTGGCGCCGCCGCCCAGCCGGCCGCGCACCCGGCCGCCGGTCCCGCCGCCGACCCCGGCGCCCGATACCCGGACCCGCCGGCGACGCCCCTGGTACCGACGCAAGCGGCTGCTGCTCCCGGTCAGCCTGGTCCTGCTGCTCGTGCTGCTGTCCAACCGGCCCGAGCCGGCCGTCCAGACCGGACCGCAGCTGGGCCAGCCGGTCCGCGACGGTCAGCTGGAGTTCGTCGTGCGGAGCGTGCGCTGCGGTGTCGGCCAGCTCGGCAGCGGCACGCTGTCCAGCCTGCCGGACGGCCAGTACTGCCTGCTCCGGGTCGACGTGACCAACGTCAAGGACCAGTCCCGCCGGCTCTACGAGCCGGTCCAGAAGCTGCGCGACTCGGCCGGCGAGAAGCACGCCGCCGACTTCGGCGCCCGGCTCTACTTCCCCGAACAGACGCTGTGGGACGAGATCCCGCCCGGCGAGTTGGTGAGCGGCACGATGGTCTTCGACATCCCGGCCGACCGGCAGGCGGTCGCGCTGGAGCTGCACGACGGGATCGCCTCCGGCGGCGTCGTGGTCCGGCTGCGCTGAGCGCAGCGCCACCGCCCATCACCGCCTGTCACTCGTTACCCTCGACCCGTGGCCGACCTCCAGCCCGTCCTCGACCGCGCCGCCGACGGTGGCCGGATCAGCCCGGCCGAGGCGCTCGAGCTGTACACCCGCGCCCCGCTGCACGCGCTCGCCGAGGCGGCCGACGCCGTGCGGCGCAGCCGCTACCCGGACGGCATCGCGACGTACCTGATCGACCGCAACATCAACTACACCAACGTCTGCGTCACCGCGTGCAAGTTCTGCGCGTTCTACCGGCCGCCGAAGCACGAGGAGGGCTGGACCCACTCCGTCGCGGAGATCCTGCGCCGCTGCGGCGAGGCGGTCGAGCTGGGCGCCACCCAGATCATGCTGCAGGGCGGGCACTCCCCGGACCTCGGCATCGAGTGGTACGAGGACACGTTCCGGGCGATCAAGCAGGCCTACCCGCAGCTGGCGCTGCACTCGCTGGGCGGCTCCGAGGTGGTGCACATCGCGCGGACCTCCGGCCTGGACTTCCGGACCGTCGTCGACCGGCTGCACGCGGCCGGGCTGGACTCGTTCGCCGGCGCCGGCGCCGAGATCCTGGTCGGCCGGGCCCGGCGGGCGATCGCGCCGCTGAAGGAGCCCGGCGAGGTCTGGCTGCAGGTGATGGAGACCGCGCACGGGCTCGGGGTGGAGTCCACCGCGACGTTCATGATGGGCACCGGCGAGTCCAACGCGGAGCGGATCGAGCACCTGCGGATGGTCCGCGACGTGCAGGACCGGACCGGCGGCTTCCGGTCCTTCATCCCCTGGACGTACCAGCCCGAGAACAACCACCTCAAGGGTCGTACGCAGGCGTCCACGCTGGAGTACCTGCGGCTGGTCGCGGTGGCGCGGCTGTTCTTCGACAACATCGCGCACCTGCAGGGGTCCTGGCTCACCACCGGCAAGGCGGCCGGCCAGCTGACCCTCCACTTCGGAGCGGACGACCTCGGCTCGGTGATGCTGGAGGAGAACGTGGTGTCCTCCGCGGGCGCGCGGCACCGGTCCAACCGGCTGGAGCTGATCTCGCTGATCCGCGCCGCCGGCCGTATCCCGGCGCAGCGGGACACGCTCTACCGGCACCTGGTGGTGCACCGCGACCCGGCGGAAGACCCGGCCGACGACGGCGTGGTGTCCCACTTCTCCTCGACCGCGCTGCCACTCGTGCCGGCCCGGTGACCCGGGCAGCCGCGCTCTTCCCCGGCGCCGAGGTCGCGCCGCTGTCCGGCGGCTACTCGGGCGAGACGTTCCTGGTCACCTCGGCCGGGCAGCAGGCGGTGCTGCGGCTCTACGCGCGCCGGCCGGAGCGGGCCGCGGTGGACCGGGCGCTGCTGGACCGGGTCCGCGGGCTGCTGCCGGTGCCGCGGGTGCTGGAGGCGGCGCTGGTCGGCGAGGGCCCGCAGCGGCCGCCGTTCCTGCTGCTGGAGGCCCTGCCCGGGGACCGGCTGGACGTGGTGCTGCCGGCCGCGGACGCCCCGCTGCGCCGCCGGTTGGGCGAGGCGGTCGCGGGTGTGCTGGTGCTGCTGGCCACCGAGCGGATGCCGCGGCCCGGCTGGTTCCCGGACGACCGGCTGGAGCCGGAGCCGTTCCCGGCCGCGGGGGCGGACCCGGCGCGCTGGCTGGAGGCGCACCTCGCCGCCCGGTGGTTCGCCCGGCTGCCCCGGGCGGAGCGGGAGGTGCTGCGCGACTTGGGCCGCCGGGCCCGGGAACTGGGCGCCCGGACCACCCGGGTCGCGCTCGTGCACGGCGACCTCAACCCCAAGAACCTGCTGGTCGACCCGGCCACAGGCGGCGTCACCGGGGTGCTCGACTGGGAGTTCGCGTACGCGGGGTCCCCGCTCGCCGACGCCGGCAACCTGCTCCGCCTGGAGACCGACCCCGAGTTCACCGGGGCGGTGGCCGCCGGCTACGCCGAGCGGGCGCCGGACCTGCCGGCGGACTGGGTCGAGGTGGCGCGGGCGCTGGACCTGATGGCGCTGGTGGACCTGGCGGCCCGGCCGGACCCCAACCCGGTGGTGGACGGCGCCCGCCGGCTGCTGCGGGCGACCGCCCGGACCGGCGAGCTCGCCGCCGGCCGCCCCGCTCCTGGCACATGACCGTCACGCTGCACACCGCGCCGGTCGTGCTGCCGGTGCCGGCCCCGCCGGTCCGGGACGGCGCGGTGGCGGTGGACGGCGACCGGGTGGTATGGGTCGGCCCGCGCCGGGACTGGTCCGGTGAAGGCGCGGTGCGCAGCTGGCCCGGGCTGCTCGCGCCGGGTCTGGTCAACGCGCACTGCCACCTGCAGTACACGGCGTACGCGGACCTTTGCGAGCCCGGCGTGGACTTCCTGGACTGGATCAGCGTCTTCGCCCGCCGCAACCAGGCGATGACCGACGCCGACTGGCGGGCGTCCACCGCGGCCGGGGTCGCCGAGCTGCTGCGCACCGGCACCACCGCGGTCGCCGACATCGCCGCCGGTGCCGCCGTCGTGACGGCGGCCGCCGGGCTGGCCGGGATCAGCTACGTCGAGGTGGTCGGCGCGGACGGGGCGGGCTGGCCGGCGCGGCGGCCGGCCTTCCTGGACCGGCTGGTCGGCGCGACCGGGCGGGCCGTGGGGGTCAGCCCGCACACCCTCTACACGCTCGGCTCGGGCGTGGTCCGCGACTGCGTCGCGGTGGCCCGGGAGCGCGGGCTGCGGCTGCACCCGCACCTGGCCGAGTCACCGTACGAGGTGGAGTTCGTGGCCACCGGCAGCGGGCCGTTCGCGGCGGCGAACCTCCGCTGGGGGCTGGCCATGGAGCTGCCGGCGGCCGGCGGCTCCGCCCGGACCCCGGCCGCGGAGCTGGCCGAGCTGGGCGCGCTCGGGCCGGACGTGCACGTCGCGCACGGCGTGCACTGCGACGCGGCCGACCGCGCGCTGCTGCGCGAGCACCGGACCACGGTCGCGCTCTGCCCGCGGTCCAACCGGACGCTCGGCGTGGGCGAGGCGCCGGTGGCGGCGTACCGGGCCGAGGGCAGCCCGGTCGCCGTCGGCACCGACTCGCTGGCCTCCGCGTCGTCGCTGGACCTGCTCGCCGACCTCGCCGCGCTGAAGGACACCGCGCTGCGGCAGGGCTCCCCTGAGCCGGGGCTGGACCGCTGGCTGGTCGAGGCGGCCACCGTTGGCGGCGCCCGGGCGATGGGCATCGACGCCGGCACGATTCGCCCGGGCGGCCGGGCCGACCTGGCGGTCTTCGACGTCGACCCGGCCGCGGACCCGTACGGTGCCCTGGTCGGCGCGGCCGGCCGGTGCGTCGGCACCGTGCTCGCCGGGCGCACCGTCCACGACCTCGCGCATTAGAGGTGGGCCGGGCACCCGGTGCACGGCGTGCCGGCGGTCAGCCGATGCCGCAGCTGGCGTCCACGTCCACCGGCGTCGAGCCGGCCCGCGGGGTGGTGCTCGGCTGTGCCGCCGGCTTCGTCGGCGTCGGTCGCGGCGGCCCGGGGCTGGCCGACGGGACCGACGCGGGCGCCGCCGCCCGCTTGGTCAGCGCCGCCTGCACCAGCTTGCGGATCTTGGCGTAGTCCGGGTTGCCGGTGTGGATCACCGGCGGCACGAAGGCGACGCTGCGGATCGAGCTGCTGGCGTGCATCCGGTCGCCCAGGGTGATCAGGGCCGGCAGCACCGAGCGGGGGATGTCCGTCTCGGCGAGCTTCTTGGTCGCCGACGCCAGCTCCTGGAAGTGCTTGAGCACGTTCAGCGGCTCGGCCTGCCGGACCATCGCCCCGATCAGGCAGCGCTGCCGGATCATCCGGTCGTAGTCGGTGGAGTCCCGCCGGGACCTCGCGTACCACAGCGCCTTGTCGCCGTTGAGGTGCTGCGTGCCCGGCTCGATGTAGCCGACCGGGGGCACCCGGGTGCCGTCCGCGAGCAGGCCGCCGATCGGGAGCCGCTCGGTGACCGTGACCGTCACCCCGCCCATCGCGCTGACGAACTTGTCGAAGCCGGCGAGGTCGACCATCGCGTAGTAGTCGATCGGGAGGCCGAGGACGTAGGACGCCACCTGCTTGACGCCCTCGGCGCCGCGGTCCCGGGCGCCCTCGAGCAGCTTCGGCCGCCAGATCACGTTCTGGTAGACCTCGTTGAGCAGGCCGGGGAAGCCGTTCGGCCACTGGTCGTGCAGCGGCCCCGGTGGCATCGGGACCTCCTGCAGGTTGCGCGGCAGGCTGAACAGCACGACATCCCCGGTATGGGTGTCGATGCTGGCCGCGACGACGCTGTCGGTGCGCGTCCCGGTGCGGTCCGGGCCGGCGTCGCTGGCCAGCAGCAGGATGGTGACCCGGTCCCGCCCGGCGAACGCGTCGGGCCCGCCGGGCCCGCCCCGGCCCGCGGCCAGGCCACCGCTCGGGTCGTCCGGGAAGAGGTTGGTGATGAGGTCGCGCTGGAGGTACGCGTACCGCGCGACCGCGACCGGCGGCGCGGCGACCAGCAGGCTCAGCACGGCCAGCCCGAGGACCACCCCGGCGTGCGCGACACCGGTGGTGCGGACCGGGCCGAGCACCCGGTAGGACCCCGTCACCAGGATCACCCAGGCGAGCGCGAGCGCCAGCGACGCACCGATGACGACGGCCAGCCAGCCGGGACGGACGGCGAGCCGGAGCAGCTCGATCCGGGAGGTGGTCAGCGCGAGCGTCAGCACGCCGACCAGCAGCACCAGCGCCGCCGACGCGATCACCACCGCGGCGCGCCGGCGCCCGGCCAGCCAGTGCGCCAGGCCCGGCAGCAACGCGGACCCCGCGGTGATCGCCATGGACAGGCCTGGTGGCCGTCCGGCGCTCCTGCTGGAGGGATGCGCGTGCATCGAGGCGAGTCAACACCCTTCTCCGGCCCGACGGGCCCCGGGGAGCAACGTACCCGCCGAACCTGTGATCATGACGCGTAAGTCAGGATGACGGGGTGACGAGGGCCTCGCTGGACAAGCAGCCGCACGAGGTCGCCGCCATGTTCGACCGGGTGGCCCGACGGTACGACATCACCAACAGGGTGCTGTCCGGGGGCCGGGACCGGGCCTGGCGGCAGGCCACCAGGGACGCGCTGGCGGTCCGGCCGGGGGAGCGGGTGCTCGACCTGGCCGCCGGCACCGCGGTGTCGACGGTGCCGCTCGCCCAGGCCGGTGCCGCTGCGGTGGCCTGCGACTTCTCGCTCGGCATGCTGCGGGCCGGGCGGCACCGGCCGGTGCCGCTGGTGGCCGGCGACGCGCTGGCGCTGCCGTTCGCGGACGCCGCCTTCGACGCGGTCACCGTGTCCTTCGGGCTGCGCAACGTCGTGGACCCGGACGCGGCGCTGCGCGAGCTGGCCCGGGTCACCCGCCCCGGCGGTCGGCTGGTGGTCTGCGAGTTCAGCCGCCCGACCTGGGCGCCCTGGCGGCTGGTCTACACGGAGTACCTGATGCGGGCGCTGCCCGCGGTGGCCCGCCGGGTGTCCAGCAACCCGGCCGCCTACGTCTACCTCGCCGAGTCGATCCGGGCCTGGCCGGGCCGGGCCGAGCTGGCCGCGCGGGTCGCCGCGGCCGGTTGGGAGCGGGTCGGCTGGCGCGACCTCACCGGCGGAATCGTCGCCCTGCACCGGGCCACCAGGCCCGCCGGCGACTGACCGGTCAGGCGCTGAGCCCGCCGCCGGCCGTCTCGCCCGGCGGGGCGACCGCGCCCAGCTTGCCCGGGTTGGACACCAGATAGATCGCCGCGATCCTCCCGCCGTCGCTGTCGAGCACCAGCGTGGCCAGTGCCGCCCCGCCGCTGAACGCGACCAGCCCGGGCCCGGCGTTGAGCGTCCGCGGCACCAGCCGGACGTCGTCGGGGGACTGGCGCAGCCCGTAGAGCAGGAAGCGGGCGACCGTCCGGGCGCCGCGCAGCGGTCGCGGCGGCGCCGGGGTCAGCCCGCCACTGTCGGCGACCAGCGTCACGTGGGGCGCCAGCACGTCGACCAGCTCGGCGAGCTCGCCGCCGGCACAGGCGGCCAGGAACCGCTCACTGACCGTCCGGTGCGCCCGCGGGTCCGAGTCGTACCGCGGGCGGCGGGCGGCCACGTGCGCGCGCGCCCGGTGCGCCAGCTGCCGGACCGCCGGCTCCGTGCTGCCCAGCGCCTCGGCGATCTCCCCGTACGGCAGGTCGAACGCCTCGCGCAGCACGAAGACGGCCCGCTCCAACGGGGACAGCGTCTCCAGCACCACCAGCAGCGCCATCGAGACCGACTCGGCCCGGGCCACCCCGTCGGCGAGGTCCGGGTCGGTGGCCAGCGGCTCCGGCAGCCAGGGCCCGACGTACACCTCCCGGCGGCTGGTCGCGCTGCGCAGCCGGTCCAGGGACAGCCGGCTGATGACCTGGATCAGGTACGCCCGCGGCTGCCGGACGGTGGCGTGGTCGGCCGACGCCCAGCGCAGCCAGGCGTCCTGCACCGCGTCCTGCGCGTCGCTGACGCTGCCGAGCATCCGGTACGCGATGGCGAACAGGACGTCCCGGTGCTCGGAGAAGGTGTCTACGCCGGCGGCGTCCGGTAGGGCGCCGACCGGCTCTTCCGCGTGCACAGGTGGACATCCCTCCGCTAGTCGGACGCGCCGAGTGTATGCCATCGCCGTTGCACGGCAGCGGCGCGGCACCCCCCGGACGGCGACCGGTCAGGCGACGGTGACCTGCACCTTCCCGGGCGTCGGGGTGGGCTGGCCGGCCTCGTCGACCGGTTCGCCCAGCTCCTCGGCGAGCCGCATGGCTTCCTCGATGAGGGTCTCCACGATCTGCGCCTCCGGCACGGTCTTGACCACCTGGCCGCGGACGAAGATCTGGCCCTTGCCGTTGCCGGAGGCGACGCCGAGGTCGGCCTCCCGGGCCTCGCCCGGGCCGTTCACCACGCAGCCCATCACGGCGACCCGCAGCGGGACGGTGAGCCCGTCCAGGCCGGCGGTCACCTTCTCGGCCAGGGTGTAGACGTCGACCTGGGCCCGCCCGCAGGACGGGCAGGACACGATCTGCAGCCCGCGCCGGCGCAGGTTCAGCGACTCCAGGATGGCGAGGCCGACCTTGACCTCCTCGACCGGCGGCGCGGACAGCGAGACCCGGATGGTGTCCCCGATACCCCTCGACAGCAGCGCGCCGAACGCGGTGGCGGACTTGATGGTGCCCTGGAACGCCGGGCCGGCCTCGGTGACGCCCAGGTGCAGCGGGTAGTCGCTGGCCTCGGCGAGCAGCTCGTAGGCCCGGACCATCACCACCGGGTCGTTGTGCTTGACCGAGATCTTGAAGTCCCGGAAGCCGTGCTCCTCGAACAGCGCGGCCTC
>JBJMII010000178.1:0-8036 GCA_045806925.1 Mycobacteriales bacterium
CCAGCTCTGCTCCACGGGGCGATGCAGAGCCAGCTCTGCTCCACGGGGCGATGCAGAGCCAGCTCTGCTCCACGGGGCGATGCAGAGCCAGCTCTGCTCCACGGGGCGATGCAGAGCCAGCTCTGCTTCGCGGGGTGGAGCAGTGGCGCAGTCGGCCGGGGAGGGTGTGTCCGCCCCCCGGGCGGGGCTGTGGACGGCCGGCGGGGCGGACAAGGGGCGGTCGGTAGGGTCCCGCGGGTGTCGGTCGGGACCGGGCTGGTGGGTGCCGTGCTCGGTGCGGTGCTGGGGCCGTTCCTGGCCGGGCTGACGCTGCGGGTGCCGGCCGGCGCCCCGCTGCTGACCGAGCAGGCGTGGCGGGGCCGGCCGGCGAACCGGCCGCGCGTCGCGGTCGTCACCGTGCTCGCGGTGGCGGTGCTCGGCGCGGTAGGGGCCTCGACCGGTGCCGGGCCCCAGCTGCCGGCGTACTTCTGGCTGGGCGCGGTGGGGCTCACGCTGGCCGTGATCGACCTGGACTGCCGGCGCCTGCCGGACCGGCTGACCCTCCCGTCGTACCCGGTCGGCCTCGCTCTGCTGGCCGTTCCCGGTGACTGGGACGCGCTGTTGCGCGCTGCGCTCGCGGCGCTGGTGGTCGGCGGGGCCGCCCTGCTGCTGGCGCTGGCCGCGCCGGGCGGCGGCCTCGGCCTCGGCGACGTGAAGCTGCTCGGGCTGGTGGGGCTCTTCCTCGGCTGGCTCGGCTGGGGGCAGGTCGTCCTGGGCGTCGCGGCCGGGTTCGGCATCGGCTCGCTCGCCGCGGCCGTACTGCTCGCCCTGCGGCGGGCCGGTCTGCGGGACCACATGGCGTTCGGGCAGTGGCTGATCGCCGGCGCGCTCGTCGCCGTCGTCGCCGGGCAGGAACTGGTGGGCCGGTATGTCGGCCCGGGCTCGTGAAATCATGGAGGCGTGCTGCGTTGGCTGACCGCCGGGGAGTCGCACGGCCCGGCGCTGGTCGCCGTGCTGGAGGGGCTGCCCGCCGGGGTCGGGATCAGCACGGACGAGATCGCCGGCGCGCTGGCCCGGCGCCGGGCCGGATACGGCCGGGGCGCGCGGATGTCGTTCGAGCGGGACGAGGTCGAGCTGCTCGGCGGCGTCCGGCACGGGCGCACGCTCGGCGGGCCGGTGGCGGTCCGGATCGGCAACACCGAGTGGCCCAAGTGGGAGCGGGTGATGAGCCCTGACCCGGTTCCCGCGGACGAGCTGGCCGGCCTGGCGCGCAACGCCCCGCTGACCCGCCCGCGGCCCGGGCACGCCGACCTGGTCGGGATGCAGAAGTACGGCTTCGACGACGCGCGGCCGGTGCTGGAGCGGGCCAGCGCGCGGGAGACCGCGGCCCGGGTGGCGCTCGGCGCAGTGGTCAAGGCGTTCCTGGAGCAGGCGCTCGGCGTCAGCGTGCTGTCCCACGTGGTGCGGATCGGCACGGTCGCGGTGCCCGCCGGGATGCTGCCGGGGCCGGACGACGTGGCCGTGGTGGACGCCTCGACGGTGCGCTGCTTCGACCCGGCGACCAGCGAGGCGATGGCCGCGGAGATCGACGCGGCCCGGAAGGACGGCGACACGCTCGGGGGCGTGGTCGAGGTCGTCGCGCACGGCCTCCCGCCGGGCCTCGGCAGCCACGTGCACGGCGACCGGCGGCTGGACGCCCGGCTGGCCGGCGCGCTGATGAGCATCCACGCGATCAAGGGTGTCGAGCTCGGCGACGGGTTCGAGCTGGCCGGCCGCCGCGGGTCGGAGGCGCACGACGAGATCGAGAGCGGCCCGGACGGGCTCCGCCGGCGTACCGCGCGCTCCGGCGGCACCGAGGGCGGCATCAGCACCGGCGAGCCGCTGCGGGTGCGGGCGGCGATGAAGCCGATCTCGACGGTGCCGCGGGCGCTGGGCACGGTCGACGTGGCGACCGGCGAGCCCGCGGTGGCGATCAACCAGCGCTCGGACGTCTGCGCAGTGCCGGCGGCCGGCGTGGTGGCCGAGGCCATGGTCGCGCTGGTGCTCGCCGAGGCGGCGCTGGAGAAGTTCGGCGGCGACTCGGTGGCGGAGACCGCGCGCAACGTCCGCGGCTACCTGGACACGCTGGTGGTGAAGTGAGCGGGCGGACGGTCGGCCCCGTGCTGGTGCTGGTCGGCCCGCCGGCGGCCGGCAAGACCACGGTCGGCCGGCAGGTGGCCGGGCGGCTGGGCGTCGAGTTCACCGACACCGACGACCTCGTCGTGGCGAAGGCCGGCAAGCCGGTGGCGGAGATCTTCATCGACGAGGGCGAGCAGGCCTTCCGCGAGCTGGAGGCCGCCGCGGTGGCGGAGGCCCTGCTCGATGACGGCGGTGTGCTGGCGCTGGGCGGCGGGGCGGTGCTGTCCGCGGCCACGCGGCGGCTGCTGGCCGGCCACCCGGTCGTCTTCCTCGCCGCCGGGGTACCGGCCGCCGCGGCGCGGGTCGGGCTCAACCGGGACCGGCCGCTCCTGCTCGGCAACCCGCGCCAGCAGCTGCGGGCGCTGCTGGAGGCCCGCCTCCCGCTCTACCGCGAGGTCGCGGTGGCCAGCGTGGACACCGACGAGCGGACCCCGGACGAGGTCGCCGATGCCGTCCTGGCCGCGCTGGACGGCCGGTGAGCGTCATCGTCCCGGTCGGCGGCCCGGCGCCGTACGACGTGGTGGTCGGCGAGGAGCTGGACGGCGAGCTGGCGCCGCTGCTGCCCGGCGCGGAGCGGGTCGCGCTGGTGCACCCGCCGACGCTGCGGGAGCGCGCGGCGGCGCTGGCCGAGCGGCTGCGCGCGGCCGGGCTGTCGGTCCTCCCGCTGGCGGTCCCGGACGGCGAGGCGGCGAAGACGCTGGCGGTGGCGGGCGACTGCTGGGACGCGCTCGGCGCGGCCGGCTTCACCCGGACCGACGCCGTGGTCGGTCTGGGCGGCGGCGCCACCACCGACCTCGCCGGCTGGGTCGCCGCCGCCTGGCTGCGCGGGGTCCGCGTGGTGCACCTGCCGACCACGCTGCTGGGCATGGTCGATGCCGCGGTCGGCGGCAAGGCGGCGATCGACATCGCCGCCGGCAAGAACCTGGTCGGCGCCTTCCACCCGCCGGCGGGCGTGCTGTGCGACCTCGGCGCGCTCGGGACGCTGCCGGGCGCGGATTACCGCGCCGGCCTCGCCGAAGTGGTCAAGTGCGGCTTCATCGCCGACCCGGCGATCCTCGACCTGCTGGAGCGCGACGGCGCCGGCGCGTCACCCCGGGAGCTGGTCGTGCGCGCGGTCCGGGTCAAGGCCGGCGTCGTCTCCCGCGACCTGCGCGAGTCCGGCGAGCGCGAGCACCTCAACTACGGCCACACGCTCGCGCACGCGATCGAGAAGAGGGAGCGCTACCGGGTCCGGCACGGCGAGGCCGTCGCCGTCGGCCTCGTCTTCGCCGCCGCCCTCGGCGCCGCCGCCGGCCGGCTCGACCGGCCGACCGCCGATCGGCACCGGACGCTCCTGGAACGCCTCGGCCTGCCCACCACGTACGACCCGGACGCCTGGCCGGAGCTGCACGAGGCGATGCGGGTGGACAAGAAGGCCCGCGGCTCGGTGCTCCGCTTCGTGGTGCTGGACGGCCCGGCCCGGCCGGGCATCCTGGCCGACCCGGACCCCGCCCTGCTGGCCACGGCCTGGTCGGCGGTCGCCGGCGCGGCCGGCGGATAGCGGCTGCCGGGTAGGTTGGGCGGTGTGACCGCCCCCACCGCCCGCCGCGACCTGCTCCGCGACCGTGCCCGCGCCGCCGGCCTGGACGCCGTGCTGGTGACCCGGCTGGTCAACGTGCGCTACCTGACCGGCTTCACCGGGTCCAACGGCGCGCTGCTGGTCCCGGTCGACCCGACCGGCCCGGACGTGCTGTGCACGGACGGCCGCTACGTCACCCAGGCCGGCCGGCAGGCGCCGGACGTGGAGCTGCTCGTCGACCGGGCCAGCGCACCGGCGCTGGCGGGGAGGGCTGGTGGCGGGCGGCCCAGACGGCTGGGCTACGAGTCGCACGACGTGACCGTCGACCTGCACGCCGTGCTGGCCCGGCGGGCCGCCGGTGCCGAGCTGGTCAGCATCGAGCAGGCCGTCGAGGCGCTGCGTGCGGTCAAGGACGACGACGAGATCGCGCTGCTGCGGGAGGCGTGCGCGATCGCGGACCGGGCGCTGGCCGAGCTGCTCGCCGCGGGCGGGCTGCGGCCCGGGCGGACCGAGCGGGAGGTCGGCCGCGACCTGGACGCCCGGATGCTGGAGCTCGGCGCGGACGCCCGGTCGTTCGAGACGATCGTGGCGGCCGGGCCGGACTCGGCGGTGCCGCACCACCGGCCGGTGGACCGGGTGCTGGAGCGCGGCGACCTGGTCAAGCTGGACTTCGGCGCCACCCGCGGCGGCTACCACTCGGACATGACCCGCACGCTGGTGCTGGGCGAGCCGGCCGACTGGCAGCGCGAGGTGTACGACCTGGTCCGGGCGGCGCAGCGGGCCGGCCGGGAGGCGCTGGCCGCCGGCGCCGACGTCCGCGCGGTCGACGCGGCCGCCCGCGCCGTGGTCACCGCCGGCGGCCACGGCGAAGCGTTCCCGCACGGCCTGGGCCACGGCGTCGGCCTGGAGATCCACGAGGCGCCGGCACTGAGCCCGGCCGGCGCCGGTACACTGGTCGATCGGATGGCCGTCACCGTCGAGCCCGGGGTGTACCTGCCCGGACGCGGGGGAGTCCGGATCGAGGACACGCTCGTGGTCCGCGACGGTGCCGAGCCCGACCTGCTGACCACCACCACCAAGGACCTCGTGGTCCTCTGACCTGCGCGGAGCTGTCGGAAGACGTGGCAACCACCAACGACCTCAAGAACGGCATGGTGCTCGACCTGGACGGGCAGCTGTGGTCCGTCGTGCAGTTCCAGCACGTCAAGCCCGGCAAGGGCGGCGCCTTCGTGCGGACCACGCTGAAGAACGTGCTGTCCGGCAAGGTGGTCGACCGCACCTTCAACGCCGGCACCAAGGTCGACACCGCGACCGTGGACAAGCGCGGGATGAACTACCTCTACCGGGAGGGCGACGAGTTCGTCTTCATGGACTCGGACACGTACGAGCAGGTGCACGTGCCGGCGGAGACGGTCGGCGCGGGCGCCGGCTACCTGCTGGAGAACACCGACGTCGTGGTCGCGGTGCACGAGGGCACGCCGCTCTACGTCGAGCTGCCGACCAGCGTCGAGCTGGTGGTCGAGCAGACCGACCCGGGCCTGCAGGGCGACCGGTCCACCGGTGGCACCAAGCCGGCGACGCTGGAGACCGGGGCGACCATCCAGGTGCCGCTCTTCGTCACCACCGGCGAGAAGGTCAAGGTCGACACGCGTGACGGGCGCTACCTCGGGCGGGCCTGAGCCGCGATGGCAGCCCGCAGCAAGGCCCGCAAGCGCGCCGTCGACGTGCTCTACGAGTCCGACGTGCGGGGCACCGAGCCGGTCAGCACGCTGGCCGAGCGGCTGGCGCACGCCGACCCGCCGGTCCCGGCGTACGCGGTGGAGCTCGTCGAGGGGGTGACCGGCCGGCTCGCGGACATCGACGAGGTGCTCGGGAGACACTCCGAGGGGTGGACCGTCGAGCGGATGCCGCCGGTGGACCGGGCAGTGCTGCGGCTGGCGCTCTACGAGCTGCTGTGGCGCGAGGACGTACCCGATGCGGTGGTGATCGACGAGGCGGTGGAGCTGGCGAAGTCGCTGTCCACCGACCAGTCGCCGCGCTTCGTCAACGGCGTGCTCGGCCGGGTGCTCCGCAACCAGCCGGCGCCGGGGCGGCGCGAGCCGCCACCGGGCTGATGCCGCCCGGAGGCGGATCCTCTGTCGCCGGGAGGCGGATCCTCTGTCGCCCGGAGGCGGATCCTCGCCCGGAGGCGGGACCCGCCCGGCTGACGGTGGCCCGGATCGGGGGGCCGGCACCGGCTGACGGTCGCCGGACGTGCGAGCGGGGCCGGCCCCGTCCGGAGCCGGCCCCGCCTCGAACGGGGCTAGCTTCGGTCCATGGAACGGCGGTCCAGCGCCGGGTCGATGCTGCGGGCGTCCGGGGCGAGCACGCCCCACTCGATCAGCCGCTCGGTCAGCTCGCCCTCGGACAGGTCATAGATGATCGACAGCGACCGCAGGTCCTCGCCCCGGATGGAGAGCACCTTGTTGTTGTAGTCCCCGCGCTGGCTCTGGATCGCCTGCGCGTACCGCGCCAGCGGACCCACCTGGTCCGGCGGCAGCTGGAACAGCCGCTCCAGGTTGAGCACGATCTTCTGGGCCGGGGCGGCGGACGAGGCCGTGCGGCCCTCCGGCAGCAGCTCGCTCACCGGCACGCCGTAGAAGTCCGCGAGCTCCGCGAGCTTCTGCACGGTGACAGCCCGGTCGCCGCGCTCGTACGAGCCGACGACGACGGCCTTCCACCGGCCCTTGGACTTCTTCTCCACGCCGTGCAGCGAGAGACCCTGCTGCGTGCGGATCGCGCGCAGGCGGGCGCCGAGGGCCCTGGCGTAGTCGCTGGTCATTCCGTTGCGCTCCATCTCCGGTGCGACACCGAGTACTGGCATCCGACTGGCCCCCGCGCTTTCGACTACGGAGCGTGACCGTAAGCTGAGCACCACTCCGGGGTCAAGACCATGACGGAAAGATCGTCCCCACTCGTCACGCCGGGTAGCCCCCGCGACGGACCCGCAGTCGCCAGAATCACCCGATCGAGTGATGAATTGCCACGGCAACTTCAGCCGGTCGCCGACACGCCGATCGTACGCCCGGTCACCAGCCGTCAGGGCGGGTGGCCGGGCCGCTGCTAGCGTGGGCGCGTCCGACGTCCTTTAACGACCCGTCCGGTGAGGCGGGGAAGGAGGTCCCGTGAGCCGTGCGCTCCTCGACGCCCCGGCGGTGGCCCGGACCGTCGACCGCATCGCCCACCAGCTGCTGGAGAAGACCGGCGGCGCCGCCGACACCGTGGTGCTCGGCATCCCCACCCGCGGCGTCCCGCTCGCCCGCCGGCTCGTCGCCCGGGTCAAGGCCTTCGAGGGCATCGAGGTCCCGATCGGCGTGCTGGACGTGACTCTGCACCGCGACGACCTCCGGCTGCGCGGGGTCCGCGCGCTGGAGCCGACGGTCGAGCCGCCCGGCGGGGTGGACGGCCGGCTGGTCGTGCTGGTCGACGACGTCCTCTACTCGGGCCGCACGGTCCGGGCCGCCCTGGACGCCCTGCGTGACCTCGGCCGCCCGCGCGCCGTGCAGCTCGCCGTGCTGGTCGACCGCGGTCACCGGGAGCTGCCCATCCGCGCCGACTACGTCGGCAAGAACATCCCCACCGCCCAGGAGGAGAGCGTGCGGGTGCTGCTGACCGAGACCGACGGACGCGACGCGGTGCTGCTGGAGACCGGCTCCTCCGCGCCGGCGGCGGTGGTCCGGTGAGGCACCTGCTCTCGGCCGCGGACCTGAGCCGGGACGAGGCGCTGGCCGTGCTGGACACCGCCGAGCGGCTCGACGAGGCGCTGACCGGGCGCGAGGTGAAGAAGCTGCCCACCCTGCGCGGCCGCACGGTGGTGAACCTGTTCTTCGAGGACTCCACCCGGACCCGGACCTCCTTCGAGCTGGCGGCCAAGCGGCTGTCCGCGGACGTGGTGAACTTCTCGGCCAAGGGGTCGAGCCTGTCCAAGGGCGAGTCGCTCAAGGACACCGCGCTGACCCTGGAGGCGATGGGCTCGGACGCGGTGGTGATCCGGCACCCGATGTCCGGCGCGCCGCACCGGCTGGCCGGCTGGCTGCGCGGCAGCGTGGTCAACGCCGGCGACGGCACCCACGAGCACCCGACCCAGGCGCTGCTCGACGCGTACACGATGCGCCGCAGGCTCGGCCGGGTCGACGGCCTGCGGGTCAGCGTGGTCGGCGACGTGCTGCACAGCCGGGTGGCCCGGTCCAACGTGCTGCTGCTGTCCACGCTCGGCGCCGAGGTGACGCTGGTCGCCCCGCCGACCCTGCTGCCGGTGGGCGTCGAGGCGTGGCCGGTCCAG
>JBJMII010000179.1:0-8562 GCA_045806925.1 Mycobacteriales bacterium
AAGATCATCCAGGAGCTGGAGTCGTACTTCCGCGGCGCCGGCTGGAACGTGATCAAGGTCGTCTGGGGCCGCGAGTGGGACGAGCTGCTCGCCCGCGACGTCGACGGCGTGCTGGTGAACAAGATGAACACCACGCCGGACGGGCAGTTCCAGACGTACTCGACCTCGCCCGGGGCGTTCATCCGGGAGGACTTCTTCGGCTCCGACCCGCGGCTGCGCAAGATGGTCGAGCACCTCTCCGACGACCAGCTGCGCAACCTGCCCCGCGGCGGGCACGACTACCGCAAGGTCTACGCGGCGTTCAAGGCGGCGACCGAGCACACCGGCCAGCCGACGGTGATCCTGGCGCACACCATCAAGGGCTGGACCCTGGGCAAGGACTTCGAGGGCCGCAACGCGACCCACCAGATGAAGAAGCTGACCAAGCCCGAGCTGAAGGAGATGCGCGACCGGCTCTACCTGGAGATCCCGGACTCGGCGCTGGAGGACGGCCTGCCGCCGTACTACCACCCCGGGCCGGACTCCGAGGAGATCCAGTACATGCAGGAGCGGCGGGCCGCGCTCGGCGGGTCGGTGCCGCGCCGCGTGCTGCGGGCCAAGCCGCTGAAGCTGCCGGCCCACGAGGCGTACGCGGACCTGAAGAAGGGCTCCGGCAAGCAGGCGGTGGCCACCACGATGGCCTTCGTCCGGCTGCTCAAGGACCTCATGAAGGACAAGGAGATCGGCCACCGGTTCGTGCCGATCATCCCGGACGAGGCCCGCACCTTCGGGATGGACTCGCTCTTCCCGACCGCCAAGATCTACAGCCCGTTCGGCCAGAAGTACGACCCGGTGGACCGGGATCTGCTGCTGTCCTACCGGGAGGCGGTGAAGGGCCAGATCCTGCACGAGGGGATCAGCGAGGCCGGCGCGATGGGGTCGGTGCTCGCGGCGGGCACGGCGTACGCCACCCACGGCGAGCCGATGATCCCGATCTACATCTTCTACTCGATGTTCGGCTTCCAGCGGACCGGGGATGCGATCTGGGCGCTGGCCGACCAGCTCGGCAAGGGCTTCCTGCTCGGCGCGACCGCGGGCCGCACCACGCTGAACGGTGAGGGCCTCCAGCACCAGGACGGGCACTCGCTGCTGCTCGCGTCGACCAACCCGGCCTGCGTGGCGTACGACCCGGCCTTCGCCTTCGAGCTCGCGGTGATCGTCGAGGACGCGCTGCGCCGGATGTACGGCTCGACCGACGAGCACCCGGCCGGCGAGGACGTCTTCTACTACCTGACCGTCTACAACGAGCCGTACCGGCAGCCCGCCATGCCCGAGGGCGTGGACGTCGAGGGCATCAGGCGCGGGCTGTACCGGTACGCGACGGCGCCCGCGGTCGAGGGCGACGACATCCGGCCGCGGGCGCAGATCCTCGCCTCCGGGGTGGCCGTGCCGGCGGCGCTGCGCGCCCAGGTGCTGCTCGGCGAGCAGTGGGGGGTGGCCGCCGACGTATGGTCGGTGACGTCCTGGAACGAGCTGCGCCGGGACGCGGTCGCCGCCGAGCAGGAGGCGCTGCTGCACCCCTGGGACCAGCCCCGCACGCCGTACGTGACCACCGCGCTGGCGGACGCGGCCGGCCCGGTGGTGGCCGTGTCGGACTGGATGCGAGCGGTGCCGGACCAGATCTCCCGCTGGGTGCCGGGCGACTACAGCTCGCTGGGCACCGACGGCTTCGGTCGGTCGGACACCCGCGGCGCGCTGCGGCGCTACTTCCACGTCGACGCCGAGTCGACCGTGGTCGCGGTGCTGACCGAGCTGGCCCGCCGTGGCGAGGTCAAGCCGGAGACGCTGCAGCAGGCGGTGGACGGCTACCGGCTCGGCGACGTGGCGGCGGCGGACGCCGGCAACACCGGCGGCGACAGCTGACCGCGGGTCACCGACCGGGACTCACCGACCAGGACTCACCGACTGCCGAGGTCGGACACCCGTCCGGGAGGGCGGGTGTCCGACCTCGGCGGCTGGTCGGTCCGACCCCGCACCGGGGCCGGACCTGACCGCACCGGCTACGAGTCGTCGCTGAAGGTGCCTCCATAGATGTCGGAGTTGCCGAACGTCGGCGGGCACTGGTTGTTGGGGCCCGGCCGCAGCGCCGTCGAGTGCGACGCGGGCAGCTCGGCCGACTCCGCCGGGTCCTCCTTCTCGTCACCCACCATCGGCTCGGCCGCCCCGGCCGTGACGTCCTCGAAGAACGCCTGCCGGTAGGCGTTGATCGCCGGGCAGACCGCGGCGTTGCGGAGGTCGTTCCAGACCGCCGAGCCGAAGTCCCGGGTGGCGACCGCGTAGTTGTAGTCGCCGAGGAACTCCGAGGTCAGCCCGTTGGCGCTGGATGCCCGGCCGTCACCGATCGCGCCGCGGAGCAGGGTCGTCCAGGCCCCCACGGCGCCGGTGGTGGCGTTCACCTCGGCGTGCCGGACCACGCCCTGCATCCGGCGCGGCGAGCTCGTTTCGGTCCGCCACGGGTCGAGCCAGGCGTTGTAGACCAGGTACGCGTCGGTGCCGTCCGGCGAGATGGCGATCGCCGGGAAGTTGGCCCGGTCGGCACCCTCGCTGGCCAGCGCCGGCGCCGAGTAGCTCGCGCCGCCATTGGTCGAGGTGATGACGTACGCGCGCTCGTTGTTCGTGCCGGCCCGGTCGTCGGACCAGGTGACCACGATCTGGTCGGTGGCGTCGGCCCCGCTCGGTGCCCCGTTGGCGATGTCGATGCTCGGGAAGATGCTGGTCCGGGCGCCGGCGATGCCGTCGATGGTGAACCGGCCCTGGACCGGGTCGAACTGGCCGATGTTCGCGACGGTCACGATCGCCCGCGGGCGCTCGAAGTTCTGGCCACCGTCGAAGGAACGCGCCTGGAAGAACACACCCTCCCGGGTGCGGATGTCGGTGCCGACCCACACCACGTAGACCACGCCGGCGCTGTCGGTCCGGACCGCGCAGCCCTGCCGGCCACCGGTCTGGTTGTTGTTCGTCGCGGCCGAGAGCTGGCGGGCGCGCCAGGTGTCGCCGCCGTCGGTCGACCGGGCGAACAGCACCGGCTCGGGCGCGCCGCCCCGGCCCACGCTGCGGAAGCCGACGTTGCAGACGTAGACGTTGCCGAAGTGCGGGCTGGACTCGGCGTTGTCCGCCCAGATCTGCTCCTTGTCGCTGAACAGCGCGGTGTTCTGCTTGGTGACGATCACCGGGTCCATCCAGGCGTCGTTGTGCCCGGCGATCGCACCGGCGATGTCGTCGGTCCGGGAGACCGCGATCGCGGCGGCACCGCGGAACGCCGGCCGGTTGGGGAAGTTGACCGCGATGTTCGAGTAGTACAGCCGCTGGCCGTTCGCCCAGGAGAACTGGCCGTTGGCACCGGGCACCGGCCCGAAGACCAGCTCAGGGTCACCGTTGGACTGCAGCCCGTTCTCGAAGTAGTTCGGCAGGGTGCCGATCGGCCCGTTCGGGTCCGGCACGCAGCCGGTGTCACCCGGCGGCGGCACGCCCGGCGCCAGGTCGGGCAGGCCGAGGCAGCTCGGCGTCAGCCGGGCGGAGTAGCCGGTGTAGGTCGGCTGGGTCCAGGTACGGCCCGAGTTGGTGGAGAACTGGATGCCGGAGACGCCGACACCCGGGGTGAAGGGGCAGGTGCGGTCGTCGGCGGCGTTGCACGCCTCCAGGTCGATGTTGTCGTTGGCACCGGCCGCCAGGATGCTCGGGTTCACCGGGTTCACCGCCAGCCCCGGCTCGTTCTGCTTGTTCTGCGAGAACAGAGCGTCGTTGCTGCCGACCGTCACCTCGGTCGAGCCGCCGGGGGTGATCGGCGCGGCTGACGCCGGACCCGCGGGAAGGACCGCGAGGAGCGGCAGGACGGCGGCCGCGACGGCCACCGATCGGATGGTTCGCATCTACACTCCTTTGTGCGAGGAAACCTCGGACACGGGGCATCGCACCCGCCTGACAGCCCGACTCCGTACCGGTCGCGGTGCCCGCCCACCGCGAAGCCTTTCGAAAGCACCGACGATTGACAAGACCCTGGGCCCGGCCCGGCAGCCGGGCCCCGGCGTTACCCGGTGAGGGCGGCGAGGGCGACGGCGACGTGGGTGGCGACACCCACCGCCATCGCGTCCTCGTCGAAGACGACCTTGTTGGAGTGGTTCGCCGGGGCCTCGGCCGGGTCAGTCCCGGGCGGGCAGCCACCGAGGAAGCTCATCGCCCCGGGCACCCGCTGCAGCACGTACGACCAGTCCTCGGCGCCCATCACCGGCTCCCGCTCGAGCAGCGCCCGGTCCGGGCCGAGCAGGCCGACGGTGGTGGCGTGCACCAGGTCGGCCGCGCCGTCGGCGTTGACCGTCACCGGGTAGCCGTCGGAGATGGTCAGCTGCGCGGTCGCGCCGTGCGCGGCGGCGATCGCGGGCACCAACCGGTGCAGGCTCTCCTTGACCCGGGCCCGGGTGTCCTCGGACAGCGTCCGCATGGTGCCGGCCATCTCCGCGGTCTCCGGGATCACGTTGTCGGTGGTGCCGGCGGTGATCTTGGCGATGGTCACCACTGCCGGGTCGAAGACGCTGACCTCCCGGGTGACCATGGTCTGGATGGCCTGCACGATCGCGCAGGCCACCGGCACCGGGTCGAGCGCCTCGGCCGGGTTGGACGCGTGCCCGCCGCGGCCGGTCACGGTGATGTGCAGGGTGTCCGCGGCCGCCATCGCCGGCCCGCGGCGGACCGCCACCACCCCGGACTCGTAGTGGGTGGTGATGTGCATCGCGTACGCCGAGTCGACCGGCGACCCGGCCGCGTCCAGGACGCCCTCGTCGAGCATCACCCGGGCGCCGCCCCAGCCCTCCTCGCCCGGCTGGAACATGAAGACCACCCGGCCGGGCAGCTCGGCCCGCCGCTCGGACAGCAGCCGCGCGGCGCCGACCAGCATCGCCACGTGCGTGTCGTGCCCGCAGGCGTGCATCGCGCCGGGGATCTCCGAGGCGAAGTCCAGGCCGGTGTCCTCCGGCATCGGCAGCGCGTCCATGTCGCCGCGCAGCAGCACGGTCGGCCCGGACCGGCCGCCGTCGAGCACCCCGGTCACCGAGCTGACCGTGCGACCCTGGCTGACCCGCAGCGGCAGGCCGGCGATCGCGTCCAGCACGCTGCGCTGGGTCTGCGGCAGGGTGAGGCCGACCTCCGGCCGGCGGTGCAGCCGGCGGCGGAGGGCGACGGTGTCGGGCTGGATGGCGGTGGCGGCGGCGAGCAGGTCGCGGACGGGGTGCATGCCCCCTGCCTACCCGACGGACAGGCCGGCGCGCATCTCCCACGCGATCAGCTCCGCGCCGGCCGGGGCGCGCAGCTCGACCCGGCCGGCGCAGGTCAGCCGGGCCGCGTCGCCCGGGCCGAGCCGGTGCCCGGCCAGCTCGAGCGTGCCGGCGCCGACCAGCACGTGCGCGTACTGCACCGGGGGCAAGGTGGCGGTGCCGCCCGGGGGGAGCCGGCCCGCGTGCAGCGTCGCCGCCGGCTGCCGGAGCGGGGTCAGCTCGGCCAGGCCCGTCCCGGTGCCCACTGTCACGGTGTCGTACGCCGGGGGCCCGCCGGGTGCGGCCGGCCGCAGCCACATCTGCACGTAGTGCGCGCCGTCCGGCCCGGCCTGCTCGGCGTGCCGCACCCCGCCGCCGGCGCTCATCCGCTGCACCACCCCGGGACGCGCCTCGCCCCGGTGGCCGGCGTCGTCGGCGTGCCGCAGGGCGCCGGCCAGCACCCAGGTGACCACCTCGACGTCCCGGTGCGGGTGCTCGGCGAAGCCGGCGGCGGCCGCCAGCCGGTCCTCGTTGCAGGCCAGCAGCAGGCCGAAGTGGGTGTTGGCCGGGTCGTAGTGCGACCCGTAGGAGAACGAGTGCCGCGAGTCCAGCCAGGACGTCCGGGTGACCGCCCGGTCGCCGGCCCGACGCACCTCGACGCCGCCGATGGCCTGCTCCTCGCTCACCGGTGCGTCCAGGCCAGCAGGTCGTCCGCGGACCGGGTGTTCACCACCCGGCCCGCGGTGACGCCGCAGGCAGCGGCCCGCTCGCACCCGTACGGCAGCCAGTCCAGCTGGCCGGGGGCGTGCGCGTCGCTGTCGATGGAGATCTTGCAGCCGGCCTCGACCGCCATCCGCAGCAGCCGCTCGGGCGGGTCGAGCCGCTCCGGCCGGGAGTTGACCTCCACCGCGACGCCGGCCTGCGCGCAGGTGGCGAAGACCGCCTCCGGGTCGAACTCCGACTCCGGCCGCTTCCGCGACCCGGTGACCATCCGGCCGGTGCAGTGCCCGAGCACGTCGGTGTGCGGGTTGCGGACCGCGGCCACCATCCGCTCGGTCATCGGACCGCGCGGCATCCGCAGCACCGAGTGCACGCTGGCCACCACCAGGTCGAGCTGGCCGAGCAGCTCCTCCTCCTGGTCCAGCGAGCCGTCGTCGAGGATGTCCACCTCGATCCCGGTCAGGATCCGGAACGGGGCGAGCTCCTCGTTGAGCAGCGCGACCTCGACCAGCTGGGCGCACAGCCGCTCCGGGGACAGGCCGTTGGCCACGGTGAGCCGGGGCGAGTGGTCGGTGAGCACCATCCACTCGTGGCCGAGGTCGCGGGCGGCCAGCGCCATCTCCCGGATCGACGAGCCGCCGTCGGACCAGGTGGAGTGGGTGTGGCAGTCGCCGCGCAGCGCGTGCCGCAGCGCGACGCCGGCCGGGGTGGGCGCGGCCGCGCCGGGCGGGCCGAAGGCCTCCACCGGGGCACCCGCCGTCGCCTCCAGGTTGACCAGGTAGTCCGGCACCTCACCGGCCAGCGACTGGGCCACCACCTGCGCGGTCTTCTCCCCCACCCCGGGCAGCTGGCGCAGCGTGCCGAGCTCGACCCGGCGGGCCAGCGAGGCGACCGGGATCTCGGCCAGCGCGTCGGCGGCCCGGCGGAAGGCGCGCACCCGGTAGGTCGCCTCGTGCCGGCGCTCCAGCAGGAAGGCGATCCGGCGCAGGTCGTCCACGGGGTCCCGGCTCACCCCTCCATCCTGCCCAACGGCACCGACAGTTCCGGCAGTAGGCGACTGTTCGGCCCGCCGGTCGGCGGGTGCGCACGCCGATCGGCGAGGATGTGGCCGTGCCACCGACCCCGCCCCCGGCCGCGACGCTGCGCCGGCTGGAGCGCGCCTCCGGGGCGCTGGCCACCCAGAGCGTGGCCCGGATGGACGAGGTGCTGCCCTGGTTCCGGTCGATGCCGGCCGACCAGCGGTCCTGGGTGATGCTCATCGCGCAGGCCGGCATCGGCTCGTTCGTCGAGTGGCTCCGCTCCCCCGGCGACGCGCCGCGGCTGACCAGCGAGGTGTTCCGGGCCGGCCCGCAGGAGCTGGCCCGCTCGGTCAGCCTCAAGCAGGCGGTCGAGCTGGTCCGGGTCACCGTCGAGGTGGTCGAGGAGCGGGTGGAGAGCTTCGCCGCGCCGGGCGAGGAGATGGTGCTGCGGGAGGCGATCCTGCGCTACAGCCGGGAGATCGCCTTCGCCGCCGCCCAGGTGTACGCGGGCGTGGCCGAGATGCGTGGCGCCTGGGACGCCCGGCTGGAGGCGCTGGTGGTCGACGTGCTGCTGCGCGGCGACTTCGACGAGACGCTGCTGAGCCGGGCGTCCGCGCTCGGCTGGGCGGCGAAGACCCCGGTCGCGGTGGTGATCGGGGCGGCGCCGGCCGGGCACCCGGAGCACATCCTCGACGCGCTGCAGCGGGCCGCCCGGCACGCCGGGGTGGACGTGCTGGCCGGGGTGCCGGGCGACCGGCTGGTGGTGGTGCTCGGCGGGATCGCCGACGCCGTCGCCGGGACCCGGCCGCTGCTGCCGGAGTTCGGCGCCGGGCCGGTGGTGGTCGGGCCCACCGTGGCCGACCTGGGCGCCGCCGGGGCGTCCGCCCGGGCCGCGCTGGCCGGCGTCCGGGCCGCGGCCGGCTGGCCCGCCGCGCCGCGGCCGGTGCTGGCCGCGGACCTGCTGCCCGAGCGGGCGCTGTCCGGCGACGAGGAGGCCCGCCGGACGCTGGTGGAGGACGTCTACCGACCGCTGGCCGAGGCCGGGTCCGCGCTGCTGGACACGGTGACCGCGTACGCGGAGAGCGGCGGCACGCTGGAGAGCACCGCGCGGACCCTCTTCGTGCACCCGAACACGGTGCGCTATCGGCTGCGCCGGGTGGCCGAGGTGTGCGGCCGCACCCCGACGAACCCGCGGGACCTGCTCACCCTGCAGCTCGCCCTGGTGCTCGGCCGGCTGGAGGGGTGAACCCGGCCGGCCGGCTGCTCGCGCAGGCGCCGCCGGGATGGAGCCGGCAGGAGGAAGTCCACGGAACGGGTGTGGTCCACCTCACCCGACACGCCGGGAAACTGTCGTAACCCTACAAGGCACTCCGACACCACTTCGTGACCCGCGCCCTCCCGTCCGGGCCGCTCAGCGACCACGGTAGAGAGCGTGCTGGCTCTCATGTCCCCCGGCCAGGGCGCGCAGGCGCCCGGGATGCTCGCCCCGTGGCTGGAGCTGCCCGCGGTGGCGGCCCGGCTGCGCTGGCTGTCCACGG
>JBJMII010000180.1:0-4631 GCA_045806925.1 Mycobacteriales bacterium
CGGTGCGGCCGCTCTCGCCGGCGCCACCCGGCTGGCCGGCCGGAGCGGACCGGGCGGCGGCAGCCGGCCGAGGTGGCCGTGGGTCGCGGCGGCCGGGTGGCTGCTCGGCACCGCGGAGTTCGCCGCGGCGCGGATCGCGCCCGGGCCCCGGACGCCGGGCGAGGTGGCCCGGATGCTGGTCAGCTCGGCGGCGATCCCGCCGGTCGCGGTCGCGTACCGGCTGGGCGGCGAGCTGGCCCACCGGCGGGCGCGGCCAACCCCGGCGGAGTCGGTGGAGTCGGTGGAGCCGGTGGAGCCGGCCGCGTCGGTGGGGTCGGTGCCTCCGCTGGCGGTGCTCTTCGACCGGGACGGCACGCTGATCGACGACGTCCCGTACAACGGCGACCCGGAGCTGGTCCGCCCGCTGCCCGGCGCGCTGGCCGCGCTGACCCGGCTGCGCGCCGGCGGCGTGCCGGTCGGGGTGGTGACCAACCAGTCCGCCGTCGGCCGCGGCCTGCTCACCGCCGCCGACGTGGCCCGGGTGAACTCCCGGGTGGAAGAGCTGCTCGGCCCGTTCGACAGCTGGCAGGTCTGCCCGCACGCGCCGGGTGACGGCTGTGGCTGCCGCAAGCCGGCGCCCGGCCTGGTGCTCGCCGCGGCCGCCGAGCTCGGCGTGCCGCCGCAGCGGTGCGTGCTGGTCGGCGACATCGGCGCGGACCTCGCCGCGGCGCGGGCGGCCGGCGCCCGGGCGGTGCTGGTGCCGACCGCGGTGACCCGGCCGGAGGAGGTGGCGGCGGCCGCCGCGGTGGCGCCGGACCTGCCCGCCGCCGTCGAGCTCGCGCTGGCCGGAGGTGCCCGGTGAGCGGCGGGCGGGTGCTGGTCGCCCGGCTGGACAGCGAGGGCGACGTGCTGCTCGCCGGCCCGGCCGTCCGCGCGGTGGCCGCGCACGCCGCCGAGGTGGTGCTGCTGGTCGGCCCGCGCGGCCGGCAGGCGGCCGAGCTGCTGCCCGGGGCGGACCGGGTGCTGGTCTGGCGGGCGCCGTGGATCGACCCGGAGCCGGATCCGGTCGACCCCGCCGACGTCGCCGGCTTCACCGGCCGGCTGCGCGCGCTCGGGCTGGACGAGGCGGTGCTGCTCACCTCGTACCACCAGTCCCCGCTGCCGCTGGCGCTGCTGCTCCGGCTGGCCGGGGTGCGCCGGGTGAGCGCGGTCAGCGACGACTACCCGGGCTCGCTGCTCGACGTCCGGCACCGGTTGCCGGACGACCTGCCGGAGGCGGAGCGGGCGCTGTCCACCGCGGTCGCCGCCGGGTTCGGCCTGCCGCCCGGCGACGACGGCCGGCTGCGGGTGCGCGGTCCGCTGCCGGACGTGGCGGCGCTGGTCGGCTCCGGGCCGTACGCGGTGCTGCACCCCGGCGCCTCGGTCCCGGCCCGGGCCTGGTCGCCGCGCCGGTGCGCGGACACGGTGGCGGCGCTGGCCGCGGCCGGCCGCCGGGTGCTGGTCACCGGCACCCCGGCCGAGGCGGCGCTGACCCGGCAGGTGGCCGGCGCGGCCGGGGTCGACATCGGTGGCCGGACCGGCTTCGCGGAGCTGGCCGCCGTGCTGGCCGGCGCGGACGTGCTGGTGGTCGGCAACACCGGCCCGGCGCACCTGGCCGCCGCGGTCGGCACCCCGGTGGTGTCGCTGTTCTCCCCGGTCGTGCCGGCGGCGCGGTGGGCGCCGTACCGGGTGCCGACGGTGCTGCTGGGCGACCAGCTGGCGCCCTGCCGGGACACCCGGTCCCGGACCTGCCCGGTGCCGGGCCACCCGTGCCTGGACTCGGTCACCCCGGACGACGTGGTGGTGGCCGTCGACAAGCTGGCGGTGCCGGCATGAGGGTGCTGAGCTGGCACGTCCACGGCGCCTGGAGCACCGCCTTCGTCCAGGGCGGCCACGACTACCTGGTCCCGGTGGTCCCGGACCGGGGGCTGGACGGCCTGGGCCGGGCCCGGACGTACCCGTGGCCGGGCACGGTCGCCGAGATCACCCCGCAGCGGCTCGCCGACGAGCCGGTCGACGTGGTCGTGCTGCAGCGACCCCGCGACCTCGAGCTCGCCGACGCCTGGCTCGGCGGCCGGCGGGTCGGCCGGGACGTGCCGGCGGTGTACGTGGAGCACGACTGCCCGCGCGGCGGCGTCCCGCACACCCGGCACCCGCTGGCCGACCGGGACGACGTCACGCTCGTGCACGTCACCCACTTCAACCATCTGATGTGGGACTCCGGCCGGGCTCCCACGATGGTGATCGAGCACGGCGTGGTCGATCCCGGCCACCGCTGGACCGGCCAGCTGGACCGGATCGGGGTGGTGGTCAACGATCCGGCCCGGCGCGGCCGGCTGGTCGGCACCGACCTGCTGCCGGCCTTCGCCGCCGTCGCGCCGCTGGACCTGTTCGGCATGAACACCGACCAGGTGCCGGGTGTGACGGCGTACGACCTGCCGCAGGCCGAGATGCACGACGCGCTGGCCTGCCGCAGGGTGTACGTGCACCCGTTCCGGTGGACCTCGCTCGGCCTGTCGCTGATCGAGGCGATGCAGCTGGGGATGCCGGTGGTCGCGCTGGCCACCACCGAGGCGGTCGAGGCGGTGCCGCCCGCGGCCGGAGCGTGCTCGACCCGGGTGGACGTGCTCACCGACGCGGTGCGGCGCTACCTCGCCGACCGGGAGGCGGCGGCCGAGGCCGGCCGGGCGGCCCGCCGGGCGGCGCTGGACCGGTACGGGCTGGCCCGCTTCACCGACGACTGGGACCGACTGCTCAAGGAGGTGACCCGATGAGGATCGCGATGGTTTCCGAGCACGCCAGTCCGCTGGCCGCCGTCGGGGGAGTCGACGCCGGCGGACAGAACGTGCACGTCGACGCGCTGTCCCGGGCGTTGGCCCGAGCCGGTCACGAGGTGACGGTGCATACCCGCCGGGACTCCCCGGAGCTGCCGGAGCGGGTGGTCACCGAGGACGGCGTGGTTGTCGAGCATCTCGACGCCGGCCCCGCCGAGGCGGTGCCGAAGGACCAGCTGCTGCCGCACGTGGGCGAGCTGGGCCGGGCGCTGGCGGACCGCTTCGCGGCCGCGCCGCCGGACATCGTGCACGCGCACTTCTGGATGTCCGGGCTGGCCGCGCTGGCCGCCACCCGGAGCGCGGGCACCGCTGCCGAGCCGCCGGTGGTGCAGACCTTCCACGCGCTGGGGGTGACCAAGCGGCGCTTCCAGGGCCGGCAGGACACCAGCCCGCCGGTGCGGATCCGGATGGAGCGGGCACTGGCCCGCGACGTCGCCGCGGTGATCGCCACGTCCAGCGACGAGGAGCAGGAGCTGGTCCGGATGGGCACCGCCCGGGACCGGATCACCGTGCTGCCGTCCGGCGTGGACATCGAGGTGTTCACGCCGGACGGGCCGGTCGCCGAGCGCGGCCCGCTGCGCCGGGTGCTCTCGGTCGGCCGGCTGGTGCCGCGCAAGGGCTTCGACACGGTGATCCGGGCGCTGACCGCGGTGCCGGACGCCGAGCTGATCATCGCCGGCGGCCCGGTGGGCGACCTCGCCGGCGACCGGGAGGCCACCCGGCTGCGCCGGCTGGCCGAGCGGCTCCGGGTCGCCGACCGGGCCCGGCTGGTCGGCGCGGTGGCCCGGCCGGACATGCCGGCGCTGCTGCGCTCGGCGGACCTGGTGGTCTGCACGCCGTGGTACGAGCCGTTCGGGATCGTCCCGCTGGAGGCGATGGCCTGCGGCGTGCCGGTGGTGGCCACCTCGGTCGGCGGCTTCCTGGACACCGTGGTGGACGGCGCGACCGGCACGCTGGTGCCGCCGCAGCGCCCGGACCGGCTCGCCTCCGCGGTCCGCAAGCTGCTGGCCGAGCCGTTCTGGCGGGAGGCATACGGCACCGCGGGCGTCGACCGGGCCCGCTCCCGGTACTCCTGGGACCGGATCGCCGCCAGCACCCTCGACGTGTACGAGTCGGTGCTCGGCCGGGCCGCGGCCGCCGGCCCGGGCGCCGGCGAGCTGGAGCCGGCCGCGGTGACCGGGGCATGAGGGCCGGCCCGCTGGTCGTCGTCGGGGACTCGCTGCTGGACCGGGACGTCAGCGGCCGGGCCGAGCGGCTCAGCCCGGACGCGCCGGTGCCGGTGGTCTCCGCGGTCACCGAGTCCGAGCGGCCCGGCGGCGCGGCGCTCGCCGCCCTGCTGGCCGCGCTCGACCGGCCGGCCGGCGGGGTCGTGCTGGTGACCGCGCTGGGCGCCGACCCGGCCGGGGAGCGGGTCGCCGAGCTGCTCGCCGCCGCCGGGGTGGGCGTGGTGGCGACCCGGCTGCCGGGCCGGACCCCGGAGAAGGAGCGGGTCCGGGTGGCCGGCCAGTCGCTGCTGCGGCTGGACCGGGAGGACGGCACGGTCCGGCCGGTGCCGGGCACGCCGGCGATGCGGGAGGCGGTCGCGGCCGCCGGGGCGGTGCTGGTCTCCGACTACGGCCGCGGCCTGCTGGCCGGCGCCGACGTGCGCGGCTGGCTGGCCGGCGCCGCCCGGCGCGGGCCGGTGGTGTGGGACCCGCACCCGCGCGGCGCCCCGCCGGTGCCCGGGGTCCGGCTCGCCACCCCCAGCCTCGCCGAGGCGCTCGGCTTCGCCGGCACCGA
>JBJMII010000181.1:0-34444 GCA_045806925.1 Mycobacteriales bacterium
GCTCGCCGCCGCCGCGGCCGGCGCCGCCGGTGGGTCCCGGGCGGCCGGCCCGGCGGACGAGCTGGACCGGCTCACCGCGGCCGCCTTCCTCTGCCTGGGCGCCGGCTGAGCCGGCTGCGCGGCGGCCGGTGGTGCGACCGGCCCGGTGGAAGGCACGATGGAGGCGTGACGTCGCTCGCGCTCGCCCTCCGGCTCGCGGACGCCGGCCTGCGCTGGGACCCGGCGCCCGGGGACCGCTTCGCGATCCCGCACAAGGGGATGGACGAGGAGGTCTTCGTGCTGAGCACGATGACGGTCGAGGTGCACGACCTGCCCGGCCGCACGGTGATCGGCTTCAACGGCACCACCGAGTGGGCCCTGGACGACGTGGACATGGACGCGACGCTCTGGCTGCCGCGCGAGGACCAGCTGCGCGAGCTGCTCGGCGACGCGTTCCACCGGCTGGAGCGGGCCGGCGACCGCTACCGGGTGGTGGCCACCGTCTGGGACGAGGTGGTCGAGTTCCTCGGCGACGACCCGTGCGCGGCGTACGGGGAGGCGCTGCTGCACCTGCTCGCCGGCGGCCGCAGCGTGCCCGGCGCCTGGGACGCGCCGCCGGCCTGACCCGGGCCGGGTCTGGCGCGGCCCGGCGGGAGCCGGTTGGCTGTCCGCGTGGACGTCTCCGCAGAGCAGGTCGAGCGCAACGCCCCGGCCGCGGTGGTGGTCATCTTCGGCGCGTCCGGCGACCTGACCCGGCGCAAGCTGGTGCCCGCGCTGGAGAGCCTGGCCCGGGCCAAGCGGCTGCCGGCGCAGTTCGCCCTGGTCGGGGTGGCGCGCACGGCGATGAGCGACGACGACTTCCGCCGGCTGGTGCTCGGCGAGGCCGGCGAGTCGGTGCGGCCGGAGCTGACCGCCGGCTTCCGCTACCTGTCCGGCCGGTACGACGACCCGGAGACCTACCGGCGGCTGACCGCGCTGCTGGCCGAGCTGGACACCGAGCGGGGCACCGGCGGCACCCGGGTCTTCTACCTGTCCACCCCGCCGGAGGCGTTCGGGCCGATCGTGACCGGCCTCGGCGCGGCCGGGCTCAACCGGGTACGCGGCGGGGTCGCCCGGGTGGTCATCGAGAAGCCGTACGGGACCGACGAGCGCAGCGCGCAGCAGCTGGACCGGACCGTGCACGCAGCCTTCGACGAGCCGCAGGTCTTCCGGATCGACCACTACCTGGGCAAGGACACCGTGCAGAACGTGCTGGCGCTGCGCTTCGCCAACGCGGTCTTCGAGCCGATCTGGAACCGCACCTGGGTCGACCACGTGCAGATCACCGTCGCCGAGACGCTGGGCGTCGGCACCCGTGGGTCGTTCTACGAGAGCGCCGGCGCGACCCGGGACATCCTGCAGAACCACGTGCTCCAGGTGCTCGCGCTGGCGCTGATGGAGCCGCCGACGTCGTTCGCCGCGGAGGCGGTGCGCAACGAGAAGGTCAAGCTGCTGCAGGCGATCCGGCCGCCGACCGCCGCGGACACCGACCGGACCGCGGTCCGCGGGCAGTACACCCGGGGTGGCACCCGGGACGAGCTGATGGCCGGCTACCGGGACGAGCCCGGCGTCGACCCGCTGTCCCGCACCGAGACGTACGCGGCGCTGCGGCTGGAGGTGGACAACTGGCGGTGGGCCGGGGTGCCGTTCTACCTGCGCACCGGCAAGCGGCTGCCGCAGCGGGTGACCGAGGTGGCGCTGCAGTTCCAGCGGCCGCCGCACCTGCCGATCGCGGCCGGGCAGGCCAGCGAGCTGGACCCGGACGCGCTGGTGCTGCGGATCCAGCCGGACGAGGGGATCACGCTGCGCTTCGGCGCCAAGGTGCCCGGGCACAGCTTCCGGGTCCGGTCGGCGTCCATGCAGTTCTCCTACGGGGAGTCGTTCCCGGAGGAGTCGCCGGAGGCGTACGAGCGGCTGCTGCTGGACGCTCTGCTGGGCGACCCGACGCTGTTCATCCGGGCGGACGAGGTGCGGCAGTGCTGGCGGATCGTCGACCCGGTGATCGGGCACTGGGCGGACGACGCCAAGCGGATCCCGGCGTACGAGGCGGGGTCCTGGGGGCCGGACGAGGCGGACCGGCTGATCGAGCGGGACGGGCGCGCCTGGCGCAACGGCTGAGCTGTTCGAGCGCTCGGGCCTGGTCGACCTGACCGCTTATGGCTGACACATCCCGATCTGCGCGTAGTATAACCTATACAGCATCGCAGGCATCAACAAGGCCGAGCCCGTCCTTGTTGACACTGTCTACGCCGATGGGTTTACTATGGTGCTACTTGACCGATCTTCCGACAACCACTTCCGCTCGTCACGCCGGGCGTGAACGTGCCTCTGGGAAGCGGGTGGATGATGCTCGACGACCGTGCGTCCTGGTATGGCGACCCCACTGCGGCGGCGAGGCGCAGCACCGACCCGCACACCGAGCTGCGCGCCGAGGTCGACGCGCTGCTGACCGACCTGATCCAGAAGTTCTACGCGCAGATCCCGTACGGGGATCACCAGAAGTCGGCCAGCGAGATCGACCTCGAGTACTACAAGCGGCACAACATCGAGACGATTCTCCGGCTGCGCCGCAAGCGCACCATCGACGCGCTGGCCATTCACTACTTCACCAAGCGGGACCCGGTCCGCGGCGCGCAGTGGGCGCACTACGTCGAGGACGAGATGCTGCACGACGCGTGGTTCGCCGCCGACCTGGAGAAAGTCGGGGTCACCCGTGCCGAGATCTACGCGACCGAGCCGCTGTTCAGCACCAAGCTGCTGACCGGTTATCTCCAGTACGGCATGGAGTTCGAGGGCAGCCCGCTCGCGCTGCTGTGCAGTGTCTACTTCGTCGAGTACGTGACCACCCAGACCCAGCCGAGCTGGGTGGAGAACCTCGGCAACGTCCTGGGCCGGGAGAAGGTCGAGGGCGCGCGGCGGCACGTCGGCACCGACCTCGAGGACGAGCACGCCGACTTCGTCTGGAACGTGCTGGTCTCGCTGCTGGACAGCGACACCGAGCGGGCCAAGGTCATCCCGCACATGCGGAACGTGGCCAACCTGTGGGTGGCCTACTTCCTGGAGATCTTCTCGCTGACCGTCAAGAGCCGCGATGCCGAGGTGGTGGACGACTTCGCTTCGGCCAAGGCGCTGTCCGCACAGATGGCATGACCTCGGTCGTCGACCGCGTCCGGATCGAACGCTGGTCCGGCACCCGGCCGCTGACCGAGGAGCAGGACCGCTGGCTGAAGGACGGCATGACCGAGGTCATGCCGGACCTGCGCATGCGCGAACTGCTCGAGCTGCGTCCCGACCTGTTCCGCGAGCCGGAACATCTCGTCGTGGCGCGGGACGCCGACGCCGACGTCCCGCTGGCCGTGCTCGGCTCCAGCTGGTTGCGCACCGGTGTGGGGGACCGTTTCCTGCACATCGGCGTGCAGTTCGTGGCGGCACGTTCGCGGGGCGGAGACATATTTCGGCGCAGCTGGGTGGAGCACATGGCTGCGGTGGTCGCGGGCGGCCATTTCCCGGTGTGGTCGGCGCTGAAGACGTTCAACCCGGTGGCATACTGCGCGATGCGGGACTACGGGCGGCTTCCCGGCGCGGTGATGTATCCGGAGGTGCAGATGGGGTCGGTCGGCCGGGACGCCGAGCTGGACACCGTCGCGCGCCGCATCGCCGGGACGCTGGCCCCGCGGCACCGGTTCGACCCGGAGGTCGGCGTGATCCGGGACATCGGCGTGCCCCGCGACCTCTACCGGGAGCGTCCCCGCTGCCGGGACGAGCGGGTCGACGCCCACTTCGCCGAGCACGTCGCCGCCGGCGACCGGCAGCTGTGCGTCGTGCACGTGCGCAGCAAGCGGACCGAGGACGCGATCATGGCCCACTTCGCGGGCGGCGGCGGGTGAGCGACGGCTCGGCGGGGCGTGCGGACACCCGGCCCGGCATCGGGATCACCGTGCGCCCCGAGGCCGGCGTCACGCTGGCGGCCGAGGTCACCGGCGGCATCGGCGCGGGCGGGCCGGTGCTCGTCTTCTGGCCGGCGATGGGCATCCCGGCCCGGTTCTACCGGCCGTTCGCGGCAGCTCTCGCCGCGCGGGGCGTCACCGCGGTGGTCCCGGACATCCGCGGGCAGGGCGCCAGCACCCCGGGTGTCGACCGGCGCGCGCGTTTCGGCTACCACGCGGTGTCCGCCGTCGACTTCCCGGCCGTGCTGGCCGCGGTCCGGGACCGCTACCCCGACCGGCGGGTCCTCCTCGGCGGCCACAGCCTCGGCGGGCAGCTGTCGGTGACCTTCGCCGGTCGCCGGCCGGCGGCGGTCGACGGGCTCGTGCTGGTCGCGGCGAGCAACCCGCACTTCCGCGCCCAGCCGCCGCTGACCGGCGCGAAGATCCTGCTCGCCACGCAGGTGATGGCCGCCGTGGCCCGGCTGTACGGGTACTGGCCGGGCGACCGGCTCAGGTTCATGGGCCGGCAGTCGCGGGTGCTGCTGCGCGACTGGGCCCACCTGGCGCGCACCGGGCGGCTGGAGTTCGCCGGGTCCGACGGGGACGCCGCGGCGGGGCTCGGCCGCAGCCGGCTCCCGGTGCTGTCCGTCTCGGTCGCCGGTGACCGGCTGGCCCCGCCCTCCGCGGTCGACCGACTGGTCTCGGCGTTCCCGGCCGAGCTGGTCACGCGGGTGCACCACGAGCCGGCGACCGCGGTCGACCACGTCCGGTGGGTCCGGGACCCGGCCGGCATCGCCGAGTACGTGGCCCGGTGGGCCCGTTCGGTCGAGGGCGGCCCGGCACCGCGGGACGGCTGACGGCGGCCCGCGGGCCGGGGAGTCAGCGCCCGGGCACCAGGGCGCGCCGCAGCTGCTCGGACAGCGCCTCGACACTGGCGCTGAGCAGCGTCCAGTGGTCGGACTCGATGGGCACGACGGTCATCCGGTCCGCCAGGGCGGTCCCGGCCCAGCCGGTGAGCCGCAGGACGTCGGCGCGCTCGCGGGCCGCCTCGTGCGGTCCGCGGGTCGAGTAGAACAGGCGCACGTCGCCGTCGTGGTCCGGGATCTGGTACCCCTCGACCGCCGACTGGTTGCGGACGTAGGCGTGCGCGAAGCGGCTGATCGCGGCGACGGACAGCCGGCACGGCCGTCCGGTCTGCTCGACCAGGCGCGCCCGGATCAGCTCGGCCGCGGCACCGAGCTGCTCCATCGGCATCGAGACGGGCGGCGTGACGCCGAGCGCGCGGCTGACGAAGTCGATCGCCCGCGGCTCGACCGGCGTGCGGATCTGGACCAGGTCGGTGTCCAGCAGGGCCACCATCCCGGCCGGCTCGCCGTCCGTTGCCAGCCGGTGGGCCATCTCCAGCGCCACCAGCCCGCCCATCGAGTACCCGCCGAGGTGGTGCGGCCCGCGCGGCTGGATGCGGCGCACCTCCCGGAGGTACCGCTCGGCCATGCCGGCGATGCTCGCCGGCTCGTCGTCGTCGACGTACCGGTTGGCCGACTCGAAGGCGTAGAAGCTGACCTCCCCGGCCAGCCGCCGGGCCAGCTCGGCGAAGACGAGCACGTGCCCACCCATGCCGTGCACGCAGAAGAAGTTCGTCCCGGCGCCGCCGGGGGAGAGCCGGACCAGGCCGAGCGCCCCGCCGCGGACCCGCCCGTCGACCCGCAGCCGGTCGGCCAGCTCCGCGACGGTGCTCGCCTCGCCCACCAGGTCCATCGGCAGCGTGCAGGCGAACTGCTCCTCGAGCACCGACAGCATCTCCGCCGCCGCCCTCGACGTGCCGCCGAGGTCGAAGAAGTTGTCGTGCACGCCGACCTGCGGCACCTCCAGGACCTCGGTCCAGATGTCGACCAGCGACTTCTCCAGCGCGGAGGACGGGGGGTCGACCGCCCGCCGGGGCACCTGGTCCGCGGCGGTCATCGCCGGCCCGGCCGGTCGGCCGCCGCAAGCAGCCGGCGGGCGTCCCGCGCATGGTGCGCGGCCTCGTGCACGGCCCGGTGCAGCACCTCGCGGATCGTCCGCCGCTGCCCGGCGCGGTGCCCGGCGCGGTCCAGGTCGCCCGGCCGCAGCCGCTCGGCGGTCTCGCTCAGCGCCGCGGCGGCGCGCCGCAGCCGGCCCACCGTCACCGCGACCGCAGCGTCGTTGTGCCCGCGCTCACGCACCACCCGGTCGTGGTCGAGCACCTCGAGGTCCGGCAGCGGCGCGCTCCGGATGGCCGCCGTCCTGCGCTCGAACAGCTCGAGCACGTCGGCGACGTGCCCGGCGTACTCCAGCGCCGACCACGTCGCCGGGTCCGGCCGGTGCCGCAACGCCGCGTCGGGGACGGACCCGAGCGCCCGGGCCAGGTCCTGCACGTGGCCGTCCAGCACGACCCGGAACCGGTCCAGCGGCAGGTCGGCCGAGTCGAAACCGCACTCCGCGCAGTGGACCCGCTCACCGGCCGGCTCCGCGGCGCCGGCCCGGTCAGCCATCGGTCCACCCGCGGTCCGCCGCCGGGGTCAGGATCAGCTGCGCGGACATGGTCGCGACCAGGGCACCGTCCGGCACCCGCCGGATCTCGACCAGCTGGCTCACCAGCGTCCTGCCGCGATGGTTCTCGACCGCGTCGGCGCGCAGCCGGTCGCCCGGCCGGGACGACCGGACGATCTGCAGGGTGAACGACGTGCCCAGCGGCACCGGGCCGCCCGGGCGGCAGGACGCGATCCCGATCGCGGTGTCGCCCAGCGTGAACAGCAGGCCGCCGTGCGCGTAGTCCGCCTGGTTCAGGTGCTGCCGGCCGACCGTCACCTCGCACCGGGCCCGTCCCGGCACGGCCTCGACCGCGTCGATCCCCAGCTGACCGGCGAGGGCGGCCGGGTCCAGCATCGCCTCCACGAACGGCCGCATCCGGGGGTCGATCGACCCGGTTCCGGGCTCCGGCGGCTCCGGCGACTCAGCCATTCAGCTCGCCCATCCGCTCGGGGACGTACGGGTCGCCGGCGGCCGAGCCGCCGGGCACCGCCTCCGCGAGGCGCCGGTCGTCGGCCGGACGCAGCCGCACGGCGGCCGCGCGCAGGTTGTGCAGCAGGTGCTCGGGCCGCTTGGTCCCGGGGATCGCCACCACGTCCGGCCCGCGCTCGAGCACCCAGGCGATCGCGGCCTGAGCCGGCGAGCAGCCCAGCTCCGCGGCCACCTCGCCGATCCGGGCCACGGTGGCGAGGTTGACGGCGATGTTCTGCTCGCTGAACCGCGGCGTCGCCCTGCGGTAGTCACCCGGCGCGAGGTCGGCGCGGGACCGGATGCCGCCGGTCAGCAGCCCGCGCCCGAGCGGGCTGTAGGCGACCAGCCCCACCCCGAGCTCGCGCAGCACCGGCAGCAGGGCGGCCTCGCACGCCCGCGACCAGAGCGAGTACTCGACCTGGACGGCGGCCAGCGGCGCGACGGTGCGGGCGCGGCGCACCGTCTCCGGGGCCGGCTCGCACAGCCCGAGGTGACGGACCTTGCCCTCGGCGACGAGCTCGGCCATCGCGCCGACGGTCTCCTCGATCGGCACCCGCCGGTCGACCCGGTGCAGGTAGTACAGGTCGATGTGCTCGACGCCCAGGTTGCGCAGCGAGCGCTCGCAGGACTCGCGGACGTACCGCGGGCTGCCGTCGATGCCGGACCACGCACCGGTGCCGGAGCGGCGCAGCCCGAACTTGGTGGCGACCTGCGCGCGGTCGCGCCGCCCGGCGAGCCCGGCCCCGAGCACCCGCTCGCCGGCGCCCCGCCCGTACACGTCGGCCGTGTCGAACATGGTCACGCCGTGGTCGAGCGCGACCTGGATGGTCCGGACCGCCGACGCCGGGTCCGGCTGGCCGTAGAACTCGGTGTGGGCCATGCAGCCGAGCCCGAGCGCCGCGGTGGACAGCCGGCCGAGCCGGCGCGCCGGCAGCGCGTCCGCCCGGGGCGGGCCCTGCACCGCCGAGTCCGCCATCGCCTCAGCTGCTCGTCGCGGCGGCGCTGACCGCCTCCAGCTGGTCGGCGAAGATCCCCATCGCCCGGTCGACCTGGTCGAGCGACGTCGTGGACGGCGGGACGAACCGGAGCACGCTGCCGTCGCGGCGCAGGCTGAAGATCAGGCCGGCGCGCAGGCAGGCGTCGCCGAGGACCCGCCCCTCCTCGGTGGCCGGCTCCCGGGTGTCGCGGTCGCGGACCAGCTCCACGCCGACCAGCTGGCCCCGCCCGCGGACGTCGCCGATCAGCTCGTACCGCTCGGCGAGCGCCCGCAGGTGCGCCAGCATCCGGTCACCGATCCGGCGCGCCACCGCCGGCACGTCCTCCTCGGCCACGACGTCGAGGCTAGCCAGGCCGGCGGCGCAGATCAGCGGGTCGTTGCTGTGCGAGTGGGTGACCGTCATGCCGGCCTGCACCACCGCCTCCTCGATCACCGGTGTGGTCGTCATCGCGCTGACGCCGACGCCACCGCCGAAGTGCTTCGCGATCGTGACGATGTCCGGCACGACCCCCTCCGGTTCGAACCCGAACATCGTGCCCAGCTTGCCCAGCCCGGTCTGCTCCTCGTCGACGATGAGCAGCATCCCACGCTCGGCGCACAGCTGCGCCAGCCGGGCCAGCCAGCCGGGCGGCGGGTCGATCACACCGCCGGCGCTGAACAGCGGCTCGGTGATCACCGCCGCCGGCTGCTCGGCGGACTGCCCGTCGACCAGCTCGAAGCTGGCGTCCAGGCAGGCCAGCTGGCAGCTCGGGAAGGTCTTGCTCAGCGGGCACCGGTAGCAGTACGGGGCGAACATCGCCTTGCCGTCGCCGGGCAGGCCGCCGTGACCGCGCCGCCAGCCGGCGAAGGTGACCGAGCGGGTGCCGAGCGAGACACCGTGGAAGCTGACCAGCGGGCTGTAGACGTCGCGCCCGCCGGTGAACACGCGGGCGACGGACATCGCGAACTCGTTCGCGTCCGCGCCCGACTCGCCGAACAGCGTCTTGGACAGCGGCTCGGGCAGCAGCGAGGCGATGCGCTCGGCCAGCTCGATCTCCTTGACGTTGTAGAAGCTGCTGTGCGAGTGGATCAGCGTGTCGCAGGCCGCTCGGATGGCGGCGACCACGCGCGGGTGGTTGTGGCCGAGCGCCGCGCACATCTGGCCGGAGTTGAAGTCGAGGTAGGTCCTGCCCTGCATGTCGACGACCTCGGTGCCGCTGCCGCGGACGAAGATCGGCCCCACCGCGACCTTCCGGTCGATCCGGCCGCGGAAGCTGTAGCGGTCGGCGACGGCGAGCAGCCGCTGCTCCTCCTGCTCCGAGGGGCTCGGGCCGGCGTGGCCGTCCGCGGCGGCGCCGGCCTGCCTGCCCACGCCGCCGTCCGCGCTCGGCCCGGCGGTTCCCCGGGTCTCGGTGTGCGTCATCGATCCATCCCCTCGTGGCTGTCGTGCGGCCCGCCTCCCAGGCGCTCGAAGGCACCGGCGTGGTAGGCCTGCCGGGCGGCGGACCGCCGGACCTTGCCGCTGGTCGTCCGCGGCACGCTGCGCGGCGCGACCAGCACGACGTCCTCGACCTCGACGCCCACGCTGGCTTGCACGGCCGTACGGACGGCGGCGGCGAGCGAGGCGAGGAGCGCCGGTGCCGGCGCCGCGGCCACCGGCTCCACGCATTCCTGCACCACCACCACCCGCGGCTCCGCCGGGCCGCCGACCGCGAACGCCGCGCTGCCGCCCGGCCGCAGCCGCTCGTCCACCGACCACGCCGCCGCCTCGATGTCCTGCGGGTGGACGTTGCGGCCGGCCACGATCAGCAGGTCCTTGATCCGGCCGCAGATGCACAGCCGGCCCGCGGCGAGGAAGCCGAGGTCGCCGGTGCGCAGGAAGGGCACGCGGCCGTCGTCGGGCCGCAGCCGGGCCCCGAAGACCGCCCGGGTCCCCGCGGCGTCGCGCCAGTAGCCGGCGGCGACCCCGGGCCCCCGGACCCAGACCTCGCCCACGGCGCCGGCCGCGACCGGGACCCCGGTGTCCGGGTCGACGATGCGCACCTCGGTGTCCCGGACCGGCGCACCGAGCGCGACGGTGTGCTGGGCGGGCGCGCCGGTGCCCGCCGCCGGCACCTCGACCACCCGCACCCCGTCGCCGGCCGTGCCCGACACCATCAGCGTCGCCTCGGCCAGGCCGTACCCGGGCAGGTAGGCCGCCGCGTCGAAGCCCACGGCGGCGAACCGGCCGGCGAACTCGGCCAGCACGCGGGCCGAGATCGGTTCGGACCCGCAGAAGGCCAGCCGCACCCGGTGCAGGTCCAGCGCGGCCAGTCGGTCGCCGGCGGCGCGGCGGGTGCACTGCGCGTACCCGAAGTTCGGCGCGCCGGTGTACGTGGCGCCGAAGCGGGTGACCACGTCGAGCCAGCTCAGCGGGTCGCGCAGGAACTCCATCGGCGACATGAGCGTCACCGGGACCCCGTCGTAGAGCGGGTGCAGGATCCCGGCGATGAGGCCCATGTCGTGGTACGGCGGCAGCCAGGACACCTGGGAGTCCTCCGGCCCGATGCCGAAGCGCTCGCCGATCGCGACCAGGTTGGCAGCGAGGTTGCGGTGGGTCACCATCACCCCGCGCGGAGTCCCCGTCGAGCCGGAGGTGTACTGCAGGAACGCGAGGTCGTCCCCGGCGGTGCGGGCCGGCCGGCCGGGGTCGTGCTCGGCGAGGGACTCGATGGTCAGGACGGGTACCGGGGCGCCGGCCGCGGCCAGCGTGTCGGAGCACCGCTGCTCCCACACCCGCCCGGTGAGCACCGCGCCGGCCGCGCAGTCGGTCGCGACGGCCACGAACCGGTCCATGTTCGCGCGGCTCGAGGGCGGGTAGAGCGGCACCGCCACGACGCCGGCGAGCTGGCAGGCCAGGAACGCGCAGACGTAGTCCAGCCCCGGCGAGAACAGCAGCAGGGCCCGGTCGCCGGCCCGCAGCCGGCAGCGCAGGCCGGCCGCGCACCGCCGGGCCCGCTCGTACAGGCCGGCGTACGTGACGGCCCGGGTGGCGCCGGGCCGGTCCAGGGCCCGCGGCTCGTCGACGTGCCGGACCGCCAGCGCGTCCGGGCGGGCCTCGGCCCACCGCTCCAGGCGGGTGACCAGCAGCGCCACCGAGGCCGGCTCCGAGGCCGGCTCCGGGGCCGGCTCCGGGGCCGCCTTCGGGGCCGCCTTCGGGGCCGCCTTCGGGGCCACCTCAGTCCGCCCCGACGGCCGCGTCGAGGCCGGCCCGCAGCCCGGCCCGCGCCTGCCGGAGGACCTCGGCGCCCCGCCGCAGCACCTGCCGGCGCCACCCGTCGTCGTCCGGCGCGAACGCGTCCAGCATGGCCTCCCGGACCCGGGCATAGCGCGGGTCGGCGCGGCCGCCGGCCTGCGCGAACCAGTTGTCGCCCTGCAGCGCCGCGAGGACGACGATGCCCTCCCGGGTGCCGAACTCCAGCGTGATCGCGGTGACCACGGTGCCCGCCGGCAGCTCGCCCAGCACGCCGCGCGCGGTGTTGCCGCCGATCGGCGTCGAGCTGGACGTGCCCGCCTCGGAGCTGGTCACCTGCGGGCCGTACCAGGCCACCGCCCGGGCGAAGGCGCCCGCGTCGTCCCCGCCGCGGAAGATGGTCTCACCGGCGGCCCGCTCGCCCAGGCCGGTGTGCAGGTCGACGTACGCGACGTGCCGGGCACCGGCCACGTGCTCCCGCACGATCCGGCGCAGGGTCCGGTTGGACCAGGTGGGCGCGGTGCCGCCGAAGAACAGACCGTCGGCGAACTCGTGCTGCCCACCGGTGACGGCGGTCTGGATCCGCTCCAGGCCGAGCGCGGACACGGCGGCCAGCAGGTCCTGCTGAGCCTGCCGGTGGGCCGGGCCCTCCCAGTCCGCCGGCACGAGCAGCCGGTGCACCAGCCGGTAGTCGGGGTTGTCCGGCACGTCCGGGAACGGCTGGAAGTTGCGGTTGACGTCGACGTTGTCCTCGTTCACCCGCCGGTCGTGCTCGAAGCCGTACGGGTTCAGCGCGTGCACCAGCACGACGCCGCACCCGGCGGTGGCCAGCTCGGGCAGCTGGCGGCGCTGGATCGCCGAGCCGGCGTGCCCCTCGACGCCGTGGGTGCCGCTGACCACGAGCAGGACGCACTCCGGGTGCCGCGGGCCGAGGACGGCGACGTCGGTGCCCAGCTCCGGCAGCCGGGGGTGCCGGTAGGCGTGCAGCCGGGCGCCGAGCGCCCCGGCCCGCGCCAGGAAGTCCGCCCGGGCCGCCCGGTAGCTGCCGAAGGCGGCCAGCACCTGGTCGTCGGCCGCCGCGGCCGCGCCGGCGCCCGGGGGAGCGGTCATCGCCTCGCCGGCTCCGGCCCGACCCGCCCTCACCCCTCCAGGCCCTCCAGGACCGGTCCCCCCTGGTAGCGGCGGTCGATGTCGATCCACCCGCCGTCGACGTAGAGCAGCTGGCCGGTGACGTAGCTGGCGGCGTCGGAGCACAGGAAGACGGCGGGACCGGCCAGCTCGGCCGGATCCGCCCAGCGGCCGACGGCCGTCCGGTCCGCGTACGCGTCGTGCCAGCCCTGGTCGGACCGGATCGGCAGGGTCAGCTCGGTGGCGGTCGGCCCGGGGCCGATCGCGTTCACCCGCACGCCGTACGGGCCGAGCTCGGCCGCCAGCACCCGCACCATCTGGGCCAGCGCGGCCTTCGTGCCGGCGTAGATCACCTGGCCCGGCTCGACGACCCGCGAGCTGATCGAGGAGATCACCACGATGCTGCCGGTGCGCCGCGGCACCATGAGCCGCCCGGCGGCGCGCATCGTGTGGAACGAGCCGCGCAGGTTCACGTCCATGACGGCGTCGTAGTCGTCGTCGGTGTAGCGCAGCAGCGGCTTGCGGATGTTGATGCCCGGCGTGCAGACGACGACGTCGAGCTGGTCGTGCTCGCCGTCGACGGCGGCCAGCGCGGCGTCCACCGAGGCCGACCGCCGCACGTCGACCGGCCCGGACCGGGCGGTGCCGCCGGCGGCGGCGATCGAGGAGGCGGTGTCCTTCGCGGCGCCCTCGTCGAGGTCCAGGCAGTGCACCAGCGCACCTGCCGACGCCAGGCCGGCGGCGATCGCCCGGCCGATGCCGGCCCCGGCGCCGACGACCGCCGCCACCTTCCCGTCCATCGCGAACAAGCCAGCCGTCTCCGCTGCCCGGTCGTCGGGTCCGCCGCTCAGCACGCTCCCCGCGCTCCCTCGTCGCAGCCGCAGGCCGGACCGCGGCGCCGGTTCAGCCGGCCGCGAAGCGGTTGGGCGAGCGTCGCCGCTCCGGCGCGCACCGTGCTGTCCGCACACTGGAAGGTCAGGGCGAACCGGGTGGACGGCGTGAGGCCGAGGCCGACGTGCAGCAGCGCGCCGCGGCCGCCGCTCATCTCGTTCAGGCCGCAGTTGCCGTCCACCGGCGTGATCCGCTGGTTCAGCCCGAGCCCGAACTCCCACAGGACGCGGTAGTGCTCGTCGGCGGCGAAGAGCGCCTCCAGCGCCTCGGCGGCGGGCTTCGCCTCGGGGCCGTCCGGGCGCACGCCGACGACCAGGCCGTGCTCGAGATCCAGGACGACGGCGTCGCCGCGCCCGATCGTGGCGAGCTGGGAGTGCAGCCGCGCCTGCTCGTGCTCGTCGGGCTCGTCGCCGCCGCGGTGCACGATCGCGGCCCCGGTCAGCGCCAGCTGCCCGCCGAGCTCCAGCCGGCGGGCCGGGTCGAAGCTCATGATGTCCAGCGGCACCGCGCTCAGCTCGCCGTTGGGGGCGATCTGCTGCTCGCCGCCGGACAGCACACCGGCCTGCACGTTCCAGTCGTAGTCCCGGAACGGGTCGAAGGACGCACCGGTGCCCCGCCGGGCGTCGCCGATCTCCACCGACCCGGCGGACTCGAGGGCGGCGAGTATGGCCTCGCTACGGGCCGCGACCGCGTCGTGGTCGGTCGACTCGCAGACCCCGAGGAAGTACGAGAGCTGCTCGGCGGTGACCGGAGTGGACGCGCACGGGACGACCGACAGCTTCCGGTGCGGGCCGATCACTCCGGGGGTCGGCGAGGTCAGGAAGGTGCCGGGGCAGACCACCAGGATGTCGCACGACTCCGGCGAGCGCCGCACCAGGTCGGTCAGCGACTCCCCGGGCTCCAGCGCCGTCCGCGATGCGCGCCGGTAGAGCTCCGGGTCCGGCTGCAGGGCGATCTCGTACGCATTCGCCGGGTCCGTGGCCAGGCGGAACTCCGCGCTCCTCGATCCGAACTGGCGATGCAGGTCCGGCCGTACGACGACCCCAGGCATCTGAGACCCTCTCCGCGTGGTGTCGGACGTCGCGCGTCGTGCGGGCCGGTCGTGAACGTCCGGCCCGCACGCGTGGTCGCTCAGCCGAGGAGCGTGCCGAGGTAGCGCTCGTTCTTCTTGATCTTGATCTTCTTGGTCTCCGCCATGCCACTCACCTCCCTCCGGCTGTCGGTCCCTCCGGGCTGGGTCCCGGAATGGCTTCCGGAATAGCTTCCGGAATGGCTCCCGGAATGGCCTAGCCGCTGGCCGCTGCGGTGAGCCGCACCGGGGCAACTTCGCCGACGACGCCGAGCAGGGGCTCGCCCTTGTCGTTCGACACCGTCGTGCCGGGGGAGATGACGTCGAGGTGGTACTGGGTGAACGGGGTCAGGCCGAGCCCCCAGTGCAGGCAGCCTCTGACGCCGCCGTACACCTCGTTCATCGCGTGGTTGCCGGCCAGGATCTGGTGGCTGGTGTTCACCGCGTGGCCGATCTCCCAGACCCGGCGGTAGCGCGAGTCGGTGGCGAACATCGCCTCGAGCATGTCCACGACCGGCTTCGCGGCGGGGCCGAGCGGCTCCAGCTGGCTGATCGTGCCGGCGGCGACGGTGGCCCTGACCCCGTCCTCGGTCAGGCCCCAGAGCTGCTGGTGGATCCGGGCCTGGTCGCGCCTGGTGAACGAGGGCGTGCCGTTGTGCAGGATGGGGAACCCCTGGATCACGATCTCCCCGTCCAGCGGCAGGCTCAGGTCCTCGTCGAACTCGACGATGTCGATGGGCAGGATGCTGATCTCGCCGGCCGGGACGATCTGCTGCTCGCCCCAGTCGACGAAGCCGGCCTGCTGGTTCCAGACCAGTTCCTGGTCGAAGTGGCGGAGAACGGCGACGGTGCCGTGCCGGGCGTCCCGGTACTCGAGGTGGTCACCGTTCTCGGCGGCTTCGAAGAAGCGCTCGGCCAGGGCCTCCTGCGCGTCCGGGTCCGTGCTCTCGATGCACCGCATGAAATGCTCCAGCGCCGCGAAGTCGGTCGGTGTGGAGTTGCAGGCCATCGCGATCAGCTTGCGCTCCGGCCCGATGGCGTCCTGGCTCGGCGACTGGAAGAACAGGCCGGGAGCCATCACCAGGACGTGGGCGCGGGCCGGGACCTGGGTGGCCAGGAACTCCGCGAAGTCGCCGCCGGCGAACGTGGCGGTCCGGTAGTCGCGGTAGCCGCCCGCTTCGACGATGCGCACGGACGCCGCGAACTCCGGGTTGGTGACCAGGACGAACGAGGCACCGTCGGCGGCTCCGAGCTGTCGCAGCCGGCTGGGGTTGACGTCGATGACTCTCGCCATGCGGCCGCTCCTCGCGGTGGACCCGACTTCCGGCCGGTGCCGCTCACCGACCCGATGCCCGAAATTGGATCGTAGGGAAGCTTTGACGCTCGTCCGATCAGTCTCACTTTGATTGGTGTCGTCTGTCAAGAGACGTAACATCTCTGCCCAACACTACTAGCTACAGCAGGAACGCCTGATTTCGGAGGCATCAGCCGGTGGGGGGTCATTCCGCGCTCGCCGTCGCCACGGTCCGGCAGTCGATCCCCGCGGTGCACCGGAGGTGCGCGGCGAGCGGCTCGGCGAACGGGCAGTCGGTGCGCAGCAGCCGGTCGGGGCGCGAGCCGAGGAACACCTCCGGGTGCACCCGGGCGCCGAGCAGCCGGCGGGCCAGGACGTGGAAGGCCAGGTCGACGGACTTCCAGCGGCCGTCGTCGTCGAAGACCTCGAGCCAGCTGTGCTCGGAGGCGACCGGCCCGGCCAGCCAGCCGGAGCGGTACCGGACCCGGTGTCCGCGCTCGCCGAAGGCGCGCCCGAGCGCGCTGGTCCCGCTGATGCAGTCGACCAGGTCGTGCCGCGCCATCCAGTCCGCGTCGAGGCTGAGCTGGACGGGCACCCGCACGTAGCGCGGGCGCCGGCGCAGGGCGTCGGCCACGGTGCGGCGCAGCTCGGGGGACCGCAGCCGGCCGGCGTCGCCGGCGGCCACCTGCACCCCGGTGTACCGGCCGGCGTCGGCGAGGTCCAGCGGAGCCGCCGTCCCGGCCGGGTCGCCGGCCAGCGGCCAGACCAGCCAGGCGCCGCCGTCCTGCGGGCACTGCAGCTCCAGCTCCAGCCTCCAGCGGCGCTCGCCGCGCCAGCACGCCCCGCCGGCGGCGAACCGCAGCGCGAAGGCGGTCGACACCTCGGCGATGGTGCGACCCGACCCCGAGGCGATCGCGAGGTTGAAGACGTCCCGCGGATCGGCGAGCAGGCCGCCGTCCACCGCGTGCAGCGGGAAGCCGGCATCGAGCAGCCGAGCGACCTCGGCCGGGGAGCAGCGCAGCGCGGCCTGGACGTCCGCGACGGGCATGCTGGGCTCGGCGTGCGGCGCCGGGATGGGCACCAGGCCGCGCACGGCGTCCGGCCAGCTCACCCCGGTGCCCGGGGGCCGCCGCCGCCGTCGACCTCGTCCAGGAAGTCCTCGACCACCTGCTCGAACGCCTCGGTCGCCTCGATCATCGGCATGTGCCCGCTGCGCGGGATGATCCGGCCCCGGGCGCCCGGCAGCAGCCGGCAGGCGTCCTGCAGAGCGCTCGGCGACCACAGGTAGTCGGCGTCCCCGAGCACGAACAGGGTGGGTGCGGCGATCCCGCGCAGCAGCGCCGGGTCGCCCGGGCTCTGCAGGGCCGCGGTGAGGCAGGCCCGGACCTGCGCCTCGGAGTTCAGCGCGAGGAAGTGCTCCCGCATGCCGAGGTAGCTCACCGCACCGCCGCGCTCGATCTCGGCAGCGGTGAAGACCAGCGGGTACAGGTACTCGAAGACCGAGCGGGCCCCGCCCTGCTCCAGGCGGCGCATCCAGTCCCGCAGGATGATCTGCAGCTGGGTGCCGCCGTACGGGGAGAACGCCGGACCCACCAGCACCAGCGAGCGGACCCGCTCCGGGTGGCGCAGCGCGAAGTCCCGGGCGAGCAGCGTCGAGACCGACGAGCCGATCAGCGCCACCCGCTCCAGGCCCAGCAGGTCGATCAGGTCCAGCAGGTCCTCCGTGTGCTCGGAGAACGGGAAGTCCGGCCCGCGCTGGCTGGACACGCCCTGGTTCTGCAGGTCGTACTTGACGATCGTGCGCCGCTCGGCCAGCCGGCCGGTGAAGTTGCGCCAGGCCGGCGCCACGATGAAGAAGTTGTTCAGGCAGATGACCGGCGGACCGGACCCGTCGACCTCGAAGTACAGCTGTCCACCGTTGCGGGTCCGGCACCGGTCGCCGCGGCGGTAGCGCAGGTCGACCGTTTCTGGCCTCGCGAAGTCCACGCCGGCTACTCCGTCGCGGCCAACTGGCTCGGCGCGGACGCGGCGAGGTAGCTGCGGGCGTAGGCCGCGAAGTCCGCGCGCGAGATGGCCACGGTGACGACGTCGCGGTCGACGTGGCGGAGCAGGTTGGAGCAGTCGTACAGCTTGTCCTGCCGCAGGTAGGGCGCGTGGAAGCGCAGCTCGTCGGTGAACTGCCGGTCGATGGAGGTGAGCAGGGCCGGGTCGTCGACGTACCGCGGCTCGGCGATGCCGATCGCGTCGGCGACACCGCTCATCAGCGCGCGGACGTTGGCCGACCCCAGGTTGGCCACGGTGTAGATGCCCGACGCGGCGCCGGCGAGGCTCAGCAGCACGATCGCCCGGGCCACCCGGTCGACGGGCAGGACCGCGTTGCGGACCTCCGGGTCGGCGATGACCTGCACGCCGTAGTGCTCCAGGTAGGCGCCCAGCCTGTCCTCGACCGCGTCCCGGAAGCGGACCAGCTCGTTGGTGAGCGTGTAGACGCCGCTGAACGTGGAGGCGGTCAGCCGGTGGGTCTCGCTGTGGCCGACGACCGCGGGCAGCCGGAGGATCCGGACGACGTCGATGCCCGAGTGGGCCGCGAGCCGCTCGGCGGCGACCTTGGACCGCTCGTACGCGTTGTTCATCGGCGTGTCCGGGTCGACCGGCTCCTCGTAGAGCAGCCCGGTCCGGGTGCCGGCGGTGGCGACCGTGCTGGCGTGGTTGAGCACGCCGATCCCGGACTTCCGAGCGAGCGCGATCGCGTTGCCGGTGCCCGTGATGTTCACCGCGTCGATCTCGGCCCGGTGCCGGTCCAGGTAGTACAGCGAGCCGGCGAGGTGCCACAGCTCGGTGATCCCCGGGTCGAGCGCGCCGACCCCGCAGAGCGGCTCGGTCACGTCGCCGCGGATGCCGCGGCAGCGGGCCCGCACCGGCTCGGCGAGCTCCTCGCACCCGTACGCCCGCGCCGCCTCGGCCAGGGTCCGCCGCAGCCGCGCGTGCGCCTCCGCGTCGTCGTGCCCCCGCACCAGGCAGACCACGTCCTGGGCGGTGCTGCGCAGCAGCTCCAGGACGGTGGCGGCGCCGACGCATCCCGTCGCTCCGGTGACCAGGACCGTCATGCTTCGCCCCGGGGGGTGCCGGCGGCAGTCGCCGGTGCCGAGCGCAGGTGGTCCGCCATCCCGGCGATGCTGGCGAAGCACGACGACGGCGTGTCGAGGTCGAACTCGACCCCGAACCTCCGCTCCACCAGCGCGTACAGCGCGACCAGCGTCTGCGAGTCGAGGCCGAGCGAGGTCAGCGGCGTGCTGGCGTCCACCGGCTCGGGCAGCCGGCCTCCGGCGACCTCGTGCACGAGCGCGGCGAGCCGGTCCTCCAGCGCAGGCTCGGACGCCTCGGCCGGATCCGCCGCCGTCGCCGGCTCGCGTCCCGCGGCGGTGAGGCAGCGCGCCACGAGCTGCTCGACGTCGCCGGCCGTCCGCGGCATCGCACCGCCGGCCGCACCCGGGGGCGGTGCACCGGTCTCCTCCTGGATGCGGGTGAGCAGGAACAGCAGGCGGAGCGAGTCCAGGCCGAGGTCGGCGCCGAGCCGGGCGGCCGCCGGATACCGCGTGCCCGGCTCGTGGCCGGTCAGCTCGACGAGCAGGCCCTCGGTGATCTGCCGCGCGGACCGGTCACTGGGCACGGTCGGCCTCCGATCCGGTGCGGTCCGGGCCGGCCAGCAGCGCGGCGACCGCCGCGCGGTCGACCTTGAGCGTCCGGGTCAGCAGTCCGTTCGCGACCGTGAACGGCCGCTCGGTCACCACCAGGCGGGCGACCCGGGCCGGCTCCGGCAGCGCGTCGTTGCACCCGCCGAGGATCTCCTCCAGCCGTCCGGCGGTCTCCGCGCCCACCTCATCGGCCCGGACCGACACGACCGCGGTGACCACGGGCGCGTGCTCGCCGCCCAGCACGACGGCGTGCGCGGCGGCCGGCTCGGCGCACAGCGCCCGCTCGATCGGCTCCGGCTGCAGCTTGTAGCCGGCGCGGGTGATGATCACCGACTTCTTCCGCCCGACGATGTGCAGGTAGTCGCCGTCGAAGCGGCCGACGTCGCCGGTGGCGATCCAGCCGTCCGGCCGGTAGGTGAGACCGCCGTCCGGTTCGTCGTAGTACCCGGAGCTGCGCGGCGGGGTCAGCCGCACCAGGATCTCGCCGTCGGCCGCCAGCCGCACGGTCCCCGGCCGCAACAGCCGACCGACCGACCCCGGCCGGGACGCGCCGGGGAGGTTCCATGAGATGACGCTGGTCTCGGTCAGCCCGTAGAACTCGTACAGCGGGAACCCGACGCCGTTGAGCAGCTCGATGCTCTCCTTGCGGGCCGGCGCGGCGCCGGTGAGCGCCAGCCGCACCTTGCCGCCGAACGCCTCGGGCCCGGGCGTGACCGGCTCGCCGGCGCGGATCCGGGGCCGGTACCGCAGCTCCAGCGCCTCGAAGAAGGCCGGCGGCCCGACGACGATCGTCGGCTGCAGCGCCCCGGCGGCCGCGAACAGGTCGGGCACCGAGGCGAGATGGATCCCGAAGCCGCAGTGGATCGCGGTGTAGGCCATCAGCCGCTGCGGGAACGCCGACAGCGGCAGCACCACGAAGATGGAGTCGCTCGGGCGGAAGCCGAGCTGCCGGTCGTACTCCTCGATGGCGTCGACGGTGCCCGAGGTGCTCATCAGGATCGCCTTCGGCGCGCCGGTCGTACCCGAGGAGAAGGCGAGGGTGAAGGTGTCCGCCGGCGTCGGGGACGGTGCGGTGTCCCGGGCCCTCGCCGCGCCGAGGCTCCCGAACGCGGCGACCTCGGGCGCGTCGGCCTGCCGCCGGGCGTGCTCGTCCGCCGCGAGCAGCAGCAGAGCCAGGTCGAAGCGCTTCACCAGCTCCTCGGTGGACATCGTCACCGCGTACTCCGGAGCGAGCGCGACCGACACCGCGTCGAGCTCGATGGCGGCCAGGTCGGCGACGACCCAGTCGTAGGAGTTCGGCGCGCACAGCCCGACGTGCTGGCGGGGCCGCAGCCCGGCGGCCCGCAGCGCGCCCGCCGTCGCCAGCACGTCCTCGTACAGCTCGGCGAACGTGCGGTGGACCACCTGGCCGTCGGCGAAGCAGTTGATGTGCAGGTCGGGTCGGGAGCGGAGCCGGGCGATCAGGTCGCGCACGGGCACCTCCGGGTGGGGACGGGTGGGTCGGTGGGGTGGTGGAGCGCCCCGCCCAGGGCGCCCGGCACGCTGCCCGCGCGGACCGCCGCGGCGCTCAATCAGGGCCCGATCGCGGCCCGCGCGACCGCGCCGAGCCCGCTCACGGACGGCCTGGCCTGCAGCCGGGTCAGGCGCCGTCCTGCCTGGTAGCCGTTGCGGTGGCCGGGGAACCAGACCGGCCTCGGGCGCACCCGGAACGGCCCCCGCAGCACCACCTTCTCGACGTCGGGCAGCATCTGGCTGTTGTGCACGACGCCCACTCCCGAGGCCGACCGGCCGTCCGCACGCCCGTACGGCCCCCAGGGGACCGAGCCGAACGCGTACGACATGGCCGGCCAGTGGTTGACGGCGACGGTGCCGTAGCGCAGGTCGGCGACCGCCGAGCCCAGCGCGCGGCGCACCCCCGGGCGCAGCCTCGTCCGGGGATCGACGACGATGCCGGCGCACAGGTCGCCGCACAGCTGCTCGTTGGCCCACTGCGTCGCCGCCCGCAGGTGCTGCTGCGCCGAGCCGGTGCCGAGCGGCACCTCGGCGAGCACCGGCGCGAAGCACTCCTCGCGGAACAGCCGCTCGTCGGCGTCCAGGGCGTCGAGGCCGGGAACCAGCAGCCACGGCGTGGCCTCCGGCGGGCCGGAGCCGAGCCGCAGCGCGTCCGGGTGGTCGTGCCGGACCTCGGCCAGCCGGCTCTCGGCTCCGGGATAGTAGGGGTAGCGGGCCGGCACCTGCCGGAGCGCGGCGGCGAGGCAGCCCAGGAACTCGCCGCGCTGCGGCCAGCTGCCGCTGGTGACCAGCACCCGGGCCGCCGCGCAGTTGAAGCCGCCGTTGTTGACGATCATCATGGCAACGTTCTCGGCCTGGTAACGCAGCTGGGAGCGGGACCAGGTCCCGGGTACGACGATCACCGGGGTCACGTTGCCCAGCTCCGCCGTCGAGCCGTCCATGCCGAGACCGGCCCCGGTCCGCGCGGCCGACACCGCCCGCCAGGTCGCGGCCGAGCCGGTGACGTGGACGAACCGGGCCCGCCGGTCGCTCACCAGGCGGGCGCCGGCGTCGGCGGCGCCGCGTACCACGGCGAGCACGCCCCGGCGGACGAACGGCGCCAGCGCGCGGCCGAGCACCGGCGCCAGGTAGTCGTTGACGGGGCTGAGCTTGAGCAGCACCGTGCGCCGCCGCACCACCAGCATCTCCACCGCGTCGGCGGCCGGGATCGCCGAGACGTTCCCGGCGCCGAGCACGACCGTGGCGCCCGGGTCGCCGGCACCGAAGAACGCGGCGGCCTGTCCGGCCGCGATCTCCGCCGGGCTCCGCCGGCCGGGAAGCCAGGCCTCCGCGGCGAAGCCGGGGAACAGCAGCCGGTCGTAGCGGTCGCTGTGCAGCACCGGCACCCGGGTGCGCGACCCGGGTCCGGGCCGGGGCGGCCCGAACAACCGGGGCCGGGAGCCGGCCGCGATGTCGGTCAGCGACCGTTCCAGCAGGCGCAGGAACCGGGCCGTCGGCAGCGGCCCCAGCGACCACTCCTCGGCGGCCGCGGGGCTCGACTCGACGTGCTTGGCCGCCGCGCACGCCTGCACCCATTCGTCGGCGACCGACGCCGTCGCCTGGAGCGACTCGCGCACCAGCGCCAGGACGTCCGCGACCGGGGCGTCGGCCCAGCCGGCGGCACGGCTGGAGACCAGGTCCAGGGCGGCATCCAGGGCGGGGTCCAGGTCAGCGACGGCGCGCGAGCCGCCGAGCGGGCTCGGACTGACCACTGTGGCACTCCTGACCAGGAGCGGGACGGCGGGAGCGGGGATGCCGTGTAGGCGGCATGCTAGTAGCGAACCTCCCGGGATGTCCATATCTCGTATTGGCTGCGAACAATCGAGACGACTGGCCAGATCCTGTGCTGGCTGCACTATCCCGTACTATCTCGATCCATCCCGGCATGCTCGTCCCGATTATCCGCGCATCCGTCGCCCGGCCGGCCGCGCCCTAACTCGCGATGCAGGCCTTGACACCGCGATCCGCACCGCGGTTGAAGGCGGCGATCCGCTCCCGGGCGTCGCCGTGGTCGCTCTCCTTGGTCCAGGGGTAGTCGTCGGCCACCGCGGCCAGTGTCCTGGCCAGCTCGTCGGTGTCGCCGGGTTCCAGCTGCACCAGGCCCCGGCGGGCGGCTCCGAAGATGGTCGCGCCGGCCAGGCAGTCGGCCTGCAGCTCGGCCGCGACCGAGACCTGGTCGCGCTGCAGTCGGGCCTGGATCGCGTGCCCCCACTCGTGCGCGATGATGAGGTAGACCCAGGCGTCGCCGATCTGCCGGTAGCCGGCGGCCATCAGCTCCTGGTCCCAGGCGAGGAAGTCCTGGCTCGGGCAGTAGAAGGCGTTGAACGGCACCGGCGGCTCGCCGCCGCAGCTGGGGCCGCGGCTGCCCCGGTAGCCGCCCTTGACCTGCGGCGACCGGTACGACCGGCCGAAGACGTCCGGGAAGTCCTGCCGCCAGAAGGCGTCGGTCGCCCCGACCGCGGCCCGCTCGTCGCCGGCCAGCGAGTCGGCGTCCACCTGGTCCGTCGGGCCGGACGAGGCGCCGCCGCCCCCGGAGTCCACACCCACCGCGCAGCCGGCCAGCAGCGCGGACAGCAGCAGCGCGGACAGCAGCAGCGCGGCGGCCGCGAGCAGCATGGGCCGGGCCCGGGCAGCGGACATCGGACCTCCTGGGCGGTGGGGGTGCTCGCAGCGTCCTACCCGGTTGCGCCGGTGTTGTGCCGGCGCCGCCTCGGGAACAACCAGCGGCCTCCGGAGGTCGATGATCTGTGGATCCTTCCCTGACCCGAGAGGACCGGTGGTCGCCGTGAGCCGCCGCGGCTGGACGCTCTTCGTGGCGATGGCCGTCATCTGGGGCATCCCGTACCTGCTGATCAAGGTCGCGGTGGACGAGATCGCGCCGGCCACCATGGTGCTCGGCCGGACCGCGCTGGCCACCGCGCTGCTGCTGCCGGTCGCGCTGGCCCGCGGACTGATCCGGCCGGTGCTGCCGCGCTGGCGGCCGCTGCTGCTCTACACCGGCGTGGAGATCTGCGCGCCGTGGCTCCTGCTCGGCTTCGCCGAGCAGCGCCTGTCCAGCTCGCTGACCGGCCTGCTGGTGGCCGGCGTCCCGCTGGTCGGCGCGCTGCTCGGCCGGCTCGGCCCGGACCGGGAGCGGCTGGGCGGCCGCCGGCTGGTCGGGCTGCTGGTCGGGCTCGCCGGGGTCGCCGCGCTGGTCGGCTTCGAGGTCGGCGTCGGCGACGCCAGGGCGGTCGCGGCCGTCGCACTGGTCGCGGTGTGCTACGCGGCCGGGCCGTTCGTCCTCGCCCGCAGCCTCGCCGACCTGCCCGCGCTGGGCGTCGTCGCGGCGTCGCTGGCGATCTCCGCGCTGGCGTACCTGCCCGCGGGGCTGGTCGAGGCGCCACCGAGCTGGCCGTCGGGCCGGGCGACGCTCGCCGTGGTGGTGCTGGCGGTGGTCTGCACCGCGGTCGGGTTCCTGGTCTTCTTCGAGCTGATCGCCGAGGTCGGCGCCGCCCGCTCCACCGTGATCACGTACGTCAACCCGGCGGTCGCCGTCCTGCTCGGTGTCCTCGTCCTGGGCGAGTCCTTCACCGTGGCCACCGCGGCCGGCTTCGCTCTCGTCCTGCTCGGCTCCGTCCTGGCCACCTCGCGCCAGCCGGCGCCGCAGCCGGCTGCCGTCCGCGACGAGGTGGACTGCGCGGCGCTGCCCCGCACCGTCCCGTAGCTCGGCCGCGTCCGGTCCCTGCCGGCCTACGGGGTGGAGGTGCGGGTCGGGCTCGGTGCGGTCGGCGGCGGCGTCGACGGGGGTGGCGTGCTCGGGAGTGGGGTCGGGGCCGGGGTGGTCGGGGGTGGCGTGGTCGGGGGTGGGGTGGTGGCGTCCGGGGTGACCGGCGGCGTGGTCGGAGCCGGCGGTGCCGTGGTCGGGGGTGGAGTGGTGGCGTCCGGGGTCGCCGGCGGCGTCGTCGGGTCCGGGGTGGTGGTCGGGTCCGGGGTGGTGGTCGGGTCCGGGGTGGTGGTCGGGTCCGGGGTGGTGGTCGGGTCCGGGGTGGTGGTCGGGTCCGGGGCGGTCGGGTCCGGGGCGGTCGGGTCCGGGGCGGTCGGGTCCGGGGCGGTCGGGTCCGGGGCGGTGCTGTCCCCAGCCGCCGTCGGCACGGCGCCGGGTGTGCTCGGAACCGGGGCGGCGTCCGGGATCACCGGCGGCGTGGTCAGCGCCGGAATGGTGGGCAAGGGGGTGCTCGGCGGGCTGGGTACCGGCAGCGGAGTGCCGGGCGGCGGGCTGGGAGCCGGGCTCCTCGGCGCCGCCGGGCTGGCCGGCGGCGGCGCCGGACCGGTGGCACCGGCGCCGGTGCTCCCCGGCCGGCTCGTGCCGGGCGGCGGGGTCCCCTGCCGGTTCGTGCCGGGGCCGGTGCTCCGCGGCCGGCTGCTGGCGGGCGGCGTGGTCCCTTGGCCGGTCGTGCCGGAGCCGGTGCTCCACGGGGGAGCGCCGGTCGGCACGGAGCCTCCCGGCGGCGGCGCCGGCAGCGTCGCCGTCGCCGGCCCCCCGGCCACCCGCACCGCCCCGGCATAGCCGGACAGCCACAGCCGGCTCACCTTGACCCGGTCGCCGGGCTGCGGTGCCTGCACCACCGTCCCGCCGCCGAGGTAGAGCGCGACGTGGTGCACGGTCGACAGGTCCGCCGGGAAGTACGCCCAGAAGACCAGGTCACCGGGCAGCAGGTTGGCCAGCTCGACCGGCTTGCCGACCCGCGCCTGGTCGACCGACGTGCGCGGCAGCAGCACCCCGGCGGCCGCGTACGCGCTCATCGTCAGCCCCGAGCAGTCGTACGCGTCCGGCCCCTGCGCGCCCCACACGTACGGCTTGCCGACCTGCCCCAGCGCGTACCGCAGCGCGATCGCCACCGCCTCCGGGCCGACCAGCACCGTCCCCCCGCCGGCCGTGCTGGCCGGCGGCGTGACCGGAGCGGTCGCCGGCGCCGGGGTGGCTCGATGCGCGGCCGTCTGCCGCTCCCGCAGCAACAGCGCGGCCAGTGCCCGCTGCTGCTCGTCCGGGTCCCGCACGGACCAGCCGGGCCAGGCCGCCAGCCCGTCCCCGGGCGGCGGGACCAGCGCGGCGGTCAGCGCGGTCGGCGGCGCGACCCCGACCGCGGTGGTGGCCAGTGCGACGATCACCGCCGCGGCGGCGGCGAGGCGGCGGCCGGCGGCCCAGCCCCCCAGCCGGCGTCCCGTCTCGCTGCGTGCCACCCGCGACTCCCTCCGTCGACCGTCGCCCATTGACTGTCCCCGGACTTTCCGATGTTGCAACACGATCGCCGCCAGCGCGAGGGGCTTGGCATGAGTGGACCCGAAACATCCCGCCGCCGTCGGTTGTGGGTGATGGGGACGTTTTCGCAGGCGGCGGCCCCGGAGAGCATCGATGGCCACGGCCAGACGACCCGGGAAGAGGCGAGCGATGACGCTGCGAAAATTCCGCACGGGGGTGCTCGTGCTGGTTGGCGCGCTGGCGGTGACGGCCGCACCGGTGACCGCCGCGGCGACCGCGCAGGCGGCCGACTGCCCCGGCCTGGCCCGCGCGCACGTGCCGGGGGCCCAGCGCCAGGAGGTGGCCTGCCTGGCCGACCTGACCACGGCCGGGACGGTGGCCAGCGGCCACACGGTGCCCGCCGACTATGCCGGGCTGACCGCCGCCGGCACCCTCAACCCGACCGGCGTCCCGGGCATCCAGGTGGACGGCTACTTCCCGGACAGCTCGACGTCCAACGCCAACCATGGCTGGAACCACGACTCCCAGTTCGTGCTGCGGCTGCCGGAGCACTGGAACGGCGGGCTCGTCATCACCGGCGCCCCCGGCGTCCGCCGGCAGTACGCGAACGACGTCGCGATCTCCGACTGGGTGCTGGCCCGCGGCTACGCCTTCGCCGCCACCGACAAGGGCAACACCGGCGCCGCCTTCTACACCGACGGCACCCGCCCGGGCGACGCGATCGTGGAGTGGAACCACCGGGTCACCCAGCTCGCCGTCGCGGCCAAGGCCGCGGTGGCGCTGCGGTACGGCGGCCCGGCCCGCCGGACGTACGTGACCGGCCTGTCCAACGGCGGCTACCTGGCCCGCTGGCAGCTGGAGAACGTGCCCGGGCTCTACGACGGCGGCGTCGACTGGGAGGGCACGCTCTTCCGGGCGGACGGGCCCAACCTGCTCACCTACCTGCCGACCGCGCTCCGGGCGTACCCGCGGTACGCGGCCGGCGGCGCCGGGAGCACAGCCGCGCACCAGGAGATGATCGAGGCCGGCTTCGCCCCCGGCTCGGAGCCGCTGTGGGCCTTCCACTACCAGGTCTACTGGGACCTCACGCAGCGGATCTACCGGGAGGAGCTCGACCCCGGCTACGACGGCGCGCTGCAGGCCGGGATCCCGTTCTGCGCCAGCGGCACGCCGAGCTGCGACGCCGACTACGACTACTTCAGCCGGCCCGCCGAGGTGCGGCGGGCGGTGGCCCGGGTGCAGCTCACCGGCCGGATCGGCAAGCCGATGCTCACCCTGCACGGCACCCTGGACACGCTGCTGCCGAAGGCCACCGACTCGGACGTCTACACCCGGCTGATCGCCGGGCAGGGCCGCGGCCGGCTGCACCGCTACTACGTGGTCGAGGACGGCAACCACGTCGACGGGCTCTACGGCGCCCTGCCCGAGGTGGTCCGGCCGATCCTGCCGTGCTACCGGGACGCCTTCGCCGCGCTCGAGGCGTGGGTGGACGACGGCATCGCGCCGCCGCCCAGCCGGACCATCCCGCGTCCCGCCGGCGACGTCGTGAACACCTGCTGAGGACACATCGAGATGACGCCCGATGTGTCAGCGACACCCATGCCCAATGGGCTGGCCCGTGGTTACGGTCCGAGCATGGACCCCGCTGCCGACCTGGCCGGCCGGACCGCGGTGGTCACCGGCGCGGCCAGCGGCATCGGCCGGGCCTGCGCCCGCCGGCTGGCCGCGGCCGGTGCCCGGGTGGTGGTGCTCGACCTGGACGGCGAGGCGGCGAAGGCGGCGGCCGACGAGGTGGACGGCGAGGCGGTCGGGCTCGACCTGGCCGACCTCGACGCGGTGGACCGCTTCGACTGGACCGGCCGGGAGCCGGACGTGCTGGTCAACAACGCCGGCCTGCAGCACGTCGCGCCGGTGCAGGACTTCCCGCCGGAGCGCTTCTCGCTGATCCTCCGGGTGATGCTGGAGGCGCCGTTCCGGCTGGTCCGGGCGGTGCTCCCGCACATGTACGGGCAGGGCTGGGGCCGCATCGTCAACATCTCCTCGGTGCACGGGCTGCGCGCCTCGCCGTACAAGGCGGCGTACGTGGCGGCGAAGCACGGCCTGGAGGGCCTGTCCAAGGTGGTGGCGCTGGAGGGCGCCGAACACGGCGTCACCTGCAACTGCGTGAACCCGGCGTACGTGCGGACACCGCTGGTGCAGCGGCAGATCGAGGCGCAGGCGGAGGCGCACGGGCTGTCCACGGACGAGGTGGTGCAGCGGGTGATGCTGGAGCCGGCGGCCGTCAAGCGGCTGATCGAGCCGGTCGAGGTGGCCGAGGCGGTCGCCTACCTGTGCTCGCCGGCAGCCTCGTTCGTCACCGGGTCGTCGCTCGTGCTCGACGGCGGCTGGACCGCCCGCTGACGGCGGCGCGACCCATGGGGAAGATGGCGGGCATGGGCGCCGCCGTCTTCCTCGAGCTGCTGGCGCGCGACGCCGCCGTGGTCGAGTACGAGCGGCCGCTGGTGGAGGCCCGGGCCCGCCGGGCGCCGGCGGCCGAGATCGACGAGCTCGAGCTGGCCAAGCGGTACGCGCTGCAGGTCCGGGCCACCCTCGAGCGCCGCCGGCAGCGGGAGGCCGAGCTGGTGGCGCTGTTCGACACGGCCGGCGAGATCGCCGCGCTGCAGGACCTGGACGCGGTGCTGCAGGCGATCGTGCGGCGGTCCCGGCGGCTGCTCGGCACCGACGTGGCGTACCTGACGCTGAAGGACCCGGACGCCGGCGACACGTACATGCGGGTGACCGACGGCAGCGTGGCGGCCAGCTTCCAGCGGTTGCGGCTCCCGCTCGGGGTCGGGCTCGGCGGGCTGGTCGCCCAGACCGCCACCCCGTACTCGACCCCCAACTACCCGAAGGACCTGCAGTTCCGGCACACCGAGGAGATCGACACCGCGGTCCGGGACGAGGGGCTGGTCGCCATCCTCGGCGTGCCGCTGCGGCTCGGCTCGACGGTCATCGGCGTGCTGATGGCCGCCAACCGGAGCGAGCGGCCGTTCGCCCGGGACGAGGTGACCCTGCTCGCCTCGCTGGCCGCGCACGCCGCGGTCGCGATCGACAACGCCCGGCTGCTGCACGAGACCCGGGCCGCGCTGGACGAGCTGAACACGGCCAACCAGCTGGTCCGCGCGCACAGCGAGTCCGTGGAGCGGGCCGCGGCGGCGCACGACCGGCTGGCCGACCTGGTGCTGCGCGGCGGCGGGGTCGAGGACGTCGCCGCGGCGGTCAGCGACGTGCTCGGCGGCGCCCTGCTGGTGCTCGACGCCGACGGGCGGGTGCTGGCGTCCACCGCGCCGGCGACGGACAGCCGGGCCGGCGCCGGCGGTCCCCCGGCCCGCGCCGGGCACCCGGTTGCCGGGGCCGCCGGTGCCGCCGGGCCGCCGCCGGTCGCGGGCTGCCCGGACGAGGCCACGCTGGCCGACGCTGTCGCCGCGTCCCGGACCTCCGGCCGGGCCGTGCACGCCGGCGCCTGCGTGGTGGCCGCGGTGGCCGCCGGCCCCGAGCAGCTCGGCGCGCTGGTGCTGTCCGGGGTGCCCGACCTGGCCGGCGCCGACCAGCGGATCCTGGAGCGGGCCGCGCTGGTGACCGCGCTGCTGCTGCTCTTCCGCCGGTCCGCGGCGGACGCCGAGGAGCGGGTCCGCGGCGAATTGCTCGGCGACCTGCTGGCCGCGCCGCGGCGGGACCCGGACAGCCTGCGGGAGCGGGCCCGCCGGCTCGGCGTCGACCTGGACACCCCGCACAGCGTGGTGGCCGTCGACGCCGGCGAGCTGCCCCGGCAGCGGGTCGCCTCGTACGCCACCCGGCTGGCCGCCGACCGCAAGGGGCTATCCGGCTCGCACTCCGGGCGGGTGCTGCTGATGCTGCCGCAGCAGGACCCCGCGCTGGCCGCCCGAGCCGTCGCGCAGGCGCTGGAGCACGGGCTGGGCAGCCCGGTCACGGCCGGCGCCGGCGGCCCGGGCGAGGGCCCGGAGGGGGTGGCGGCCGCGCACGCGGACGCCGAGCGCTGCCTGGAGGCGATGCTCGCGCTCGGCCGGCGGGGCACCGGCGGGGCGATGGCCGACCTCGGCTTCCTCGGCCTGGTGCTGGGGGACAGCCGGGACGCCGGCGGCTTCGTCCGGCGCACCCTCGGCCCGCTGCTGGACTACGACGAGCGCCGGGGCACCGGGCTGCTCGCCACCCTGGAGCAGTACTTCGCGCACGGCGGCAGCCTGGCCCGCACCCGCGAGGTGCTGCACGTGCACGTCAACACGGTGGCGCAGCGGCTGGAGCGGATCGGCCGGCTGCTCGGCGACGACTGGAACACCCCGGACCGCGCGCTGGAGGTCCAGCTCGCGCTCAAGCTGCACCGCGCCACCGGCGCCGGTTAGCGTCCCGCGGGACCGGTCGCCCTTGCGCGTGTCCTCGTCCGTACCAGCGGGCGTTCTGAAGGAGCCGGCCCGCAGACATGATCATCCAGGGGCCTGCAGGCGGGCGGCGACGATGCGGTGCCGGGCGAGCATCTCGGCCACGCCCGGGTGCACCGGTGCTCCGCCGAGCACGACCGGCTCACCGGCGACGACGGTGTGCCGGGCCGCGGTGGGCCCGCAGCGCAGCCAGGCCTCCACCGGGTCGGACAGCGCGCCCGCGTACGGCACCCCGGTCAGCGGCCAGACCGCGAGGTCGGCGCAGGCCCCGACGGACAGCTCGCCGATCTCGCCGGCGCGGCCGAGGCAGGCCGCGCCGCCCCGGGTGGCGATCTCCAGCGCGTCCCGGGCGGACGTCGAGCCGGGCCCGTGCCGCAGCTTGCCCAGCAGCATCGCGGTGCGCGCCTCCAGCCACAGCGACGCCGAGTCCGCGGACGCCGACCCGTCGCAGCCCAGGCCGACCGGCGCTCCGGCCTCGCGCAGCTCGCGGACCGGGGCCAGCCCGGCGCCGAGGATGAGGTTGCTGCTCGGGCAGTGCGCCACCCCGGTGCCCCAGCCGCCGAGCCGGGCCACCTCGGCCGGGTTGGGCTGGATGCAGTGCGCCACCCAGGACCGGCCGGTGGCCCAGCCGACGTCCTCGAAGTGCTCGACCGGCCGCCGGCCGAAGGTGGCCAGGCAGAAGTCGTCCTCGTCGGGGTCCTCGGCGAGGTGGGTGTGCAGCCGGACGTCGAGCCGCTCGGCCAGCTCGGCCGTCGCCCGCATCAGCTCGGCGGTAACCGAGAAGGGCGAGCAGGGCGCCAGCGCGATCCGCACCATCGCGGTGGGGGAGCGGTCGTGGTGCCGGGCGACCAGCCGCTCGGAGTCGGCCAGGATCTCGTCCTCGTCCTGCACCACCTCGTCCGGCGGCAGCCCGCCGTCCTTGACCGACAGCGACATCGAGCCGCGGGTCGGGTGGAAGCGCATCCCCAGCTCGGTCGCGGCGGCGATCTCGGCGGAGATCAGGTCGCCGGCGCCGCGCGGGTGCACGTACAGGTGGTCGGTCGAGGTGGTGCAGCCGCCGAGCGCCAGCTCCGTCAGGCCCACGTACGCGGAGACGTACCCGGCCTCCTCGTCCAGCCCGGTCCACAGTGGATAGAGCGTGGTCAGCCAGTCGAAGAGGCTGCCGGTCAGCGCCGGCGCGTACGCCCGGGTGAGGTTCTGGTAGAGGTGGTGATGGGTGTTGACCAGGCCCGGGGTGACCAGGCACCCGTCGGCGCGCAGCGTCCGGCGGGCCGGCGGCGGCGGGTCGGCGGGCCCGCCGAGCGCGCTGACCCGGCCGCCGGTCAGCGCGACCCAGCCGCCGGCGATCTCCCGCCGGTCCGCGTCCACCGTGGCGACGTGCTCGGCACCGGCGACCAGCAGGTCGGCCGGCTGCGGTTCGGACATCCCGGCATTGTGCCGGGCGGTGCGCACCCGCCGGCGGGTGGTGGCGTCGGCGTGGGCGGCTGGTGCGGGGGCCCGCGATCACGTTCCCTGAGCGGCTGACCCGCGAGGCGCCCGGATCGGGGGCTCAGGTGGTCACCAGCTTGGTGAACCTGATCATCGGGGGGCGACGCTCGTCAGCAGGACGCTCGGGTGGTCGCCAGCTTGGTGAACCTGATCTCGCCGGCGAGGGTCAGCCGCCGGGGCCGTCGAGCAGGGCGGCGACGGCCGGCGGCACCGGGCCGGCGCCGAGCGTGGGGCGACCGTCCGCGGCGGCGACCGCCTCGGCGGCGGGCACCCCGGCGGCGACCAGCACCTCGACCGCCTGCGCGGCCGGCAGCGTGTCGAACCAGGTCCGCCCCAGCCGGGACCGGCCGGCCGCGGTCGGCACCCCCCACAGCCGCAACCGGGCCATCCCGCCGTCCGGGTAGACGTCGAGCCGCACGTCGGTCACCGCCGGCCCGCCGGCCAGCACGAAGCGGTGCCGGGTGTCCGGCAGCAGCGGGGCGCGGGGGAGCAGCTCCGGCCAGGTCGCCGGGTCGTTCGGCTGGGAGCGGTCCGGCACGCAGCCGGTCAGCCGGGCCGCGCCCGGAGCGTTGTGCAGGAACCAGCTGGTGTCCAGCTCGGCCAGCCGCACCACTCCGGTGGTGGCCAGCCGCACGGTCACCCAGTCGTTGCCGGCGTGCCGCCGCCGCGCGGTCTCCCAGCCCTCACCCATGCTGCGGGCCAGGCCGGGGGAGATCAGCCGGGTCGGTGCCGAGTAGAAGGCGTTGCTGCAGCCGGCGACCAGCCCGCCGTTCTCCAGCGCGGCCAGGTCGACCGGTCCGGCGTCCAGCAGCCGCGGGTCGGCCACCGGCGTTCCGTGCACCCGCAGCCGGGCCACCCCGCCGTCCGGGTCGATGGTGAGCCGGACGTGGGTGAAGCGCTGCCCGCACTCGACCGGGAAGGCGTTGCGGGTGTCGCCCCGCAGCTGCACGGCCGGCAGGAGCGGCGTCCACTCCGCCGCGGCCAGTGCCTCCGCCGTCGGGTAGCCCTCGACCGCGAGCCCGTCGACCGAGGCCCGGGGTGGGTAGTTGCCGGTGAAGAAGCTGGTGTCCACGACCACGCCGTGCACCAGCCCCGGGACGCCGAGCCGGACGATCACCCAGTCCGTGCCCGGCGTACGCCGGCGGCGGGTCTCCCAGCCGTCGTAGACCTTGCCCTTGTGCCCGAAGTCGTCGTGCCGCTCCGGCGGGCCGGGCCGCAGCAGGTTCTCCCGCTCCGCGAAGGACTCGTCGTTCGCCGCCACCGCCGCGCCGCCGACGGCCCGGGACGCCAGGTCCGGCAGCGTCGTGAAGTCGGTCACCGGGACCGCTCCAGCAGCTCCCCGAACGGCTCGGCGCCGGTCTCCCGGCCGCGCAGCCAGGTCGTGCGGACCACGCCGTGCAGCCGCCGCCCCGCGTACGGGCTGACCGGGTGCCGGTGCCGCAGCCCCGCCGGGTCCACCACGAACGTCTCCTCCGGCGCGAAGGCCACCAGGTCCGCGTCGAAGCCCGGCGCGATCCGGCCCTTCCCGGCCAGCCCGGCCAGCCCGGCCGGCCCCTCCGCCATCCATCGCACCACGTCGGGCAGCGTAGAGCCCCGCTCCCGGGCCCCCGTCCACACCAGCGGCAGCGCCAGCTGCACCGACGAGATCCCGCCCCAGGCGGCCCCGAAGTCCCCGGTGTCGAAGCGCTTGAGCTCCGGCGGGCAGGGCGAGTGGTCGGAGACCACGCAGCCGAGCGTGCCGGCGCGCAGCCCGGCCCACAGCGCCTCCCGATTGGCCCGGTCGCGGACCGGCGGGCAGCACTTCGCCTCGGTCGCGCCGGCCGGCACGTCCTCGGCGGCCAGCGTCAGGTAGTGCGGGCAGGTCTCGGCGGTGACCCGGACGCCGTCGGCGGTCGCGGCGGCCAGCAGCGGCAGCACCGCCGCGGCCGAGACGTGCACGACGTGCACCCGGGCGCCGGTGGCCCGGGCGGCCTCGAGCAGCCCGGCGACCGCGCGGGTCTCCGCCTCCGGCGGCCGGGACCGGACGAAGCTCGGGTAGGCGCGGCCGGCGGCCGGCGGCGCGGCCGCGATGGTCGCCGGGTCCTCGCAGTGCGCGATGAGCAGCCCGTCGAAGACGGCCAGCTCGGCCAGCGCGGCGCGCAGCTGCCCGGGGTCCAGCGGCGGGAACTCCGGCACCCCGGAGTCGAGCAGGAAGCACTTCACCCCGACCACGCCGGCGTCGTGCAGTGCCCGGAGCCCGCCGAGGCTCGCCGGCACCGCACCGCCCCAGAAGGCGACGTCGACGTGCACCTGCCCGGCCGCCGCGGCCCGCTTGACCGCCAGCGCGCCGGTGTCCACGGTCGGCGGCACGCTGTTGAGCGGCATGTCGACGATCGTGGTGATGCCGCCGGCCGCGGCGGCCGCGGTGCCGGTCGCGAAGCCCTCCCACTCCGTCCGGCCGGGCTCGTTCACGTGCACGTGCGAGTCGACCAGGCCGGGCA